>JAFQFG010000023.1 GCA_017398695.1 Alistipes sp.
ATCCGGTACTTATGAACCGTGCCCCGACGCTTCACCGTCTGGGTATCCAGGCATTCCAGCCCAAACTTATCGAGGGTAAGGCAATGCAGTTGCACCCGCTCGCATGTACGGCGTTCAACGCCGACTTCGATGGTGACCAGATGGCGGTGCACTTGCCGCTCGGCAACGCCGCAATCCTGGAGGCTCAGCTGTTGATGCTCGGTTCGCACAACGTCCTCAATCCGGCAAATGGTGCTCCTATCACGGTGCCGTCGCAGGATATGGTCCTCGGTCTTTACTACATCACCAAGCCTCGCAAGGGCGCTAAGGGTGAGGGTTTGGTATTCTATGGTCCCGAGGAGGCTATTATCGCCTACAATGAGGGTCGTGCAGACCTTCACGCAACGGTGAAGTGTATGGTATACGACATCAATGAGGAGGGTAAGCGTGTTGAGGTACTCAAGGAGACAACCATCGGTCGTATTCTCTTCAATCAGGTTGTTCCTGAGGAGGTTGGCTATATCAACGAGGTACTTACGAAGCGTTCGTTGCGTGACATTATCGCAGTCGTGCTGAAGAAGGCAGGTGCTGATAAAGTTGCAGCGTTCCTTGACGATATTAAGCATATGGGTTACCAAATGGCATTCCGCGGAGGTCTGTCGTTTAACCTCGATGCGGTTATCGTTCCCGAGGAGAAGCAGAAGCTCGTTCAAGAGGGTTATGACCGTTCGGATGCCATTATGGAGGACTACAACATGGGTCTTATCACCAACAACGAGCGTTATAACCAGATTATCGACGTTTGGACGAACATCAACTCCAAGCTTACGAAGGTCGTAATTGATACGCTTGTTAAGGATAACGATGGATTTAATCCGGTATATATGATGCTTGACTCGGGAGCCCGTGGTTCGAAGGAGCAGATTCGTCAGCTGTCGGGTATGCGTGGTCTTATGGCTAAGCCTCAGAAGTCAGGCGTTGAGGGCGGTCAGCAGGTTATCGAGAACCCGATCTTGTCGAACTTCAAGGAGGGTCTTTCGGTGCTCGAGTACTTTATCTCTACTCACGGTGCGCGTAAGGGTCTTGCCGATACCGCACTTAAAACTGCCGATGCGGGTTATCTGACTCGTCGTTTGGTGGATGTAGCACAGGATGTAATCATCAATGAGGAGGATTGCGGCACATTGCGTGGTTTGACAGCTACGGCAATCAAGCGTAATGACGATGTGGTGCAGACACTCTACGATCGCATCTTGGGTCGTACGGCACTCAACGATGTAGTTCACCCGATTACAGGAGAGCTGCTCTGCGCTGCAGGCCAGGAGATTACCGAGGCTATTGCCGAGGCTATCGACAAGTCGCCGCTTGAGTCTATCGAGATTCGTTCGGTGCTCACCTGTGAGGCTCGTCGCGGTGTCTGCGCGAAGTGCTATGGTCGCAACTTGGCTACGGCCCGTATGGTTCAGAAGGGCGAGGTTGTCGGCGTTATCGCTGCACAGTCCATTGGTGAGCCGGGTACGCAGCTGACACTCCGTACGTTCCACGTCGGTGGTGTTGCAGGTGGTACTACTGTTGAGACTAATGTTATTTCAAAATATGAGGGTCGCCTCGAGATTGACGAGTTGCGCACTATCAAGGGCAAGAACTCACAAGGCGAGGCCATCGACCTTGTAATTTCGCGCCAGTCGGAGTTCCGCATTGTCGATCCGAAGACCGACATCGTACTCTATACCCACAACCTGCCTTATGGCTCAACCCTCTTTATGAAGGATGGTGCCGAGGTCAAGAAGGGCGATTTGATTTGCGAGTGGGATCCCTACAACGCAGTTATCATCTCGGAGTATGACGGTAGGGCTGTTTACGACAGCGTTATCGAGGGTGTTACCTATCGTGATGAGCGCGATGAGCAGACCGGACTTTCGGAGAAGGTCATCATCGAGAGCAAGGATCGTACGAAGAACCCTGTCATCAAGATCGTTAGCAAGGAGGGTGAGGAGGTTAAGGCCTACAACTTGCCTGTTTCGGCTCACGTTGTTGTTAAGGATAACGCCAAGATTAAGGCCGGTGACATTCTTATCAAGATTCCTCGTGCAGTCGGTAAGTCGGGAGGCGATATCACCGGAGGTCTTCCGCGTGTTACCGAGCTCTTCGAGGCTCGTAACCCGTCGAATCCTGCAATCGTGTCGGAGATCGACGGAGAGGTTACATTCGGTAAGATCAAGCGCGGTAACCGCGAGATCGTCATCACCTCGAAGCAGGGCGACGTCAAGCGTTATCTCGTGCCCCTGTCGCGCCAGATTATCGTTCAGGAGAACGACTTTGTGAAGGCCGGTATGCCGCTTTCGGATGGTGCGATTACGCCGAGCGACATTCTGCGCATCCTCGGACCTACGAAGGTTCAGGAGTACATCGTGAACGAGGTTCAGGAGGTGTACCGTATGCAGGGTGTGAAGATTAACGATAAGCACTTCGAGATTATCGTTCGTCAGATGATGAACAAGGTTCAGATTGAGGATCCGGGAGATACCCGTTTCTTCGAGGACCAGGTAGTCGATAAGTGGGAGTTTATGGACGTAAACGACGAGTTGTACGACAAGGTTGTTGTTACCGATGCGGGTGATTCGACCTCTGTTCAGGCAGGTCAGATTATCTCGGTGCGCAAGCTTCGTGATGAGAACTCGAGCCTCAAGCGTCGCGATATGAAGCCTGTACAGGTGCGCGATATCGTGCCTGCAACTTCGAACCAGGTGCTTCAGGGTATTACTCGTGCAGCACTGCAGACTTCGAGCTTCATCTCGGCTGCATCGTTCCAGGAGACTACCAAGGTGCTCAACGAGGCTGCAATTCAGGGCAAGCGCGACCCGCTCGAGAACCTCAAGGAGAACGTTATCTGCGGTCACCTTATCCCGGGAGGTACCGGTCTGCGCGACTACGACAACCTGGTTGTCGGAGCCAAGGCCGATATCGAGGTACTCGCTCGATAATTTCGACAAAACTATATGAGAAGCCGTCTGCAATGCGCAGACGGCTTTTTTTTGGTGTGTAACACGGATAAAGATGGAACTAAACCACCGTAGAACCAACTTTTTTGATTATTAAACCAAATTTTTTGTTAACTTTGGAGAAAAATATCAAGAGTATGATTAAAAATATAGTTTTCGATTTTGGCAATGTGCTTATAGAGTGGAATCCGCGAAACCTCTATCGTAAGGTATTCGAGAGTGAGGAGGAGATGGAGTACTTCTTGAGCGAGGTGTGTAATGCTGAGTGGAACCGCCAGCAGGACTCCGATCGCACATTTGCCGAGGGAATAGCGGAGTTGGTGCCCAAATTCCCGCAATACGAGCGTGAGATTAACTTTTACTTCGACCGCTGGTTCGAGATGCTGGGTGAGGAGTATCCTGCATCTGCAACTTTGAAGAAGGTGCTACGCGCAGAGGGTTACAGGCTCTATGGCTTGTCGAATTGGTCGGCCGAGCTCTTCCCCACAGTTGAGGAGCGATATACGTTTATGAAAGATCTGGATGGAGTGGTGGTCTCGGGCTTCGAAAAGGTGCAGAAACCCGATGAACGCATCTATCGCATACTGCTCGATCGCTATAATCTGCGCCCCGAGGAGACGGTATTCTTTGATGATGCCCTCGAAAATGTCATTGCTGCTCGTGAGGTGGGTATTCACGGAATCCTGTTTAAGAGTGCAGAGCAGGCCGAGCGCGACCTGAAGGCTCTGGTCGAGTCATTTAGCGAATAACATAGAGTAAATAATCCCAAACGACCCAATATTATGAAAAATTTGATTTCACACATCGCAGTGTGGATGCTTGGGGCGGTGATGTGTATCTCTTGCTCTACGAACGTAGATTTTAGTGTTGTTACCCTGCCGGAGATTGACGGTCTGATAGCTGATTGTGATGTCGAGCGCAGTGGCGATGAGTGGCGAATTGAGGTTAGTGTGCGCAATGAGAGCGATGCACCTCAAACTTTTAAGGTGCGCCTGGCCGCCGAGCCACGAATTAAAGCCGACCGTTATCTTATCCCCGGCACAAACTATGACGGCAACCGCTTTGGTGATAATGTAAATATCCCGCAGGGTTGGGAGCGTGATGGCGAGCCGTGGATTTTTGCTTACGATAGAAGCTCTATACCCTCGTGTACCATCTCCGAGAATGAGGACGAGGTTTTTGCCCTCTTCGTCTCGGATCGCGACACTATGTCATACCTCAGCGCCTGCTCAATGGAGAAGTTGGACGATGGCTCGTTCCGCCATATAATCTATTGGCCCGTTACGGAGGCTCCGTTGACCTACTCCGATAAGTTGAAGTTCTCGGAGCGTTATGATACCTATATTACCCTTGCTCCGGGCGAGATCTTTGAGGCTGAGGCATTTGCCTGCACGGGCCGCCCACGCTATCCTCACTACGGCTTTGCAGAGGTCTTTCCGGTGGCATGGCGCAAGATCAACCACCACGTGCCGTCGCAGCGCACATTGGCAGAGGTTATGCGTCTGGATAAGGCCTTTCAGGATTGGGGGCGCAGACAGGACGATAAGGGCTATTGGTATGATATCCGCCTCGACGACCAGACCTTCCGTATAGGATACTATCCCAAAAGTCAGGGTAAGTCGAGTGATGGCTATACTATCGAGGATTATGCCAAGCACCCGGAGTTAAATCGTTGGTACAAGGATGACTTGGAGCAGTCGAAACGCCTTAAAAAGGGAGAGTATGTCAAGGATCACGGTGGAGAGCTCGGCTTTGGATGCCAGGTATTCCAGGCTGCGCGACTCTCGATAGAGTATGGCTTCCGCAATAATAGCCCCGAGGATGTCGATTTCGGATTGAAGGTCTTTCGCAGCTGGATTAAGACCCGCACCTTCCCTTCGGGAATTTTGATGAGCAATAAAGCGCGCGGACACAACAACCGCGATGCTTCGAATATGGGTTGGTCGATAAGCGAGTTGTCGCGAATCTCCGTGCTGCTCGAGAAGCATAATATGGATGCTACCGAGTTCCGAGAGGCTGCAAAGCGTATCGTTGAGGTTGTGCGTGCAGGTGTGCGCGAGGATGGTGCATTGGGCTCTATCTGGGACGGCATCACAGGCAAGGTCGTGAACTATAATGGCGATAGCGGAGGCTTTGTGTTGATGGGATTGGTGCGTTATTGGCAGATGTCGGGCGATGATTCTCTTGTGCCGATTATCGACAACGCCTTCAATTACTACTATACGCGCGATATCGACCAATTCCGTTGCTTCGGAGGTGCGATGGATTGCGCCAGCATCGACAAGGAGGGTATCCAACCCTTCTTTACCTCGGCCAAGTTGATGTATGAGGCTACGGGCGATGCCAAATATTTGGAGTATGCCCGCAAGGCTGCGTGGTATTTCGCCTCGTGGCTCTACATCCAAAATCCGATTTACGATGAGGATGACGACTTTACGATCTATAATATACGACCTGCGGGAGCCAATGTCGTGGGTGTCGAGCATCCGGCATTGGATGAGTATGGCTCGCTGCTTATCGGGGAGTATCTGTGGCTCTCGAAGATTGATAACGAGCCATTGTGGCGTGAGGTTGTTGAGCTGATGTGGCGACATAGTACGCAGGGCTTTGCCGATGAGGAGCGTCGGATTTGGCACCATCTCGAACGCCCCATAGGATCGAAGAACGAGGCGGTATTCCCGTCGCGTTGGAGCAAATATCACGTTGGAGAGAACAAGCGAGGCAGTATCAACGACCACCTGACCGGTTGGGCGGGAGTCTATCGCACGGCATCCATCTACGAACTCTCGGAGGAGGATGTGCGTTGGCTCGATGCCGCTACGCGACCCGAGTAGCAAGTGGTGCGTTCATCCACACTGCACCGTGTCGAGGAGGGGTTAACGTACAAATCGCTGTTTGAATGAGGTGCGATTGCCGCAGTTGTCCTCGACGAATAGAACGATGAGGTGCTCTCCTCTGCCGAGCGGCTGCAGCGAGTTGAAATGATAGGTCATAGTGTGACGAGTGGGGCTGTATTCGAGCGGTACCCACTCGCCGTTTATGTAGGCACTATACTCTTTGATGCCCGAGAAGTTGTCTTTGACCTCAAAGACGAGCCTTGCTCGGCCTTGCATGTCGGCACCCTCTTCAAATCGGGGTCGGATGGAGGGTGCAGTGGTGTCGGCTACAATCCAAAACTCGCCGAAGCGTCGAATGTTGGCCGAGATGGTGTTGATGCCATACCGCCCGCCAACGTAAGCAATTTTTCCCTTAGGCGAGAGGGTGACGATGGCTACGTGTGGTCGCAGGTCATGCGGAACGTAACCCTTGAGGGTGAGCGTTGCCGCCCGATGTAGCGGTGTGCCGTTATCCATTATTCTGTGGGCGGCCGATAGGGTGATAAGCGTAGAATCTTGTGGTATGTCCCGATTGCCCACGCCCGAGCTGAAATGGGTCGATTCGTAGAGGGCTCCCTTCGGGATAGAGAGCTTTACGTCGCCACGCTCGATGTCGAATCGCTGCTTGCGGTCGATAACCACCGTGTCGGCAAGATGCGGCATCTCGACTCTGCCTCCGCCCATTATCTGCAACTCTACAACGGAACGGTTGTGGCAATCATCCTCGGCAATGATGCGTACTGCGCGGACGAGTGAGTCCGAGAGGAGTATTGCTCCATCATCGCGGAGCGTTGTATAGAAGTCGCGGAGGTTGCCTTCAAGGCGGGCAAGACGGATGACTTCGCTACGGGCTGATAGCTGCATGGGGTAGTATGATACGGCATTGCAATAGCGTGTCATGTCGAAGGTGTAGCTATCCATCCGATAGTCGAAAATGGGCTGATTGTCGAGCTCTGCGGCCACTCGCCACACTCCAAAACGATTCCAGACGCCATCCTTGCGATCAGTGAGGTCGAGCACAAAGTGGCCACTGCGACCTCCGAGCCGGATGGGAGATTTCGAGTTGGCAACATATCTGCCTTCAGCGGTGCGTTTCAGTGGTATGCGTTGAGGCGTGGCGTGGCGTGGAGCTCCGGCTACGGTGTCGGTCGCCACGAAGTATAGGCCGTTGATTATCGGCGGAGCGCTGTCTGCAATTTTGATAATCTTCTCTGTAACAAGATTTAGCGTGCGCTGTGTGGCTGTTTGGCGAATCTCGAAGTGCAGATGCGGGCCGAACGAGTTGCCCGAGTTGCCCGAGTAGCCGATAATCTCGCCCTGCGATACGGGATAGCGTTCCGCGGTGCAGGGGATATCCAGCGAGTTGCTCTTCGTGCGGTAGTGCTCTGCTAAAACCATTGAGTCGATGTCGGCTCTGAAACGGCATAGGTGGGCATAGACCGAGGTGGTGCCCTTGTCGGGGTGAACAACGTAGAGTGCACGACCGTAGCCAGAGGGCTTGTCGACTATGCGCGAGATGTATCCGTCTGCAATAGCCACTATGGCCTTCCCCTCGACACCATCGGTTTTGATGTCGATGCCCGAGTGAAAGTGATCGGGGCGCATCTCTCCGAAGTTGGCAGAGTAGAGCCTGCGCACATCGAGTACGGGGTAGGCATACTCCTCGTGTGGTAGCGTTTGTGCCGAGGTTTGCGAGGTGGCGAAGAGTAGCAGGGTGATAGTTATGATGGTGGTTAGATATCTCATTCTTCAATCTCCGAAATTAGCGTATCGACCACATCGCCGACACTCTCAAAGTCGTAGCCGAGCGATGCCCCGTAGCGCATAAGTTTGCTCTTCAGGTCGTAGCGTGTAGTGTATTTCGTGGTGCGCATCTTGCGTTCGAGGCGTTCGCGCAGACGGTCGGTCATGTTGTTGCTGTCGAGCATGCGCAGAACATCCTCTACGATGTCGGTCGATATGCCCTTGTTACGCAGTGCTGCACGCAGTTTGAATACTCCCCAGCCGCTGAAGCGCATCTTGTCACGAACGAATGCTTCGGCATAGCGACGATCGTCAATAAATTTGTCGTCGATAAGCCTCTGCAGAACCCCTTGCCGTGCCGATGGATCAACGCCCCAGTTCTGCATCAGGCGCAGTGCATCGCCCGATGACTTCTCGCTTCGTGCAGCAAGGCGCATCAGGGCCGCAAGGGCTTGCTCGGGGCTCTTGGTACGTTTGGGCTTTAGGCTCTTTGACAACATATCATTCGTGGTTTGTCGTTCAGGTCGCAGCGCAGGGTGATGTTGATAAAACCCTTTGCCTGCAACATCGAGCAGAGTTCACTGCCCAACTTTTCGTATATTTCGAAGTAGAGTCTGCCACCCGGATGCAAGAGTTTCAGTGCCGAGTCGGCTATCGCCTCATAAAAGATGAGAGGTCGCTCGTCTGCGACGAAGAGAGCTCGATGAGGCTCATGGTCGCGAACATTGATGTGCATCGTCGCGATATCGCTTGCAGGAATATAGGGCGGGTTGGATACAATGATGTCGAACTTCCCATCTACGCATCTCTCTGCTCCGGAGAGCACATCACCCTCGATGATTTGAACCTCGGGAGCGAGTCGCTCGACATTTCGTCGGGCATAGTCTAACGCTTCGGGTGAAATGTCGAGAGCCACAACCTTGCTCTCTGCGATATTGAGTGCAAGGGCTATGGCTATACATCCGCTACCGGTACACAGGTCGAGTATTCTGACCTCCGATCGACCTGCCAATCCGGCTCTTCGCATATCGGCCGTGTCGCTGCATATCCACGCCACCAACTCCTCGGTCTCGGGACGTGGGATGAGCACCCCCTCGCCAACATCGTACACGTCACCCATAAACTCCCCCTTGCCCAGAATGTACTGCACGGGTCTGCCCGATGCAAGCTCCGAAATCACCATGTCGAGATTTTCGATTGTAGACTCTTCGTTGGCGAATACAAGCAGCTGAGAACGAGAAATGCCCTCGCTCTCGCAGAGGACCCACTCGGCAATGTTGCGAGCCTCACGTGGGTCGTATAATGGTGTTATTGCCGAGCAGATACGCTCGATATTTTCGCGACGAGTGCTCATTGTGTCGCGAGTTTCAATTCGGCAAGTGCAATTGCCACTACAGCCTCTACAACGATACGCGCGCGGAGAGCGATGCAACAGTCGTGACGGCCACCAATGATGAGAGGCTCAATCTCTCCGCTCTCGAAATTAAATGTCGCTTGCGGTTGAGCGATACTCGGAGTGGGTTTTATGGCGGCACGGACAATGAGCTCATTGCCGTTGGTCAGACCTCCATTGATGCCGCCTTCGTTGTTGGTGGCGGTTGTGCCATCAGAGGCTATTATGCGGTCGTTGCGCTCCGAACCACGCAGGCGTACACCCTCAAATCCCGAACCGAACTCAACACCCTTCACTGCCGGCACCGAGAAGAGTAAGTGGCTGATAATGCTCTCGGTGGAGTCGAAAAAAGGCTCTCCCAAGCCAATGGGCAACCCCTTGACCCTGCACTCGACAACTCCGCCGACCGAATCCCCTTCGGCTACGGCATCGAGCAGTATCTCCTCGAAACGGCTGCGGTCGCGCTCTCCTCCCAATTCGATAATTTCGCTCGCGAACTCTACTTGTGAGCCTACGACCTTCTTGGCAACTACGCCAGCCGCCACTAAAGCCACAGTCATGCGACCTGAAAATTGTCCGCTACCACGCAAATCTATCGCCTCACCCCAGCGGCTGTTGGCTACAAAATCGACATGCGAAGGGCGCGGATGACGGCGCAGGTGGGAGTAGTCCCCCGAGCGGGTATTGTTGTTGCGGAAGGTTATCGTGATGCGCTCTCCGGTGGTTACTCCATCTGCAAGGCCCTCAATCTCGGGCTGGTCAGCCTCGGTGCGCGGTGTTGTGCCGATAGCTCCGGCACGACGTTGCGCCAGATCTTTCTCGAAATCGCTCTCCGCGAGGGCAATACCCTTCGGTACGCCATCAATGGTGATGCGTATCTTTTCCGAGTGCGACGCACCCTCAATCTCGATGTGAAAACCTCTGCCGAAATCGTTGTGCATATCCTTTGCCGATTTTATTTAACTCTCAAATGCTCCAAATCCTTGAAAAAATCGGGGTAACTCTTCTCGACACACTCCGCACCGCGGATATCTACGGCTCCGTCACTGCGCAGAGCCGATACTGCCAATGACATCGCTATACGGTGGTCTTGTCGCCCGTCAGCCTCTGCCGAATGAATCTCGCCTCCGCGAATCTTCATCAGGTTGTCGGTCGAGATGTCGATGTCGATGCCGAGTTTTGCATACTCATCGCGCAGAGTCTCGGCACGGTTACTCTCTTTGTGCTCGAGTCGTCGTGTGCCGATAATCACACTCTCCCCATCGGCTGCTGCGGCAAGTGCTGCTAATGCGGGAAAGAGGTCGGGACAGTTGGTGGCATCGAACTCAAAAGCCTGCAGGTCGCGCTTGGCAACAGTGATGGAGTTCTCTTCATTAATCACAGAGGCTCCGGCGCGGACCAACGCACTGCAGATGGCCGTGTCGGCCTGCAACGAGAGAGTCGAGATGTTATCGAGAGTAACCTCGCCCGCTATGGCTCCTGCTACAAGCAACATTGCTGCTGCGCTCCAATCTCCCTCTATTGCAAAGTCCGTAGCCTTGTAGTGCTGTCCGCCCTCGATGAAGAACTCCGAGTAGTCATTATGCAGTATGTGACCGCCAAAGCGTTTGGCTGTGTCGATAGTCATGTCAATGTAGGGTGTCGATACGGCTCCGTGAACGTGCAATGTGGTCTCCTCCTTGGCGAGTGGCAGTGCCAGAAGCAGACCCGTGATAAATTGAGATGACAGCGAGCCGTCAACCTCGATTTCTCCACCGCGGATGGGACCTTTAACCTCGATAGGCAGATAGCCTCCTCCGTCACGTACCTCAACTCCGAGCTTGCGTAACGGCTCAACCATCATCGCCATCGGACGATGCAGAATGGTGCCACAGCCGTTTACAACTATCGGCTCGGTAGCGAGCGATGCAATGGGTGTAAACAGGCGGGTCGAGAGCCCCGATTCGCCCACCTCCAAGACCGAACTCTTCGGGGCGAATCCTCCGCGCACGGCTACGGTCGAATCGTCAATGCGACGCACCGAAGCACCAAGACTCTCAATGCAGCGTATTGCCGAGAGCGTATCGTTGCAAAATTCTATGTTTCGTAATACGGACTCGCCCTCCGCAAGCAGAGAAAGTGCGAGGGCTCGTTGAGCATAACTCTTTGAGCAGGGTGGGGTCAGCCTTCCGTTGAGTGACCCCTGAGGGATGGTTATATCCATTTATTTCTCCTCCAATTCAAAACGATGGTTACGCTTAAGTTCGAAGTTTTTGCCCAGATAGACACGACGCACCATCTCATCGTTGGCCAGATCCTCTGCGGTACCCGTCTTGAGGATTTTGCCCTCATAGAGCAGGTAGGTGCGGTCGGTGATGGCAAGGGTCTCGTCGACATTGTGGTCGGTGATGATTACACCGATATTCTTATTCTTGAGCGTAGCTACGATGCTCTGGATATCCTCGACAGCAATGGGGTCTACGCCCGCAAAAGGCTCATCCAAGAGGATAAATGCCGGGTTGATTGCCACAGCACGCGCAATCTCGGTACGACGACGCTCGCCACCCGAGAGCTGTATACCAAGGCTTTTGCGCACTTTCTGCAGTCGGAACTCCTCGATAAGAGCTTCGCAACGCTCTGCCTGATACTCCTTCGAGAAGTCGGTCATCTCGAGTACGGCCTTGATGTTGTCCTCGACCGAAAGACGACGAAAGACCGAAGCCTCCTGGGCAAGATAACCTACACCCATCTGTGCTCGGCGATATACGGGCATTTTCGTAAGCTCAACAGTGTTGCCATCGTCATATTGGAGGAAGATCTGTCCGTTATTGGGTTTGATCAGACCTACGATCATGTAAAATGATGTGGTCTTGCCGGCTCCGTTTGGTCCGAGCAGACCAACTATTTCTCCCTGATTTACATCTATTGACACGTGGTCAACGACCGTGCGTGATTTGTATTTCTTAACTAAATCGGTTGTAAAAAGTCGCATGGCGCAATTATTTTTTTACAAAGTTATGATAAAAATTCGAAATAAAGTTTTATCTTTGACTGAAAAATTGTGAAATCGGACGAGTAAATGGCTAATAGTACTACAAATACCTCGGATATGCTTTACGACAAGCTGAAGGAGTACTTCGGATTCTCTTCGTTTAAGGGAAATCAGGAGGCTGTGATTCGCAATGTGCTTGCCGGAAAGGACACCTTTGTATTGATGCCTACGGGTGGCGGAAAGTCTTTGTGTTATCAGTTGCCTGCTCTTCTGATGGAGGGTGTGGCGATAGTCATCTCGCCACTTATCGCCCTGATGAAAAATCAGGTCGATGCGATGCGTACATTCTCGACCGAGTCGGGCATTGCCCACTTCCTTAATTCATCGCTCAATAAATCTGCCATTCAGCAGGTTAGGGATGATGTGCTGGCCGGTAAGACCAAGCTCCTCTACTTTGCGCCCGAGTCGCTCACCAAGGAGGATAATGTAGCCTTCCTGCGCAAAATCAAGATATCGTTCTACGCCATTGACGAGGCTCACTGTATCTCGGAGTGGGGGCACGACTTCCGTCCGGAGTATCGTCGTATACGCCCTATCATCAACGATATCGGTCAGGCTCCGCTCATTGCGCTGACCGCTACGGCAACGCCAAAGGTTCAGATGGACATACAGAAGAACCTCGGAATGTCGGACGCATCGGTCTTCAAATCGTCATTCAATCGCCCCAATCTCTACTATGAGTTGCGACCCAAGCACGATGCCGAGCGCGATATTATTCGTTTCATTAAGCAGAACGATGGTAAGAGCGGTATTATCTACTGTTTGAGCCGTAAGAAGGTCGAGGAGTTGGCTGAGTTGCTTGTGGCAAACGGCATCAAGGCTCTGGCGTATCACGCCGGTATGGATGCCCAGACCCGTGCCAGCAATCAGGATGACTTCCTGATGGAGAGGGTTGATGTAATTGTGGCAACCATCGCCTTTGGTATGGGTATCGACAAACCCGATGTCCGCTACGTTATACACTACGATATTCCCAAATCCCTCGAGGGTTACTATCAGGAGACAGGCCGTGCCGGTCGTGATGGAGGCGAGGGTCACTGTTTGACCTTCTACAGCTACAAAGATATCCAGAAGCTCGAGAAATTCATGCAGGGCAAGCCCATTGCCGAGCAGGAGATTGGAAAACTGCTGTTGCTCGAGACGGTATCGTATGCCGAGAGTTCGATTTGTCGCCGTAAGACTCTGCTTCACTACTTTGGTGAGGAGTACACCGAGGCTAATTGTGGATGTTGCGACAACTGTCGCAATCCGCGCCCGAGGGTTGAGGCTAAGGCTGAGCTAAAGATGGCATTGGAGGCTCTGCGCGATATTGGCGATAAGTTCAAGATGGATCACCTCTGCAATCTGCTGATGGGTCGCACTACGGTCATAATCAAGAGCTACGGTCATAATAAGCTCGAATGGTTTGGTGCCGGCAGTGATAAGAACGAACGATTCTGGGGTGCGGTGTTGCGCCAGGCTCTGATTATGGGCTTGATTGACAAGAATATTGAAAATTACGGACTTATCTCGATAAATGCCAAGGGCGAGAAGTATATCGCTTCGCCTACCTCGGTGATGATTGCCATCGACCGCGATTATGATGAGGAGGAGCGCGAGGCCGAGATTGCTCCGATGAGTAAGGGAGGAGCTGCCGATGAAGAGCTCTTTGCGATGCTCAAGGATCTGCGCAAGAAGGTTGCCAAGCAGCACGGATTGCCTCCATTTGTGGTATTCCAAGACCCTTCGCTCGAGGATATGTCTATTCAGTATCCCATTACCTTTGAGGAGATGCAGAACATCTCGGGTGTGGGTGCCGGCAAGGCTCGTAAGTTTGGCGAGGAGTTTATCAAGCTCATCAAAGCTTATGTCGAGGAGAAAGATATTGTCCGTCCGCAGGATATGGTCGTTAAGTCGGTGGCCAACAAGTCGGGAAACAAGATCTTCATCATTCAATCCATCGACCGCAAGATGGATTTGGAGGATATCGCTCGTGCCCGCGACCTCGACTTCGAGGAGCTGCTGACCGAGATAGAGGGTATTGTGCGCTCTGGTACGCGCCTGGATATCTCCTACTATCTGAAGACCTATATGGACGATGATAAGATTGAGGATATCTATCTCTATTTCAAGGAGGATGCCGAGAGTGACTCGTTGGATGAGGCCATCGAGGAGTTGGGTAGTGATTATACCGAAGAGGAGATTCGTCTGGTGCGTATCAAGTTTATGTGCGAAGCAGGAAATTAGTTGTATCTAAAAGGTAATTTTGGCGTCATGGTTTATTTTCAAATTCCTCATTTACGTCAGTAAACTGCGGATTTGAAAATTGCACATTCCTAAAAATTCCTCTTTTACCTACACTAATTTGGTTGCGGAGGGGTGGCGTTTTTTTATCTGGGGATTTGGAAGTTTCAGGCTCAAAAAAATCGTCCGCCTAAAATTCGCTCTTTTATATATGTTAATTTTTCATTCCTAATCGTAAAACCGCAATATCTTAATTGTGAATTGTGAATTGTGAATTCTTCTAATACTATGACCCAACAAAAAAACTCTCGTCTTTGGTCGCTCGATGCCCTGCGAGGCTTTGATATGCTCTTCATTATGGGCTTTTCGGGCTTTGTGATTGCGCTCTGCGCACTTTCGGATGCTCCATTTGCCGGTTGGCTTGCCGAGCAGATGCGCCACGTCAAGTGGGATGGTTTTCAGCACCATGACACGATCTTTCCGCTCTTCCTCTTCATTGCAGGAGTGTCGTTTCCCTACTCATTGGCCGCACAGCGAGCCAAGGGGATGTCCGAGAAACAGATTCATCTCAAGATTTTGCGCCGAGCACTGATACTCATTGCGTTGGGAGTGGTCTATAACGGGTTCTTCAAACTCGATTTCGAGAATATGCGTATTGCCAGTGTGCTGGGCCGTATCGGTGTGGCATGGGCGGTGGCAGCACTGCTCTACATCCATTGTGGTGTGCGCGCACGAGGTATTATAGCGTTGGTTGTGCTGCTTGGTTATTGGGCACTGTCGGCATTAGTGTCGGCTCCCGATGCGGTGGCGGGTGCCGATGCTCTCTCGAGGGAGGGTTGTTTGGTCGGTTATATCGACCGAATCCTACTCCCCGGCAGGTTGATATACGATACCTTCGACCCCGAAGGTCTGCTCTCGACTTTGCCGGCAGTGGTTACAGCCATGCTCGGTAACTTTGCGGGCGAGTGGGTGCGACAGCCCGAACAGAAGGTGTCGGGTAATCGCAAGGCTGCATATATGGCTGTGGCCGGTGCGGTGATGGCTCTTGTGGCATGGGGCTGGAATGAGGTACTGCCGATAAATAAGATGCTTTGGTCATCGTCGTTTGTGGTGGCGGTGGGTGGTTACTCGCTGTTGATGTTTGCGCTCTTCTACTACATTATAGATGTACGCGGATGGCGACGCTGGACGCTCTTTTTTAGGGTTATAGGTCTTAATTCGATAACGATATATCTGGCACAGAAGATTATCGATTTCAAGAAGGTTGCCCGTTTCTTTTTGGGCGGTGTGGCCGATATGTGTCCTGAGGATTGGGGGAATGTTATCCTTGCGGGCGGATATGTCGTGGCGTGCTGGTTATTCCTCTACTTCCTCTACAAGAAGGATACATTCCTTAAAGTGTAACACTTTTTTGCTATCTTTGCCCTCACGAAAGATTGATTTATGAGTGAAGTTAGAGCCAAGAAGGCACTCGGTCAGCACTTTTTGACCGACCTGAATATAGCGCAGAAGATTTGTAACTCGCTATCGGGTGGCACGGCCGATAAGCCGGACACGGTGTTGGAGGTGGGTTGCGGTATGGGAGTTTTGACCCAATACCTGCTATGCAGAGAGGATATAGTGACGTGGGGTGCCGAGATTGATACCGAGAGTGTCGATTATCTGCATGTGCACTATCCCGACTTTACTCCGCGACTGTTGTCGTGTGACTTCCTGAAGATGGATTTGGCAGGGCAATTTCCTGATGGAGTGAAGATTATCGGTAATTTCCCCTATAATATATCGTCGCAAATATTCTTCAAAATCATCGAAAATCGCAACCTCGTGCCCGAGTCTGTCGGAATGATTCAGCGTGAGGTGGCGGTGCGTATTGCCGAGCCTCCCGGGTCGCGCGAGTATGGTATCTTGAGCGTGCTTTTGCAGGCGTGGTACGATATCGAATATCTCTTTACCGTTGGTGAGAAGGTCTTTAATCCGCCTCCAAAAGTCAAAAGTGCTGTAATTCGCCTCAAGCGCAACTCGGTTACACAGCTCGATTGTGATGAGCGGCTCTTTGTGAAGGTTGTGAAGGCTTCGTTTGGCCAGCGACGCAAGATGTTGCGCAACTCCTTAAAGGCCGTAGTTGGCAACTTCGGTGGCGAGGAGCATCCTTTCTTCACTCAGCGAGCCGAGCAACTCTCTGTTGCCGACTTTGTGGAGCTTACCAACTGGGTAGCGAAAAAAATCGTCTAAAAAGGTAATTTTGGTGTTATACAGCTCTATGCAAAACGGGGAAATACGTCTAAGTATTCCCCCGCTTCGCCTATCCCTGCAAGCCTAAAAATTCCTCTTTTTATACGATTTTTTTGAGTTTTAGAGGTAAAAAGGTAATTTTGGTGTTATACAGCTCTATGCGAAACAGGGAAATACGTCAAGTATTCCCCCGCTTCGTCTATCCCTGCAAGCCTAAAAATTCCTCTTTTTATACGATTTTTTGTTGTGTTGGTAAAGAGATAATTTAGGTCTATCCCTTTGGTGTCATCAAGCCGTCATTATTGGTTTGGATAATGCCCTTTTCGTGCATCTCCTTCAGCGTGTCGAGTATCGGTTGCGGGTCGCAGCGGAACTCGGCAATAAGGTCGCGCACCGAGAGAGCCTGCTCCGACAACTTGGCGAGAATCTGCGCCTGCAAATCCTCTTCGACGACTACTCCCTTCGACGACTTACGTCGAGCAATGCAGATGTCGCAAATGCCGCACTCCTTAGCCTCGGTATCTCCGAAATATGCCGAGAGCATCTGACTGCGGCACTGCTCCTGCTCTGCAGCATATTCGAGCATCTTCGAGAAGCGCTCGTGCATCATCTCCTTGCGCAGCCGGTAGCTCTCAGGAGCGATATATATATCTTCGGTCGGCAGTCGCTCTTCGTTGAAAAAGAGCATTGGAGAGCGATTTGAGGGGATGTAGCGGATCACGCGCATCTGCCACAATCGTTTGAGTAGCTCTTTGACATGGTCGAGCGTGTAGCCGCTCATGATAGCAATCTCGCGTTCGTCAATGGCACGAAACTCGGTGAAGACTCCGTTGTACATGCGCAGAATAATACGCAGGAAGTGGTCGAGATCGTTGCGCTCAACACGTATCTTGTAGAGGTCGTCGCGGCTGACACAGAAGATTATACGAGCCGGATTTTCCAACTCCTCGGTGAGGGTCAGATACCCGTTTTGTTGTAAGATTTTCAGTGCACTCTGGACTTTGCCTATGAATATATGCTCTCGGGCGGCAAAGTCATGTATGTTGAACACGAACGAGCTCTGCAGTCCGTCACCGATAGCCACCTGCACGTAGTTGCAGACCTTTTCGTATATGCTCTTTATCTCATCCAGAGGAGGAAACTCGCTCTCGAAGCGTTTTACTACGCGCTGTTCGTCGTTCGATGAGGTGAGCAGTACGGCATAGCTGCGTCTGCCATCACGTCCGGCACGTCCCGCCTCCTGGTAGTAGCTCTCGAGCGAGTCGCACATTGTGTAGTGAACCACAAATCGCACATCAGCCTTGTCGATACCCATTCCGAAGGCGTTGGTTGCTACCATTATGCGGGTACGGCCCTCGGTCCAATCATCCTGGCGTAGTGAACGCTCGGCATTGGGCAGACCTCCGTGGTAATAATCAGCACTCTCACCCTGCTGTTGCAACCATGCGGTAATTTTCTCGGCACCTTCGCGTGTGCGGACATAGACGATGCCCGAGCCCGGGACATTGCTGATGATGCGCATCAACTGCTCGTTCTTATCTTCGACATCGCGCACCGAATATGAGAGGTTGCTGCGGGCAAAGCTGCTGCGCAAAATCGCAGGCTCTGCCATTGCCAGCTTGTCGATAATATCCTCTTCGACAACCTTTGTGGCGGATGCCGTAAGTGCGAGTATCGGTGTGGAGGGTATCAGAGTGCGAATCTCGGCAATGCGAAGATAAGATGGACGAAAGTCGTAACCCCACTGTGAGATGCAGTGAGCCTCATCGACGGCCAGTAGCGACACCTTCATTCGCTGCACTCGCAAACGGAATATCTCGGTTCCCAGACGCTCGGGGGCGATGTAGAGGAATTTTACGTCGCCATAGACACAGTTGTCGAGAGCGATGTCGATTTGTCGAGGAGTAAGACCCGAGTGAATGGCCACGGCCGAGATGTTGCGGCGGCGTAGGTTGTCGACCTGATCCTTCATAAGGGCTATAAGAGGAGTAACGACTATGCATACACCCTCCTGCGCCATGGCCGGTACCTGATAGGTGAGTGATTTACCTCCTCCGGTGGGCATCAGTGCAAGGGTGTCGTGCCCGTCCATGATGGAGCGGATAATCTGCTCCTGCATCGGACGGAACGAGTCGAAGCCCCAATAGTGCCGTAGTACGGAGTGTATGCTCTGTGGCTGTTCCATAGCGCGAAGATAAGAAAATTGGAGCGTTTATTATGCCGTCTGAAAAAAAAAATATACCTTTGTGGCATATAAATGTGGTTATGAAGTTTAGAAAAGAGTATAAAGTTCGTTCGATTGCCGGTGAAAACGTGGTAATCATGCAAGGTAAGTATGGTAGCGATGTGACACGTGTTATCTCGCTGAACGAGACCTCGTTGCTGTTGTGGAATGAGCTTCAGGGCGAGGAGTTCGACCTTGGTACGGTAGTGAAGATTCTGCTCGAGAATTACGAGGTGGATGAGGCTACCGCAACTAAGGATGCTGAGTCTTGGATCGCTAAACTTAAAGAGTGTAATTTGGTCGTTGATGGAGATTAGGCGCAAAATATCGGCAGCGATAATGATGTTGAGCTGCTTTTTTGCGATGGCGCTGAATGCCTTTGTGGTGCTGACGTGCGATTGCACTTCGTGCCATACCCATACCACCCACGCCTGTATGTGTGAGGAGTGTGCTCTCTTCGAAGGTGATACGTTCCTCTCGCAGCATTGTGAGTGTACGCATACTCACGAAAATAGTACCGATGCCGGTGTTACAGCCGATAGTGAGCGAGTGCTGAAACTGATGAAGGTGGCGGTTGCCGAATTGCCACGCTCGCTTATCTACGCAATTGACACATGCTCCCACAATGCGGACTCGAGCATGAACTGTCCGCAGTCGATACCGCTTGTCAACGGACCCTGTTTGGGGGTCGGAGGATTGCGGGCTCCTCCCGTTTTTGCATAATTTTCAGTGAAGTAGGGCTCAAAGGCATGTTAAGTGTCGTGCGGCCCGATGTGTAAATTGTGTAAAAACTCAAAAACAATCAAAATGAAAAGTGTGAAATACATTATTGCATCTGTGTGTGCAATTTTAGGCGTGCAGATGGCTGTGGCGCAGGATCTCTCCGGAGTTGTGTTTGGAGGCGATGGAAAGCCTATGCCCGGTGCTGCAGTCTATTGGGCCGAGACGAATGTCGGCACGAGTACCAATCTCGAGGGTGAATTCAAGATCCATCGAGTCAAGGGTTATGATCGTCTGGTTGCATCGTTTATCGGCTATGAAAACGACACGCTGAAGGTCGATAACTCGCTCTCGCGTGTGGAGTTCCGTATGACGGAGGGAGTTGAGATGGAGAGCGTTGTGGTTGAGGGCTCGCTGGGTAACTATGTGATGCAGGGCGGAATTGTCAAGAATGAGATGATTTCGTTTGCCGGTCTTTGCAAGATGGCTTGTTGTAATCTTGCCGAGTCATTCGAAAATTCGGCATCGGTGACGGTGGGCTATAGCGATGCTATCTCCGGAGCACGTCAAATCAAGATGCTTGGTCTGGCCGGTACATATACCCAGATTTTGGATGAAAATCGACCGATTATGCGAGGATTGAGTTCGCCGTATGGCTTGAGCTATACGCCCGGTATGTGGCTCAATTCGATTCAGGTATCGAAGGGAATCTCTTCGGTTACGGCCGGACATGAGGCAATGACCGGACAGATTAACCTCGAGCACCGCAAGCCTACGGATGAGGAGCGTCTTTTCCTCAATATCTACTTCGATGATGAGCTGAAGCCCGAGATTAACCTCTCGTCTGCAATTCCGGTGACCAAGGATAAAAAACTCTCCACTGTGATTCTTGCCCACGGCTCGATGGATACCCAGAGTCACGATCGCAATAAGGACGGCATGCGCGATATGCCGCTTTCGAATCAGGCAAACATTGCCAACCGCTGGCTCTACCAGACCGAGCAGGGTGTGCAGATTCGCTGGGGTGCGAAGTATACGCGCGACCAGCGTCTGGGTGGTGATATCCGCTATAAACGCTCGATGCAGGATGACTTGTGGACCAAGAAGATATACGGCTCCTCTATCCTCAATCAGAATGCCAATGCCTACCTTAAAATCGGAACTCCCATAGGAGAGTCGGTCTACGATTCGGAGAATGAGGAGGAGTTGCGTTCGAGCCTTGCATTTGTGGCAGACTATAACTTCTACGACGAGAATGCCTACTTCGGTTTGAATGACTATTTGGCACGTGAGCACTCTCTGCTGGCGAATTTGATGTACGACCACTACTTCTCGCCCCGTCACAAACTTATCGTGGGTGCGATGGCTACGGTCGATCGCTACGATGAGAGCCTTCGCTCGCCGAGCCTTATTGGTGTGGATAGCTCGGCTCCTACGGCTCCGGTGAAGAATCTCTACACCTTCGACCGCCTCGAGTCCGAAATCGGTCTATATGCCGAATACACCTATACCTTTAAGGAAAAGTTCTCGGCAGTGGTGGGCATGCGTGGTGATTACAACACATTCTATCGTAAGGCCTATTTTACGCCTCGCGGTCATATCAAGTGGAACATTACACCCACAACCATCCTGCGTGCTTCGGCCGGTATGGGCTACCGCTCGACCAATGTCATTGCCGACAATATCGGCATCTTGGCAACGGGTCGAACCATCATCTTTGATGGCGATAAGGAGCATCCCGCCTACAACTTGTCGCGCGATTTTCGGCGTATGGAGTCGGTGGCAACATTCGGAGGCAGCCTCTCGCAGACCTTCACCCTGGTGGAGTATCACGATGCAACCCTATCGTTCGACTACTTCCGTACCGAGTTTCTCAATCGAGTGCTTGCCGATCAGGAGTGGGGTGCCGACTACGTGAATATCTACGCTACGGATGGTCGTTCGTTTACCGACAACTATCAGGTGGATTTCACTTGGACACCTATCGAACGCTTCGATATCTTTGCAACATTCCGCTATACCAATGCCAAGCAGACCATTACCCGCGAGGATGGCACGACGGCTTTGGTAGAATCTCCGCTTGTAAGCCGATTTAAGACGTTGTTGAACTTGCAGTACGCCACAAAATTCCGTCGTTGGGTATTTGATGTTACGGCGCAGTATAACGGCAAGTGCCGTCTGCCGTCGCTCGATGGAGATATCACAAAGAAGCACTACTCGCCTGCCTACCCGATGCTCTTCGCACAGGTGAGCTACAAGATTAAGCAGTGGGATATCTATGTCGGTTGCGAGAATATCCTCGGCTATCGACAGAAGAATCCGATTTTGCTCGGCGGCGAGAAGATGACCCCGGGGGCCAACCCCTACGATACCTCATTTAACTCGTCGGTGGTGTGGGGTCCGCTCAAAGGTCGCAAATTTTATATAGGTGTGAGATTTAACCTCTATTAGTAATTGATTATAAACAACCATAAAACAAAAAAACTATGAAAAAGATTTTGATGCTCTGCCTCGTAGCAGTGATGTGCGTGGGCGCAGGCTTTGCGCAGGAGAAGAAGGCTAAGGCCGAGAAGAAGATTGTAACCACCGTATTCTGCACCGATATCGACTGCGAGGGTTGCGCCAGAAAGGTCTACAACAGCATCCCCTTCGAGAAGGGTGTTAAGGATTGCAAGGTAGATGTGAAGGCAAAGACCGTGACTGTGCAGTACGATGCTGCGAAGAACTCGGATGCGGCATTGGTTGAGGCTTTTACCAAGATTAAGGTTAAGGCAGAACCCAAGAAGAAGTAGCCGATACGGGCGACACATTGCAGGTTGCAGCCTGCAGTATAGGGGCGGATACGATAGACTCGTACCGCCCTTTTATTGCTCAAAAAAGTATTTATTTTTGTGTTTTTTGAATTATTTACTACCTTTGTGCCGGCTGCTCGAATGGTGGAATAGGTAGACACGCCGGACTTAAAATCCTGTGGCCAGTAATGGCCGTGCCGGTTCGACCCCGGCTTCGAGTACAGAGAGAGCTATTCAACTGCGGTTGAATAGCTCTTTTTTTGTCCATGATCCTTGTACTGTCGGAATGGATGCTATGTGGCCGAACTCTCCAAAAAATCGACCATCGCATCGAATGCTTCGGGTGCAAACCATCGAATCTCAGGGTCGCGACGGAACCACGTCATCTGACGCTTGGCGTATCGACGTGAATTGCGCTTAATCAACTCTATGGCCTCCTCGCGAGTGATGGTGCCATCGAAATAGTCGAACATCTCGCGATAGCCTACGGTCTGCAATGAGTTGAGGTGGCGCAGGTGGTAGACCGCGCGCGCCTCTGCCTCCAAGCCCTCGTCAATCATCATATCTACGCGACGATTTATGCGGTCATAGAGCATCTCGCGATCCCACTCGATGCCGACCTTTGCAATATCGAAACTGCGCTTGCGACGCTCGCCCGTGCGTAACGAGGAGTAGGGCTTGCCCGTCTGCATGCAGACCTCCACGGCTCGTAGTACGCGCGAAGGATTGCAGAGGTCAACCTGCTCGTAATAAGCGGGGTCGAGTCGCTTAAGGTCAGCGGCTAACGATTCGATGCCTTCGTTTCGAAGCCTTTCAGCAAGTGTCTCCCGCAACTGCTCATCTGCCTGCGGAAGATCGTCCATACCCTCGCATAGAGCCTGAATGTAGAGCCCCGAGCCGCCCACAGCAACCACCGTGTCGTGCCTGCTAAAGAGCTCTTCGAGGCGGGCGAGAGCCTGTACCTCATACTCTCCGCAGTTGAAGTTCTCCTCTAATGCGTGCGAGGCGATGAAGTGATGCTCTACGGCTGCGAGTTGTTCGGCTGTGGGTTGTGCTGTACCTATGGGTATGCCGCGGTAGACCTGCCGCGAGTCAGTCGAGATTATGGGCGCGTGGAAGTGCATGGCGAGCCGCAACGAGAGATCGGTTTTGCCCGAGCCCGTTGCTCCAACCACCACTATCAGACGCTTAGTACTCATCATTGTAGTTGTCGTCGCCGTCGAAGTCGTTGAACTCATCCATCATCTCATCGAAGATGGAGCCCTCGTTCGAGTTTACGGCATCGGGGTCGTATTGGTCGGGCGCCGGCGCGTTCTCGAACGCTACACGCGGATATTCAAACCCCGCCTCGGCCTCCTTGGCGCCTGTCAATTCGAGATAGTAGGCACGCTCGGCAAACATGTCGAACAGGTAGATAAGACGTGCTCGGTTGTGGTGAACGACCTGGCCAAGCACAACGCTATCCATCGGTGTCGGGGCATCCTCCGACACCTCGCCCATATCCATTGCGGTAAATTCGTGTATGCGCTCCCAGCGGTCATCAGCCGTGAAGAACGAGGCCATACAGTCGTCATAGTCGAGCGATGAGAGGATAAACTGATGGAAATCAAAGAGTGACATGTCGTACATCACTTCGTAATCGCGCACGAAGTTGTCGTTCTCGTCACTGAGCATCCTGAATTGAAGTACCATTGACATAGTTTTGCTGTTGTTTGTTAGTACAAAAATAGCAAAACAATTCACAATTCACAATTTTGGGGCAGAGAAAAGAGTACAGAGTACAGAGTACAGAGAACAGAGGAAAGGTGAAAACTGAAAGGTGAAAACTGAAAACTGAAAGCAGTTAGTCGTTAGGGAGTTTAAGGAACTTAAGGAGTTTAGGGAGCTGAGAGAGTTTAAGGAGTTTAGGGAGTTTAAGGAGAGGCTATTTCCCTATTTCCCTAAATTCTCTAACCTCTCTAAATTCCCTAATCAAGAAAAGCCTCTACAAGAGGCTTAATTGTGAACTATTTTGTGGTCGTCAAAGGAAAATAATTGTGAATTGTGAATTGAGAATTGAGAATTTATTTGTGGTCGTCAAAGGAAAATAATTGTGAATTGTGAATTGTGAATTGTGAATTGTTTCTACCTTTGCAGTGATGAAACGCCCGCTTGAAATATTTACCCAACTCGGAGAACGCCTTGCCACTTTCGGTGAGGATGCACTCTCTCGTGAGGTTATTGCCCGTGCCGAGGCAGAGAATGGTTGGTTTACACCGACAGATGTGCGCTATGCCGTGAGGGCTATCTGCGAGGATATGCTCTGCCCCGCGAAACTCGAGCCGTGGCTCGCATCGTACGGAGTGCTCGATAAGGTCACGGAACAGCCCCATCGTGTGGCGATAATTATGGCCGGAAATATTCCGCTGGTCGGTTTTTTGGATTTGCTGTGTGTGGTGGCAAGTGGCAACCATGCATCGGTCAAGATGTCGGGCAAGGATAGGGTGTTGATGGGGTATGTCATTGACTTGCTGCGCGATATTGAGCCTAAAGTCCCGATTTCGGAGTATGCGGATGAGAAGATCGATGCTGTGATAGCCACAGGAGGCGGCAATGCCAATCGTTACTTCCGCACGCACTTTGCCGGTGTGCCCTCGCTGCTACGCGGAAATCGCCATTCGGTAGCGGTGCTGACGGGTGAAGAGAGTCGTGAGCAGATGGAGGCTTTGAGCGAGGATATATATCGCTATTCGGGCCTTGGTTGCCGCAATGTGTCGCTTATTTTTGCACCCGAAGGGGTCGATGCCACTCTTGCCAAGCGAGAGGTGTGTCCCAAATATGAAAACAACCTGCGACAGACACGTGCGCTGCTCGAAATGGGCGGTGTGCCGTATGCCGAGAGCGGATGTTCGCTACTCACCGAGGGTGAGGAGTTTCCGTCGCAGCTGAGCCGCATAAATATTGTGCGCTACCGCTCGCTTGCGGAGGTCGAGGCGTGGCTCGCGCGACACGAAGAAGAGTTGCAGTGCGTTGTTACAAACGCGATTGAACACTCGCGACGTGTCGACTTCGGCACTGCCCAGCGACCTGCGCTTACGGAGTATCCCGACGAGAGGGATGTTATGCGTTTTCTGCTCGATTTGAAGAAGTAGACTTATCCGACGGTTGATAGTAGGAGTCATCCAGCCCGAGGGTCCAATCCCTGCGGCCGACAACCGCGACAACAAATATAATCGCTAATAATGCTCCACAGAAAACAAAGGGGAAGAGCTCGCTTTTGGTGTGGAACAGGTCGCGAAATCCATCTACGATAAATGGGCATACGACCACTGCCAAATAGTTGACTGCCATAACGTACGATAGTGCAAGAGTCGCTAAATGGGGCGGAGCGATTATGGCCGCCTTGTCGTAGATTATGGGTTGCATTATTCCATATCCGAAGCCCGCCATCAGCGACCCGAGAACCATTGCGATAGGCGATTTGCCAACACTGAAGAGCAACAGTCCGATGGCCATCATCGCAAGCGAGATGATGTTGGACCACCCCCGCAGCCACCCGATGATGCGGTTCAGGAAGAACCCCGGGACGACAATGGCCAGGAAGAATAGCGAGATGAGTATGCCCGAGAACGAACTTCGCATGTGATACTCCTCGATCAGGAACGAGGCGTAGTAGCTTACCACCAAGACAGCGAACGTAATCAGAAAATAGAGCACCATCAACTCCACAAGCCTTCGCAGATTGATTTTGGTGTTCTTTAGCTGGTCGCTCTCCTTAGGCTCGGGAGCCGACTTCTGACGGCGTAAGAAGGGGACCAAAAGCAACGAAATACCCGGTAACAGATAGACTAAAAAGGGTAGGTGCCAATTGCGGGTGGCAAGATACCCTGTGACCGCGGTGGCGATGACAAGCGTCAGGTTGTTTATGGCCGAACTGATGCCGAGCTGGCGTACGCGACGGTCGCCCGTGAAGTAGTCGACTACCAAACCCGTAGAGAGCGGTACGACCATGCCTGCACCAATACCCAGCACGCAGCTTATGACGATAAGCCCCACTATACTCTTGGCAAACAGGCAGGCCACACCACTTAAAAAGAATATCGCCAGACCGGCAAAGAGAATCTTCAACTTATCCTTTCCTACCGAGAGATGCCCGGCAATCAGCACAAACGGAATGATGAGCAGCGAGGGTAGCGAGGTGAGCATCTGTATTTCGAGATTGCCCACCTTGGGGAAAATCTTATTCAGATCGCCCAAAATTGGCGATATGGCAAGTCCGGGTAGCGACACCACTGCCGATACGGACCATATAGCCACCAAGACGATAAGCGATATTTGACCTTTGCCGGTTTCGATTTTCATAAATGTCGAGATTTTTTGCGTAGTGTAGCAACAGTAGTGCCAGAATAATTGACAATTGAGAATTGACAATTGACAATTATTCTTTTTACTTGGTTTATGGGTATTAAAATGCTACCCGTGCGACTTGGAGTGTGACTTTCTTTGGAGAGAGCGTAAAAAGGCGCAGACCCGATAAGTCTGCGCCCTCAAATTTGCATCAACGCCTAAATGCTATGACACGAACTCAAGCAACGAGTGTTTATTGTCATGTGCGTAGGCATAATCATCGACAATTAAAATGTATAACCAATTCTAATAGAAAAACCCGGTGATAGTCGTCGTGATATATAGCCATTGTAGGGACTGGCGGGTATATAGTACGGCCTTATTTGCAAGGGTGCACCTAATTGCATATATACACTCGAACGATTTGACACTCGTAAGTTCAAACCAAATGCCGGTTCTACACAGTAGTTTACCGGACCGGCTTCAGTCGGCCTTTTGAATCCAATCTTGGCGCCGCCCGATAATGCGAAGAAGGGCTGAAGCTTTGTTTTAGTCAGATAGGCTCTGAAATGGACGTAGATGGGCAACATTACCACAGATGGGGCTGGAAAGAACGTGTCTTGGTAATTATAATTAGTATTAGTATAAAAATATTCGTACTCTTCCCTAGCGTCATCAAGCACCACAAAATCGAGACCGGTCTTAAATCCGACATAAAATGTGTTGTTGATTCGGTAGCCTCCGGCATAATGCACACCAACATCCCACAGCCAATAATCGCTAAAATCCATGTTCAAGCCCACCTCAACAGATTGTTGCCAACCGCTCTTCACGGGGTTGAAACTCTTTTTCTCTTTCTTTTCTTTTTTCGGTTTTTCCGGTTTCTCCTGCTGAACGATAGTGGTTGTAGTAATAGTCATTGCACCCTGGACCGTATTGCGCTTTTGAGCCAATACGGTCATCGGAAATGCTATAACCACTATTGCCAATACAATAACTATACGTTTCATAGATTAATTATTAGATTTAACGATATTTGCCTTTTTGACATTGAGTTTCGAGTCTGGAGCATCAACAATGGTCGCGCCATCAATAGTGTTGAGTAGTCGAACCTTATCGAGCAGTTTGACGTCCTCCTCCTTAGCATTGCGGAATGCTACGTAGAAAGCGGGGTAACCCGAGACGGTAATCTCCAAGCGGGAATTTTTGGTCACGACATCAATGGTCGAACCAACCAGCACATCGGCATTGTATGCTCGTGCGGCACGGCTCAATGCGATTTTCTTGAGCTCGCCAATGTTCTGCAACAAGACCGGAGTAACCTCGAAATTGGCAAATGCCTCGGTTTCGGTGTAATAGATCTTCTTGTCGGACACTTGCAAGTCGGCAATCAGCGGAGTAAGCAACATCTTCTGCTCGGGCTCAAGAACACGCGCCGAGGACTCCATGTACTCGGTAGTCTGCATAACTTGTGTGGTAGTACAAGCCGTAAAACCTACCGCAGCAACTGCGAGAAGTAAAAATAATCTCTTCATTATTGTATAGAGTTTTTTTGCTCGCCAACCCCAAGCGTGCAGTTTATAAAACAAGAAAGTGTGAGGTTGAATTTCGTTTATCTGTTGAAGGTTGTGGAAAGACCTGACCAAAACAAACGCTACAATGCCCCACACTCGGATAGTATAGAGCATAGCACCAACAATGGTGCTACGTCCGTAACTATACAAGAAATGAGTGCTGTTCGTTCATCCCTTGGTCAAGAAAACTTCCACATTTTCAACAAGGACTGCGAAAACACTTTCGATATGTCTGCCAAACGGTACAACCCGCTTGACAATACAAAATTAGAAATTTATTTCAAATAATCGCTCTGTTTACTCGGTTATAATCCTGATATTTGTGTTATTTTTCGTGAAGAGAGGAGATATTCGGTATTTTTTAGTACCTTTGTCGGTTAGACGACAAATACAAAAACAATATAGATTATGACACAGGAAGAACTTTTTAAGAAATTGGTCGCTCACTGCAAGGAGTATGGTTTTGTATTCCCCTCGAGCGAGATCTATGATGGTCTGGGTGCTGTCTACGATTATGGCCAGAACGGAGTTGAACTCAAGAATAACATCAAGCGTTACTGGTGGGACTCGATGGTCAAGCTCCACGAGAATATCGTGGGTATCGATGCGGCAATCTTTATGCACCCCAAAACATGGGAGGCATCGGGTCACGTTGGCGCATTCAACGACCCTCTGATTGACAACAAGGACTCGAAGAAGCGTTATCGTGCCGATGTGCTTATCGAGGATTGGCTTGCCAAACAGGATGAGAAGATTCAGAAGGAGGTCGACAAGGCTCGCAAGCGTTTCGGTGAGGCCTTCGATGAGGAGCAGTACCGCGCAACCTCACCCCGCGTGGCAGAGATTGCAGCCAAGAGAGATGCCGTACATGCTCGCTTTGCCGAGGCTCTAAATGCTTCGGATTTGGCCGAGTTGCGCCAGATTATCCTCGACTGCGAGATCGTATGCCCGATTTCGGGTACTCGCAACTGGACCGAGGTGCGCCAGTTCAACCTGATGTTCTCGACCCAGATGGGCTCGACTGCCGAGGGTGCCAACACCATCTACCTCCGCCCCGAAACGGCACAGGGTATCTTCGTAAACTTCCTTAATGTGCAGAAGACGGGTCGTATGAAGTTGCCGTTCGGTATCGCCCAGATAGGTAAGGCGTTCCGTAACGAGATTGTGGCTCGCCAATTTATCTTCCGTATGCGCGAGTTCGAGCAGATGGAGATGCAGTTCTTCGTAAAGCCGGGCACTGAGATGCATTGGTGGAACGAGTGGAAGAATACCCGTATGGCTTGGCACCGTGCCCTCGGATTTGGTGATGATAACTACCGCTTCCACGACCACGACAAGTTGGCACACTACGCTAATGCAGCGACCGATGTGGAGTATAACTTCCCGTTCGGTTTCAAGGAGGTTGAGGGTATCCACTCGCGTACCGACTTCGACCTGGGCAACCACCAGAAGTTCTCGGGTAAGAAGATTCAGTATTTCGACCCCGAGTCGGGTGAGAGCTTCGTACCTTACGTTGTCGAGACCTCGATTGGTGTTGATCGCATGTTCTTGCAGGTGATGTCGGCGGCTTACTGTGAGGAGAAGTTGGAGAATGGCGATGAGCGTGTAGTTCTGCGCATTCCCGCAGCGTTGGCTCCTACGAAGGTTGCCGTTATGCCGCTGGTGAAGAAGGATGGACTCCCGGAGAAGGCTCGCGAGATTATCGATAATTTGAAGTATGACTTCGTGGTAACTTACGACGAGAAGGACTCTATCGGTAAGCGCTATCGCCGTCAGGATGCTGTGGGCACGCCATTCTGCGTGACCGTTGATCATCAGACTCTGGAGGATGGTACCGTGACGGTACGTCACCGCGACACTATGGCGCAGGAGCGTATCGCTATCGAGGCTCTTCATGCAATGGTCGATGAGGAGTGCTCGTTCCGTAAGTTGTTCCGTAAGTTGAACCTCTAAAATAAGCCTGCCGATATGAAAATCGAGATAAAGAACAATAAGCGTTCGTGGGGTTTGATTATCCTCATCATCGCTGCTTGTTTCGGAGTCGGCTATCTGCTCGGCTGGGGTATAGGACACCTCATTGGGTAGGATACTCGCCATAGATTACGGCACGCGCCGCACAGGTATAGCTGTCAGTGACCCCCTGCAAATCATCGCGGGGGGACTCACTACGCTTGATACGCGCGAATTGGAGAGGTGGCTGGCGGAGTATGTGCCGGCCAATGATGTGACGACCATCGTCTTGGGCAAGCCGACGCAGATGAATGGTCAGCCGAGCGAGACGTGGCGATTTGTCGAGCCGTTGGCCGCGCGCCTGCGCAGAGCATTCCCCGAGGTTGAGGTTGCATTCTACGATGAGCGATTTACCTCGGTTATAGCGCATCGGACGATGATCGATAGCGGTATCGGTAAGATGGCTCGCCGCGATAAGGCTTTGGTCGATAAGATTTCGGCAACGATAATCTTGCAATCCTACATGGATAGCAGACAATAGATTTGTATGTTTTTCAGTTATTAAGGTATGAAGAGATTTTTTATGCTTTTATGCGCACTTGTGCTGGTAGCGGGTGCGACAATGGCTCAAACAGCCGACAAGAAGAAGGCTCCGAAGGATTGGGCTAAATTCGGTTATTATGAGAAGGCCAATTCGGAGATTGCCGACCGTGTGGGCAAGATTGATGCTGTCTTTATGGGTAACTCGATTACCAATGGTTGGGCTCGTAAGGATCCTGCATTCTTCGATAAGAACAACTTTGTTGGTCGCGGTATCAGCGGTCAGACAACCTCGGAGATGTTGGTGCGTTTCCGTCAGGACGTGCTCGATTTGAAGCCCCGATGCGTGGTTATCATGGCCGGTATCAACGATATAGCCATGAATAACGGCATCATCTCGCACGAGAATATTATGGGCAATATCCAGTCGATGTGTGAGTTGGCAAAGGCTCACAAGATTAAGGTTATTCTCTGCTCGGTGACCCCGTCGCGCCAATTCCGCTGGCGTAAGGAGTTGACCCCTGCGGAGGATATCAAGCGCCTGAATGTAATGATTAAGGAGTATGCCGCAAAGAATAAGATTTACTATGTGGACTACCACTCGGCTCTCACTGAGGAGGATGGCGGCATGCCGCTGAAGTGGGCGAAGGATGGTGTGCATCCCAATCTGGAGTGCTATATCACCGTTATGGAGCCTCTGGCACTCGAGGCGGTGAACAAGGTGCTCAAGAGTAAGAAAAATTATATTTCGCCCCTGCCTACAGAGGAAAAGAAGTAATTAGAGTAATAAAATATGATATATCCTATAGTTATATACGGCTCGCCCGTACTGCGCAAGAAATCGGTCAATATCGAGCCCGATTATCCCGAGTTGAAAAAACTTATTGACGATATGTTCCTTACGTTGGACGAGGCTTCGGGCGTCGGCTTGGCAGCTCCGCAGATTGGTAAGAACATTCGCCTGTTTGTGGTGGATTGCACGCCATGGGCTGACGAGGTGCCTGAGTTGGCGGAGTATCGCAAGGTCTTCATCAATGCCGAGATTTACGAGCGTAGCGAGGAGACCTCACTCTTCAACGAGGGCTGCCTGTCGTTGCCGGGTCTGCACGAGGATGTGCGTCGCCCGATAAGGATTAAGATGCGCTATCTGGACGAAAACTTCGTGGAGCACGACGAGGTGTTGGAGGGATATCCTGCGCGAGTTGTTCAGCACGAATATGACCACCTTGAGGGTGAGGTCTTTACCGACCGACTTTCGCCTCTGCGTCGCAATCTGCTAAAGAGTAAAATTCTGAATTTGGCAAAGGGTAAGTATAGCTGTTCATACAAAACGAAATAACTTTTTACGGGAAATATTTGGATTTATGTTCTAAATCACTATATTTGTATCCGTAAAGGTTTTAATAACTAAATCAAACTTAAAATTTTAAGAGTATGAAGAAAGTTTTACTTATTATGGTGGCTCTGTTTTGCGTAACTACTGTTTCGGCACAGAGCAAGGTGAAAGAGGCGGCAAATTATGTTGCATCGCAGAAGTGGTCGGTAGGTCTCCGTGCGACCTACGGTGTTCAGGCTGTGGCAGAGTGTTTCTATGCAGATAAGGCATACTTGGAGGGTCGTATCGGTCTTTTCAATGGTTTGTCTGCAGATTTTGCTGTTCTTCATAATTGGAATTGCTACAATTGGAACTGGACTCCCAATGCCGGTAGTTGGTTCTTGGATGCCGGTGTCGGTGGTAATATCGGTGGCCAAAGGGGCTTCTGCTACGGTGGTGTTGTAGGTATGGTAAAGTTTGGTATCAAGTTCAATAAGGTGCCTATCCGTTTGGCTATTGACTACTCGCCCGCAATCAACATTGGCGGCACCTATGGTGAAAGCGATAGCGCACACAGAGTTGGCCTCTACTCTGCAGGTTTCTTCAATGGTGCACTTTCGGCAACTTGGTGCTTCTAATTGGCAACATTGCTTGAAGATATTTGAGCCTGTCATCATGACAGGCTCTTTTTTTGTACCTCGAGGATGGACAAGCATGTTATCATTTGTCGTATTTCTACACTTTTCAGTTTGATTAGGCGAATATGATATGGTTGATTGGTGAGGTTTAGCATTAAATTTATATTTTTGCAATGTAGCAAAATATTATTTCAGTATAACACAAAAAAATATGACTATGAAAAAGATTTTTATGACAATGGCTGTATGTTTTTGCGCATTGACAGCATCTGCTCAAGGTTGGGGCCTTGGTGCACGTATCGGGTCGGGTTTCCAAGCACAAGGAGAGTATACATTCAGTAATGACAACTATGTTGATGCTCGTTTTGGTATGTCGTGGTGCAATGCCGGTGCTGCTTTGATGGCAGATTTTACGGCTCTGTATCAGTGGAATGTCTGCAAGATGCAGTGGACTCCTTCGGCAGGAGAGTGGTTCTTCGATGCAGGAGCAGGTGTTGGAGTTGGCGGTCGCGAGCACTATGCTTATGTAGGCGTGGCCGGTTGCGCTAAACTTGGTATTAAATTCAATAATGCACCGGTAAAGCTGTCGATTGATTGGACTCCGGTTATAGGTCCGCAGATTGCCTACTATAAGGGAGCTTCAAATGCGGCATTCCACGAGTACGGTTTGGCAAATCTCGGCATATCGGCCGTATATTGCTTCTAACCGAAATCTCAATGCAGATGAGGCTGAATAAAAAGTGTATTTTGTCGTTACGCTCGCCCTCAAAATGCTCATTTACGCTTAGTAAACTCCGCTTTTTCGGGCTTCGCAAGCCTAAAACTACATCTTTTTATTCAACCTCCTGATAAAATGGGGATGACAA
>JAFQFG010000024.1 GCA_017398695.1 Alistipes sp.
ATCGTGTTCGTTGCGAGAGTGGGGCTGAGATTATCGTCGCACTTAAGGCTTGTGCGATGTGGAGCATATTTCCCACATTAGCACAACACTCAGACGGGGCTACAGCAAGTTCGCTGGCTGAAGCGCGACTCGTCTATGAGGAGTATGGCGAAAGAGCTCACACCTATGCACCGGTCTACACCGAGCGCGAAATCGAGGAGTTGATGCAATACTCAAGTCACATAACATTCAATTCTCTTGGACAATTCGAGCGTTTCGGAGCACGTGCGCTGCTGCGTGGTATATCGTGCGGTCTGCGCATCAACCCCCGCTACTCGCCCGTCGAAACAGATCTCTATAACCCATGTGTTGAGGGGTCGCGACTTGGTGTCACACGAGAAGAGCTGGGAGAGTTGCCTGAAGGCATCGAGGGTCTACACTTTCATGTCCTTTGCGAGTCGCGTCCCGAGCATCTGCACAAAGCATTCGAGGCTGTCGAGGAGCATTTTGGCGACCTTCTCGATAAGGTCAAATGGCTAAATTGCGGTGGTGGACACCTGATGACCCATGCCGAGTATGATTGCGATGAACTTATCGCTGTCATTCGCGATTTCAAAGCGCGTCATCCCCATTTGCGCATAATTCTCGAGCCGGGAAGTGCCTTCACATGGCGCACGGGCTATTTGGTAGCCACAGTGGAGGATGTGGTGCGCAACGGAGGAGTCAACACCGCCATGCTGAATGTGTCATTTGCATGCCACATGCCTGACTGCTTGGAGATGCCGTACAAGCCGGCCATAATCGGTGCTCATGACCCCGAGGAGGGCGAAAAAGCATGGCGCATGGGTGGCAACAGCTGCCTGGCCGGAGATTTTTACGGAGATTGGGCCTTCGACCATGAGTTGCAGGTCGGGGAGCGTATCATATTCGAAGATATGATTCACTACACGATGGTCAAGACCACGATGTTTAATGGTGTCAGCCATCCGTCCATAGCCATTGCATCCACAAATGGCGAGGTGCGTGTGGTTCGCGAGTTCGGATATGAGGACTACAAATCTCGAATGTCTTAACCGACTATAAATGCAGAAAACAAACAAAAAAATGATAGAAAACCCATGAAAGAGTTTAATCCCACAAGCTATAAGTTGCTCTGCGTAGCAACAGGCCACGAATTTGATGATGCCGGTTGGACACTCGATGACAAGGAGTGCGATAAACCCGCATTGGTGAGAGCGCACTACGAAAAGAGTCAAATCGAAGTCAAGGATGACTCCTACGGACTCTACAAATTTGCCAATTGGTTGCCCGTAAAGCGCATGCTCAAGGGTTCGTCTGCGCCCGTGACCTACAAGAGCGAGGGCTTGGCAAAGCACCTTGGGCTCAAAAATTTATACATCACGCTCAATGGTTATTGCCCCGCACGCGGAGCCGCGATGACCACCTGCTCGTTCAAGGAGACCGAGGCCTACAGCGTCTGTGCACGTGCCGATGAGAATAATGATAGGGTATTAGTGGTTGCATCGGCCGGAAATACGGCTCGCGCCTTCGCGAAGGTTTGTTCCGAGAACAATATCAAACTGTTGCTCTCGATTCCGGCAGACAATCTCGATGCTATGTGGTTTGATGCGCCTCTCAATCCCTGCGTAAAGCTGATTGCTTGCGAGAAGGGCGGTGACTACTTCGATGCCATTCATCTGAGCAACCTCGCACTCAAGTCTCCAAAGTTCTACGCTGAGGGTGGTGCAAAGAATGTTGCCCGTCGCGATGGCATGGGCACAACTTTCCTCTCGGCTGCGACGACTATTGGCCAGATTCCCGACTACTACTTCCAGGCTGTGGGCAGTGGCACGGGAGCCATTGCTGCGTGGGAGGCCAATATGCGCCTTATTGAGGATGGCCGTTTTGGCACGACAATGACCAAGCTGATGGTGTCGCAGAATGCACCATTTGTGCCGATGTACGATGCGTGGAGAGTCGATTCTCGCGAGATGTTGCCCTATGATGATGCAAAAGCACATCGCGATGTGGAGATTATTGATGCAAAGGTTCTCTCCAACCGCAAGCCGCCCTATGGCATTGTCGGAGGCCTGTACGATGCTCTGAAAGCCACCGATGGCGAGGTTTTGGTTGCTACCAACCAGCAGGGTCGCAAGGCGGCACAGCTCTTCCTCGAGTTGGAGGGTGTCGATATTCACCCCGCAGCAGGCATCGCCACTGCATCTCTCATCAAGGCTGTCGAGGCAGGCAAGATTGATCGCGAGAAGATTGTGATGCTTAACATAACGGGTGCCGGAGAGCAACTCTTTAAGCGCGATAAGGAGATTTTCCACCTCGAGCCGAGCTTCATCTTCCCGTTGAAACCGGAGGTGAATGACGTTATCGCAAAAGTTGAATCTTTGTTTTAAGTAAATACACATAAATATATACATATAAGCATGTTATACCCATTAAAATTTAAGCCAAGATTAAAGGAGCGCATCTGGGGTGGTTCGATTCTTGCCGAGAAGAAGGGCAAGGCTGCAGGACGCATCGACCACACCAAAAGTTATGGAGAGAGTTGGGATTTATCGTGTGTTAAGGGCGATATTTCGAGCGTAGCTGCCGGCATGCTCAAAGGCAACAATCTCGAGGAGCTGATTGAGGTCTACATGGGCGACCTTGTTGGCGAGAAGGTGTTTGAGGAGTACGGATTGGAGTTCCCCTTGCTTATCAAGACCCTCGACTGCAACGATGTTCTTTCGGTGCAGGTACATCCCGATGACGAGCTGGCTGCTGAGCGTCATAATTCATTGGGCAAGACCGAGATGTGGTATGTTACCTCATGCGAAGATAGAGCTGCTATATATATCGGTTTCAACCGTGACGTAACCCGTGAAGAGTATCTTGATGCCGTATCGAGCGGGCGATTGGTAGAGTTGCTGAACAGGGTAGAGGTCAAGGCCGGTGATGCATTCTTTATTCCGGCCGGACTGGTGCATGCCCTCGGTAAAGGGGTTCAGGTTGTCGAGATTCAGCAGACCTCGGACGTCACCTACCGAATTTACGATTGGGACAGAGTGGACAATGAGGGCAAGTCGCGTGAGCTGCACACAGCCTTGGCTGTCGATGCGATCGACTTCTCTATACGACCCGAGGATAGCGTTTGCCGATATGCTGCCGAGGCCAACAAATCGGTTGAGATAGCAAAGTGCAAATATTTCACTACCAACATGTTGCAAGTCGATGGTGAGATAGTGAAAGATTATGCTTCACTCGACTCGTTCGTGATACTTATGTGCATCGGTGGCGAGGTTGCAATCGAGGCGGATGGCACGGAGGAGAAGATGTCGGATGGTGACGTAGTTCTGCTACCGGCAGAGTTCAACGAGGTATCGTTGAAGGGCTCGGCAAAGTTGCTTGAGGTCTATATCGGATAGCGACAAATCGCGAGCAAAGGAGGCAACAGAGAAATAATATCGGTGCAAATAGTTGCGAATTGCAAATAATTGCGTATATTTGCGCCCGAATTCGGGGTGTAGCGCAGCCCGGTTAGCGCACCTGCTTTGGGAGCAGGGGGTCCCAGGTTCGAATCCTGGTACCCCGACAAAATCAAGAAGAACAAGAAGATGTCAAAAGACATCTTTTTGTTTTTTACGCCTGGGCGCAAGTATAATTACTTGCAGACCAAAGGCGTGAAAAACAAAAGTAGGTTGCGCAAGCAATCTTTTTGTTCGCGTAGATTTTAAGTGCCCCTGCGGCGAGCAG
>JAFQFG010000025.1 GCA_017398695.1 Alistipes sp.
GATATGGGTCCCTTGTTCCAGACTCCCGAGGAGGCTGCAAAGCAGGCTGTTGAGAACGACGTACACATCGTGGGCGTATCGTCGCTTGCCGCAGGTCACCTCACATTGGTTCCGCAGATTATTGCAGAGCTCAAGAAGCTCGGTCGCGAGGATATCATCGTGATTGTGGGTGGTGTGATTCCTGCACAGGACTACGATGAGCTCTATCGTGATGGTGCCGCTGCCATCTTTGGCCCCGGTACTCCGATTGCGGATGCAGCAATCAAGATGCTCGAGATTCTCGGTGAGGAGTAGTCCTACTCCTTCATTCATACGAATATGGGGTGCTGAAAATTCAGCACCCCATGTTTTTATGGCAATGATGCAAAAGCGAGAAACAAGGCTCTCACCTCCGCACCACTCCGCAATTAAACCTCTACAGATTTCTCAAAGTGTACTCCACCATCTTTTGGCGGATATTGGATGTGTCATTCGGTCGCATCGAGTGATTTTGGTCGGGGTATATCATCATATCATACTGTTTGCCCGCACGATTTAGAGCACGAGTCATCTCGATTGTATTCTGCAGATGGACATTATCGTCTGCAGTACCATGCATTATAAGCAAGCGAGTACGGTCGTGGAGTTTGTCCGCAAAATTTATGGGCGAGTTATCATCATAACCCGAGGGGTTATCCTGCGGCAGACCGTTATATATTTCGGTATAGATAGTGTCGTAATAGCGCCATGTCGTCACGGGCGCTACGGCAATGGCCATCTTGAAGAGCCCCTCACCGCGCAGAGCACATCCTAAAGCCATAAATCCGCCATACGACCATCCGTAGATACCTATGCGGTCGGCATCGACATAATCCTGACGAGCCATATAGCGAGCCAGCGATATCTGATCCTCAACCTCAATTGCTCCCAGACGACCATAGGTCGACTTTTTGAAGGCCTCTCCACGGTAGCCCGTACCTCGGCCATCGGCACACACGACTATATATCCGTGCGGCACCACGGCATCCTCCCAATCGACCGTCCATCGGTCTGCCACCGACTGTGAGCCCGGGCCTGAATACTGCGTAAGCAGCACGGGATAGCGTTTCGCGGGGTCGAAGTCAAGCGGACGCACCATATAGGCATTGAGCGTATCGCCTCGCTCGGTCACAAATGTGAAGAACTCCCTCGTGGCACGCTTTCCGAGCGCAGCCACAGCCTTGCGACTATCAACAAGTGTATCGACCACAGCTCCATTCCCACGGTGCACCGTGACGATATTAGGGATCGAAGCATTAGAGTAGGTCGAGATATAATACTTCATTCCGCGGCTCGGCGAAACGGCATAGTAGCCCGCATTCTCGGTCAGGCGAGCACGTTTTTTGCCATTCAGAGCCACACGACAGAGGTCGCGCTGCAACGGGGAACGCTCGGTCGAGAGATACCACACATTGCCTCCATCACAGCCCACAATACGCGCAACCTCCCACTTGCCGGATGTGAGAGCACCGATGCGTCCACGCTTAAGAGAGTGGAGGTAGAGGTGCATATAACCGGCCGAGGTCTCCTCGCGCATAACAAAGCGGTCGGCATCGACGAATAGGAGATCCGAGACACTCTTACGCTCGACATAATGCGGAGCCTGCTCATCGTAGACCACACGCTGCACTCCCTTATTGTCGGTGATAATCTCAAAGTGGTTCTGACGACGGTTTACGCGGAAGAAGAAGAGCTCTCCGGCAGGTGTCCAGCCGAGGTGAGAGATATATTGGTCGCTCTCGGCTCCGGTGTCGACCCTGCGCTTGGCTCCACTCTCGCGATTATAGACCCATAACTCCACAATCGAGTTACAATCGCCGGCCTTGGGGTACTTGAACGAGAATGCCTTATTATAGAGCGTGCCATCATAGCGCATCATCTCAAATACCGGCACACGACTCTCGTCAAAGCGCAGATATGCCACCTCGCGGCTATCGGGTGAAACGGCATAGGCCTGCGTAAAGCCGAACTCCTCCTCGTAGACCCAATCGGTCGTACCATTGATGAGCTCATTCCAGCGGCCATCATCGGTAATGGCTGTCGATTGACGTAAAGCTATGTCGTATATATAGAGATTATTACCTTTGGCATAGAGCAGTGCCTTGCCATCGGGCGTAAAGGTCACATCACGCACTGCCGAGAGGATTTTCTCGGGCGCTCCGCCCACCTTTGCTATCCAATAGTCGGCCGTAAAGGAGTGGCGATAGATGGTCTGTGAGCCTTCGGCAGCAGCCACCAACAACATCTTTTCATCAGGCGAAAAAGCGTAATCTATCCACTCAAACGGCACCTCAAGCAACACCTCACGCAACGAGCGATCGGCATATCCGCTGCGGAGAATATTGCGACCCTCGCGAAAGGTGTAGTGCTCACCATCGGCCGTGGAGCGCAGACCCGAAATCGAACCATTGGCACGGCGCAGCTCCAAAATCGAGGCATAATCACCCTGCCCCAATGCAACGACAGCCGTACAAAGAAGTGCGGCTGCCGACAGAAATATCTTTTTTATACTCATCATCTTTATCAAAATTGGCAGAACATCTACAAGAGATTGTTTGGAATGAACAACAACTTCTAAATATCGTCCACATTAAAGTCAAAACCGGTACGCTTATCGGTAATAAACTTCGAGTTGTCCATCTTGGTGTTGAATTGGTCAACCGTAACACGCTTATTGGCCTCGTATGGCGGAACAAGCAGGTCGAAATTGATGGCATAGTTGATTGCCGACTCCAAGATCGTAATAAGCGATTCGCGGTTAATCTCGTTCTTGCCGAAGCCCATAGCTCGCACCAAAGTCTGACGCTTACCCTCAACGAAAAACATACGCTCACGATTGATGAAGATACGGCCGATAAGATAGCCACCATCCTGATTACGGTTCTGCTTGAACGACTCCGAGAGGAAGTTATAGATGTTGATTATACCGCAATACGAATTGCTCTTGTCGGCTTGAACGTAGGGATTCTGCCAAATGACGTGGTTATTATCAAACTCGAAGACATCGGTGTGCATCTGGAAAATCAAGATGTCGTTTGCTATCTGGAGTTGAGCTTCGTACTTGCCGCGATCGCGATACTCCAGGCGCACACGGCGGTCGAGCTTGCCCTCGAGAGCATCATCAAGCTCCGATGCCATCTCAAAGAGCGTATCCTTAAGTTCGTTAAACGTTGTGAAGGTATTGTCAAAAACCTTCTGTTTGAGTGACGACTTCTCGACGATGGTCGAGAGAATGCGGTCGCGAAGTGGAAGATGTGCCATATTTCAATCGTTTTTATATTATTATCTCACTTTGATAGTCTGCATTATCTCACTTTGATAGTCTGCCCGTTGGAGAGCTTAACATTAGGCTTGACCTTGTTGATGCGGGCAAGCGGGCGCAGACGGATACCATAAGCCTGCGATATTTCATGCAGACTCTCATCGCCACGCACCGTATGCAACAACACATTGCCTTCCCATGCCTTACGCTTACGCTCGATAAAGACGATATCACCCTTCATCGGTTGAGCATCCGGAGCTACATCGTTATAGCGGCGCATAACTTTTGCCGACATCTCGAAGAGCGAAGCTATATGCTCATACTTATCGTCCTCCTTTGCCAGAACGTAGCACACATTGTTGGTGCGATAGACATTATAGCCGCGATGAGCGTTGATTGTCACACGAAAGGCGTTGGGATTTACCCCATCCTCACGGCCCATAACGGGCATCTCGGCCTCAACGGCCGGCTCTGCTCCATGCGACTCGGCATAGAGCTTCTCGCCTTGGTCGCGGTCGAGCAGGTAGAGTTTATTCTCTTCGATGATGCGAATAAGTCGTTCGGCATAGTCGGGAGCCGTGGCATAGCCCGCAGCCTTCAAACCTCGAGCCCAGCTACGATAGTCGGTCGACGAGTAGACAAACAACGAGTCGTAACGCGGTGACTTATCCAAAAACTCCGCGTGGTCGAGATAAGACTCCTCAACCGAAGGGTATTTACGGAAACATTCACCCTTTTCATCATCGTCGTGGTAGACCTTCTCACCCGTCCAATTCTTCTTGCACTTTATACCGAAATGGTTGTTGGACGAACGTGAAAGCTGGCTGTTACCGCTGTTCGATTCGAGAATACCCTGTGCCATAGTAATACTTGCAGGGATACCGTAATATTGCATATGGGCAATGGCAATGTTCTTGTATTTCTCGATGTACTCTTCGCGGGTCATCTGTGTTTGCGCACCGGAGAAAAGCGGTAATATCGCCAAGAAAAGCACAGAAAATATTGTTTTTCTCAAAATATTCATTATCTTTGTAGTTAGTTGAAGGCAAAGATATGATTTTCTGTCGAAATTAACAACATTAAAACAAGAGAGTATGTTTACGAACAACGCAATGCAAATTTTCAATCGCTCGGTCGAGGATTACCACCGTCACGACAACGTGGACCATCCCGAGGAGAATCCCTTTACCGAAGGTTCGCTTGACTACCTTTTATATAAAAAGAATTGGGTTGATGCCGTACAGTGGCACCTCGAAGATATTATCCGTGATCCGAACATTGACCCTGCTGAGGCTCTGAAAATCAAGCGTCGTATTGATGCGTCGAATCAGGTACGTACCGATATGGTTGAGTACATCGACTCGTATCTGCTTGACAAATACAAGGATATCAAGCCGTTGGATGATGCAAAGATCAACACCGAGACTCCGGCATGGGCGATTGACCGTCTGTCGATTCTCGAGCTGAAGATATACCATATGCGCCAAGAGGTACTGCGTACCGATGTCGAGCAGTCGCATCGCGATGCATGCCAAAAGAAGCTCAATACCCTTCTCGAGCAGCAGAAGGATCTCTCGACAGCAATCGAGGAGCTTATCGAGGATATCGAGGCCGGCCGCAAATATATGAAGACCTACAAGCAGATGAAGATGTATAACGATCCGTCGTTGAATCCCGTGCTGTATGGCAATAAACAATAGGAGTGTTCCGAAACATATTCTCGTTGTTCGCCTATCGGCCATGGGCGATGTCGCGATGTTGCCGCACGCTGTACGTGCGCTCAAGTCGGCATACCCCGATGTCAAGGTGACCATTGCAACGCGAAAGCTCTTCAAGCCCTTCTTCGAGGGGCTTGATGTCAACTTTTTGCCTGTCGAGAAGCACGAGTACGATGGTTGGAAGAACATCCGCGATCTCTCACGCAAAATACGGGCTTTGGGCATCGACGCCTTTGCCGATACACACGGAGTGTGGCGCACGATGTTTGTCCGCATGTGGCTGTGGCTGCACGGGTTGCGCACCGCGAGAATTCGCAAGGGTCGCGTGGAGAAGTGGTTTCGCGTAGGCTACAGTAATTCAAATGCTGTTCCGCTCAAGCATACCGTCATCCGTTATTGCGATGTGTTCCGTCGTTTGGGATTTGATTTTGCCGATCCCGAACCGGCAAAGAAGAGCATTCGTCCCAACCCGATGGGGACAAAAGAGGGTATATGGATTGGCTTCGCTCCCTTCTCGGCACACCGAGGCAAAACCTACCCCGAAGGATTGCGCGAGGAGGCTGTAAAGCTGCTTGCCGCTAAGTACGACCGCATATTTATCCATAGTGGCGGCGGCAAGGAGGCCGAATTTGCACATGCGATGGAGAGCACATATCCTAATGTCACGGCAGTAAATGGCAAGGTTAACGGCTTGGGCGAAGAGATGGACCTTATTTCGAATCTGGACTGCGTAATCTCGATGGATTCGCTCGTGATGCACCTATCGTCACTCGTTGCAACTCCCGTAGTGTCGGTGTGGGGAGCTACCCATCCCGAGATGGGCTTTCTGGGTTATGGATGCGATGCAAGAGGTGTGCTGCAAGAGGAGATTCCGTGCCGTCCATGCTCGACTTACGGAAACACTAAGTGTAAGTATGGCGATTATCGCTGCATCTATGCCATCACTCCTCAATTGATTGCCGATAAAGTCGAGGAGATGCTCAGCAGAGAGCGAAAGCATTAGCACACATAATAATCAAGGAGTTTGGGGGAGTGCAAAACGGGTTTGCACTCCCCTTTTTTTTTCGATATGGCATGACGACGGTAATTCATCCGCCACGCTCCAACAGTTGTCGAACAAAGCAGCAATCTCAACCGCCAAACACGATATCAAGTATTATGGTTGGGATATTGTGGCGAGAAAATTACTCGATAATGAAGTTTATTATACAAATATTTATACCTTTGCATCATAATCTGACAGGGATATGATAAAATCGCTATTGCGCATAATCAACTTTTTCTTCGGGCCGGAGCGTACTCACGGTGTTATGGTCTATCTGCTACGCGCAGTGGGATGCATCCCCGCTGGTCGCTGGATAGTGCGTAAGATATATGCCGTGGAGCACCCCTCACTCGAGCGCGAAGTCTTCGGCATGCGTTTCAAAAATCCGATAGGCGTAGCTGCAGGCTTCGACCGCAATGGCGAGATTTACCGCGAGCTGTCGGCTATGGGTTTTGGCTTCGTGGAGATAGGCACTATCACGCCTCGTCCACAGAGTGGCAATCCACGACCGAGAGTCTTCCGTCTATCATCCGACCGAGCCATAATCAATCGTACAGGCCTGGCCAATAAGGGTCTGGATTACGCTATCGAGCGTTTGCGAACGCCTCACAAGGGGGTAATCGTCGGTTGTAATATCGGCAAAAACACCATTACACCCATAGAGGAGCAATCTGCGGACTATCTCAAAGCATTCCGCAATCTCTATCTGCATGCCGACTACTTTACAGTCAATGTCAGCTACAACACAACCTTCAAGGAGTATGTTCCCCAGTCGCGCGAGAGCATCCTCGAAATTCTGCAACCCCTTTTTGAGTTCCGTCGCGGACAGGATCAATATCGACCTATACTGCTCAAGATATCCCCCGACCTGCCCGATGAGGTTGTGGATATGATGACCGACATCATGATAGATACTCCGCTTGACGGCATCGTGGCAACCAATGCCACCACCTCGCGCGAGGGTCTTAAAGCATCCGAAAAGAGCCTGAAGAGCATCGGCACCGGAGCCCTGAGTGGAGAGCCGCTGACAAAACGCGCCATTGAGGTGGTCGCCCGTATACATGCCCGCTCGAAGGGCACCTACCCCATCATCGGTGTCGGAGGTCTGATGTCGCCCGAAGATATCAAGGCGATGCTTAACGCGGGAGCCACACTCGTGCAACTCTACACGGGAGTCATTTATGAAGGCATGAGCCTTGTACGTCGCACGTGCAAGATGATGATTGCCGAAGCGCAGGGCAATGATGCAGAGTTGCCGGCCAACAATACAGAGCAATAAATCATACTAAAAAACATGAAGGCAGAGATTATCACCATCGGTGATGAGATTCTTATCGGGCAGATTGTCGATACGAATGCTGCGTATATAGCCCAAAGGCTCAATTCAGCGGGGTTTGTCGTGAGTGAGCGTTCATCGGTAGGCGACCGCGCAGAGCAGATTGTACGCGCCATTGAGCAGTCGATGCAGCGTAGTGATGTAGTTATCACCACGGGCGGACTCGGCCCCACGAAGGACGATATAACCAAGACCACCCTCGCAAAACTATTCGGTGGCGGCATGCACACCGACAAGCGCGTCGAAGAGCATGTGCGCACGATGCTCGCTGCCCGCAATATAGAGTTCAACGAACTCAACCGCTCACAAGCGATGGTTCCCGACAGCTGCGAGGTGCTGTTCAACGCCCACGGCACAGCTCCGGGCATGTGGTTCGAGCGCGAAGGCAAGGTAGTGATATCGCTGCCGGGTGTTCCCTTTGAGATGCGCCACCTTATGGAGGATGAGGTGCTGCCACGCCTCAAATCGCGATTTGCACTACAACAGATTGTCCATCGCACGATGATAACTTCGGGCATTGCCGAGTCGATGCTCGCAGCACGCATTGCCGAGTGGGAGGATGCCCTGCCCGAACACCTCCACTTGGCCTATCTCCCCTCGCCCAATATTGTACGCCTGCGATTGTCGGCATACGAGGTTGACGGCGAGGCTGTTGCGCAGGAGATAGAGGAGCGTTTCCGACACCTCGAAGAGCTACTCGAAGAGCACGTCGTGGGCTACGAGGGGGCAACAGTTCAAGAGCAGGTACATCGACTCCTTGCGGAGAGTGGCAAGACCCTCGCAGTGGCAGAGAGTTGCACCGGAGGCTCCATTGCGGCAAAATTTACCGCTATGGCGGGAGCTTCGGCATATTTCCTCTGTGGGGTAACGGCATACGCCAACGAGGCAAAACGGGATCTCCTCGGTGTTGATGCGTCGCTTATAAAACAGTATGGGGCTGTAAGTGAGCAGGTTGCACGAGCAATGGCCGAGGGTGTCAGACGCATCTCGGGAGCCGACTTTGCTGTGGCGACCACCGGCATTGCAGGGCCTTCGGGAGGCACGGCCGAGAAGCCGGTGGGTACGGTCTGGTTTGCCGTGTCGTCGGAGCACGGAACAGTTGCCATGAAGCGCAATTCGGGCACCGACCGCGGACAGATTATCGACCGCGCAACAGCCTATGCCATAGAGCTTTTACGCGACCACATCAAGGGCAGAAAATGATGATGTGAAAAATATTGGTCACGATAGATTGTAGTTTGAAAAAAACTTTGTATATTTGCGTCCCCATATTTTAGGGAAAATTAAAAATTTTAACAATGAAAGTCTGCGAAATTACAGGTAAAACCGCGATTGTCGGCAACAATGTGTCGCACTCGCACCACAAGACCAAGCGCAAGTTCAGCCCGAACTTGAAAAACAAGCGCTTCTGGTCGGAAGAAGAGGGTCGCTGGATTACTTTGAAGGTATCCACGTCCGGAATGAAAACCA
>JAFQFG010000026.1 GCA_017398695.1 Alistipes sp.
ACATCTAAGGAGTTCGCTGCAACGATTACCAAGCATGGAGCACTGATGATTGATAACTCGAGTGCCTTCCGAATGGATGAAGATGTGCCCTTGGTGGTGCCGGAGGTTAATCCCGAGGATGCGCTGAATGCTCCGCGCAGAATCATCGCTAACCCCAACTGCACGACAATTCAGATGGTTGTGGCTCTGAATGCCATCGAGAAGTTGTCGCACATCAAGCGAGTACACGTTGCAACCTACCAGTCGGCAAGTGGCGCGGGTGCAGCTGCTATGCAGGAACTCGAAAATCAGTATGCTGAATTGGGCGCAGGCAAAGAGGCTACGGTTGAGAAGTTTGCATATCAGCTGGCTTACAATGTGATTCCGCATATTGATGTCTTTGCTGATGGTGACTACACAAAGGAGGAACTCAAGATGTATAACGAGACTCGCAAGATTATGCATTCGGATATCGAGGTGTCGGCAACGTGCGTGCGTGTGCCGGTGATGCGTGCTCACTCGGAGAGTGTGTGGGTTGAGACCGAGGAGCCTCTGTCGGTTGAGGCTGCACGTAAGGCTTTTGCCGAGGGCGAGGGTTTGGTGCTGATGGACGAACCGCAGTCGAAGGTCTATCCGATGCCGCTGTTTATAGCAGGCAAGGAGCCGGTCTATGTGGGTCGTGTGCGCAAGGATTTGACCAATGCTAATGGCTTGACATTCTGGTGTGTAAGCGATCAGATCAAGAAGGGTGCTGCTCTGAATGCAGTGCAGATTGTCGAGTGGCTTATTGCTAAAGGAGAGGTGAAGTAGTCGGCGGTTTTTTGGTCGATTTTTTGAAGCAAACAGAGCAAATTGAGGCTGATGTGCAATTTTAGTTTGTGAAATTCGTTAATTCATTATAACTTTGCACGATTAAGTGGCCGTCTAATAGCGAGATTTTGATGGCGGGTCGGCCTCCGTGGTAGTTGTTGAGACGATTTTCGGAGTGAGGTAGTGGCCCAATAAAAGATGATTCGATAGGTATGTCAAGAGGTTTTTACAGATTGCTGGCTGTGGTGGTGTGTTCGGTGTTTATCATTGGCACAGCATCGGCGTTTCCCGAGCGTAAGAGTGCTCGTGAGCGTATCGAGATGGGCAAGAAGGTCGGTATCAACCGAATCATCAAGAGCGGTGATGCCCGCTTGATGTTTGACGAGGCTTACAAGTATTACAAGAAGGAGAAACGCGATTCGTGGACCAAAGCTTATCAGCTCTTTGATGCTGTGCAGCATTACTTTACCGGCACACAGACCGAGGATTCGGTGATGTTCTTCCGTGCTCGTTGTAAGTTTAAGGAGCGTGACTACGAGGCTGCCACAACGCTACTTGATGAGTATCGCCACAAGTATGGCGGTGGTAACAGCCCGTTTATCGAGGATGCCGAGGGTATGCATGCTCTCTGCTACTACTACATGTCGCCCGAACCTCGTCACGACCAGACTATTACCTCGCAGGCGATTATTACCATAACGGAGTTTATGTCGCGTTATCCTCAGTCGACACGTCTGGAGGATTTCCGCAATATCATCACCGAGTTGACGCAGCGTTTGCACGATAAGGCATTCATCAATGCTTATACCTATTACAAGATCGGGCGACACAAGTCGGCTATTGTGGCATTCCGCAATGCGTTGAAGACCTATCCAGAGTCATCTCACCGTGAGGAGTTGATGTATTACATCGTCAAATCGGGATATGAGTTGGCCCACAACTCTATTGAGTCGAAGCAGACCGACCGATATATGAAGATGCTCGATTCGTACTACTCGTTCATCGCAGAGTTTCCCGAGTCGAAATATGTAAAGGAGCTTGGTCGATTGGCCAAGACCGCAAAGGATTATATGGAGAAAAACAATAAAGAAAATCTATAAAGATGGAGATCAAAAAGAACATTCCCAACAACACCGTAACCCGCAAGATCGTCGACCTCGATAAGGATACGGGTAACATCTACGAGAGCATCAACATCATTGCTCGTCGTGCGAACCAGATTTCGTCGGAGCTCAAGCAGGAGCTTAACCGTAAGCTTTCGGACTTCTCGTCGCCGACAGATACGATGGAGGAGACCTTCGAGAATCGTGAGCAAATCGAGATCTCGCGCTACTATGAGCGTCTTCCCAAACCGGTAATCATCGCTACCGAGGAGTTCCTCGATGACGAGATTTACTATAAGAAGAAGGAGGAGTAGAGTTTTGTCACTTGCAGGAAAACATATCCTGTTGGGAGTAACGGGCAGCATAGCGGCTTACAAGGCTGCTGTGCTTTGTCGTTTACTTAAGGTTGCCGGTGCCGAGGTGAAGGTTGTAATGACCCCTCTGGCAAAGGAGTTTATAACTCCGCTGACGATGGCAACCCTCTCGAAGAATCCTATAGCTGTAGAGTTCTACAACCCCGAAAATGGCGATTGGCACTCCCATATCTCGCTTGGCGAGTGGGCGGATTGCTTCCTCATTGCTCCGGCCACAGCCAATACAATGGCTAAGATGGCGGCCGGTATTGCCGATAATCTTCTGTTGACAACCTATCTGTCGGCTCGCAATTTGGTGATGGTCGCACCGGCCATGGATTGCGATATGTTTGCTCATCCGGCCACACAGCACAATCTGGATGTTCTGCGTGAGCGCGGTGTGCAGATTATCGAGTCGGGCGAGGGAGAGCTGGCAAGTGGTCTTGTCGGTAAGGGTCGTATGGCAGAGCCCGAGCAGATCGTGGCAGCTGTGGAGGCTGCACTCTCCGAAAAAAAAAAGAGCCTGCAAGGTAAGCGATTCCTTGTGACGGCAGGGGCCACTGTGGAGGCTATCGACCCCGTGAGGTTCATCTCGAATCACTCAACGGGCAAGATGGGCTATGCTCTTGCCGGTGAGTTGGCTGCGCGAGGTGCGGACGTTACACTTGTGAGCGGTCGCACGACATTGGCTGTGCCGAAGGGCGTAAGGAGGGTGGATGTACTCTCTGCCGAGCAGATGTATGAGGCTGCAGTCGAGGCGTTTGATGGCGCAGATGGAGCAATTATGTGTGCCGCAGTGGCAGACTATACTCCGGCTGAAGTGGCCACATCGAAAATAAAGAAGAGTGATGACGATATGTCGATTCGCCTGAAGCGTACACGAGATATCGCAGCTTCGCTCGGGGCGGTGAAGGGCAAGCGACTGCTGGTTGGCTTCGCACTCGAGACCGATAACGAGACCGTCAATGCCGAAACTAAATTGACGAAGAAGAATTTTGACTTTATCGTGCTTAACTCATTGCGTGAGGAGGGCGCCGGTTTCGGAGTTGACACTAATCGTGTGTCGCTCATAGACCATACTTCGCGTGAGGAGCTGCCGCTGATGTCGAAGCGAGAGGTGGCAGAGCGCATTATAGATAAGGTCGAAACGCTACTATAAAATCCGACAAAATAGATAAACCGAGGTGTTATGCTGTGCAGATTGACAGTTGAAAATTATGCGCTTATCGAGCGATTGGAGCTTGCACTTGACGACCGTTTGAATATAGTGACGGGCGAGACGGGTGCCGGAAAGTCCATACTGCTGGGTGCGCTCGGTCTGCTACTCGGAGCCAAGAATGATGGCTCGGCAATGAAGGATAATACGAAAAACTGCGTGGTCGAGGGTCAGTTTGCCCTTGCAGGCTTGGGACTGGAGCCGCTCTTCGAGGAGCTGGATATCGACTATGCAGATGAGACAATAATCAGGCGTATAATCACTCCGGCCGGCAAGAGTCGCTCGTATGTGAACGATATTCCGGTGCAGTTGTCGCAACTCAAAGAGCTGGGTGTGAGGTTGATTGACATTCACTCGCAGCATCAAAATCTTATCTTGTCGTCAGAGTCGTTCCGCATGCAGGCAGTTGATGTCGTTGCGGGATGTGGCGACCTGCTTGCTCGCTATCGCGAGGAGTATAGTCGCTGGTGTGATGCACGCAAGCGCCTTGCCGCGCTCGTTGAGCAGGCTGCTGCTGCACGTCGCGATGAGGAGTGGGTGCGTTTTCAGGCAGAGGAGCTGACTGCGGCGGCTCTCAAGGAGAACGAAATTGAGGAGTTGGAGCAGGAGCAGGCTGTGCTGGCAAATGCTGACACGATAGGCACCACGTTGGGCGAGATTGCCTCTCTGCTCGATAGTGAAGAGTTGGGTGTGCTGTCGGCATTAAAGCGAAGTGAGATGGGACTCTTGCATATCAAGGAGAGCTATCGTGCCGGTGAGGAGTTGGCCTCTCGTGTGCGCTCGACACTGCTCGAGCTTAAAGATATAGCTGCTACGGTTGCCTCGGATGCTGAGCGTGTGGAGGCTAATCCCGAGCGTTTGGAGCAGGTGGATAATCGTCTGGCTATGCTCTATAATCTGTGTCGTAAGCATGGGGTCGGCAGCGTTGGCGAGTTGATACTCCTGCGCGACAAATTCTCTGCCCAACTCAATGCCATAACCAACTCGGATGAGCAGATTGCAACTCTCGAAGGCGAAGTTGAGGTGTTGAGGCTGAAGGCGGAGGAGTTGGCAGATAAATTGCATGCGGCACGTGAGGGTGCTGTGGATATATTTGCGGCAGAGATAGGCTCTCGCCTGACGACTCTCGGGATGCCGGATGCTCGGTTTACGGTCGAGGTGCGTGCCGGTGAGGAGTTGAAGCCGACGGGCCGTGATGAGGTGGCGTTTATGTTCACTGCAAACCATTCGGCGAGCCTGCAGCCGGTCGAGCGTATCGCTTCGGGCGGTGAGATGTCGCGTATGATGCTATCGCTTAAGGCGTTGTTGGCAAGGAGAATGAAGTTGCCGACGATCATCTTTGATGAGATTGATACAGGCGTATCGGGCCGTATTGCCGATGCTATGGGCGAGATTATAGCCGAGCTTGCACGGACGATGCAGGTGGTCAATATCACCCATTTGCCGCAAGTGGCATCGAAGGGCGACTCTCATTTTGTGGTGTATAAGGAGAATTCACGCACCAATATCAAGCTCCTCACAGCCGAAGAGCGCGTGGTCGAGATAGCCAAGATGCTCTCGGGCTCACAGGTGAGCGATGCTGCACTTTCTCAGGCTCGAATATTGTTGGGCAAGCAGTCGTAGCCGACTTGTTTCAAAAGCTCTTTTATGCTTTCGGGCTCTTCTTGTCGCGCAGGAAGATGTGCTCGAGTAGTAGAATGATTACCACTCCCATAACAAATCCATTGCCTACAATCGGACGTACGATTGCGGGTATTGCCGATATGGCATCTGCCGGAGCAAAGGTCATGATGACATTGAAGAGTAGCGGCAGAGCTATAATCATTCCGTGGCGGAACTCGCTGACACTGCCGGTCGAACGAACCATCTCAAATCCTGCAGCCAACTGAGTGCCCATCAAAAAGAGTAGCACGGTGCCCATCACGGGCGAGGGTATCGACATCAAAAAACCTACAATCGTGGGCGAGAAGGCTATGGCTATCATCGCCAAACCGGCAGGAATAACCGTATAGCGCGATGCGCAGCGTGTTGAGGCTACAATGCCGGGGCTCAAGGAGTAATCAACAGGCCCGATGACGCCTACGGCTCCCGAGAGAATATTTCCCAAACCGACCAAAATCATTCCGCGCTTATTGCGTGACTCCATACTATCGGCACCGACCATGCCTCCGAGCGACTGCACCGAGCCTACTTGATTGATTAGCAGGGCAATGTAGCAGAATAGGAAGGATAGTACAACGCCCCAATCCAAGTCGAATTTTTCCATAAACAGGGAAGCTCGTTGTGTGTCGGTAGCGATCGAGGAGGGGAAACCGACAAATGCGTAGTAGACCAACGAGCCGATGAGCATCGCCCACATCACGACAGTCGACTTCCAGACTCCGCGGAGTAGATTATTGGCTACGGCCATCAGTGTTGCGCCGATGATGCAGAACCAGAAGGCGAGTTGCTGATGTGCCGGATTGGAGAAGACAAGGCCGATAATGGGTTTGGTGATAGTGAATGATATGAGTAGCAGTATCGAGATGACGATACGTGGTGTGAAGAGTCGCTGCAGTCGTGACATCACACCGCTCAAGGCTATCAAAGCGATAAATGCTCCACCGACCATCATCGAGGTGTAGATGGCACTCTGGCTGCATCCTTGTGCCATGGCCGAGATGACACCCATGAGCAGAGCTGCTGCCGGGCCTGCTACCAATGGCAGACGGTGGCCGCAAAGAGCTTGAATGACCATCATTGCACCCATCACGCCAAAGAGTTTTTGAGTGTAAGCGATGGTCTCGCCTGCGGGAGCAATGAAGGTGCTGGTCAGCACTACAGGTATCGAAATGAGCAACCACTGCACTCCGTAGAGCAATAGGTGTGACCATCGTGGGCGGTCGTTGAGAGCATATCTGAAATCCATGTTTTTATCTTTTTGGGTTGTTTGAAGCTCTGTTGTTGGGTTGCGATTAGCCGAGGGCCACATCCAAAATCATCATGAGTGTAAAGCCTGCAGCAACGCCTATGGTGGCGATGTTGGAGTGCTTGCCGCTCTGTGACTCGGGAATAAGCTCCTCGACAACGACATAAATCATCGCACCGGCCGAGAATGCCAGAAGGAAGGGTAGCGCGGGGAAAAGATGCTCGATGAGCAGTATCGTTATGAGAGCGGCTATCGGTTCAACGATGCCCGAGAGCATGCCGTAGAGGAATGATTTGCCCTTGCTGTTGCCCTCGCTCTTGAGCGGCATCGAGATGATAGCCCCCTCGGGGAAGTTCTGTATGGCGATACCGAGCGAGAGAGCCATAGCTCCTGCAAGTGTTATGCCCGAGCCCTCAGCCAATGCTCCTGCCAAGACAACACCCACTGCCATGCCTTCGGGGATGTTGTGGAGAGTAACGGCAAGCATCAACTTTGCCGAACGGCCGAGCTTGGATTGCAGACCCTCCTCCTCATCGGAGTTGATGTGTAAGTGAGGAATTAGAGTGTCGAGCAGCAACAAAAAGAGCATGCCGCCTACAAATCCCGTGGCCGCAGGCAACCATGCGGTCACCCCCTGCTCGGTAGCAATGTCGATAGATGGAATAAGCAGTGACCAGACCGATGCAGCCATCATCACACCCGAGGCGAAGCCGAGTAGTGTCTTCTGCAATCGGGGCGAAATCTCATTGCGCAGGAAAAAGACCATCGCAGCTCCGAGGGTCGTGCCGATAAAGGGTAGTAGAACTCCTATGGTTGTATTTATCATATATTTTTTGTGTTTAATCCCTCAAAAATAGAAAAACTATTTGAAATTTGAGCAAAAGTCGTGCTTACAGTGTACTAATTTGCTCAAATTATACGTTATATGTTTGGAATAAAGTTTGCAACAGAGAGAGTTATTAACGAATTAAATTCAAAGAGTATGAGAAAGTTTTTTATTGCATTGGTCGCTGTGGCAGCGACTCTTGGAGCTTCGGCAGCTGAGGCTGATGATACCCCTATCGAGGCTAAAGCACTTCCGGCAGCTGCACATAAGTTTCTGAAACACGCTTTTCCCAATTGTGAAATTTCGTATGCTACCAAAGACGTCGACTTTATGGATGTCGAGTATAAGGTCGCATTGGCAAGTGGCTATGTTGTCGAATTCAATAGTAAAGGAGCGTGGAAGGATATTGATGGACACGGAAAGGCTCTGCCCGAGGCTGTGATCCCGACAGCCATTTCGCATACTATCCAAAAACGATTCCCGGGGCATGTGATTACCGACCTATCGCTTGATAGAGGGAATTACGAGGTGAAACTCGATAATGGTTTGGAGGTGGAGCTGAATAGTGCAGGTAAGATTCTCGAGATTGATGATTAGCGATTCATCTCTCTTGCTATACCACGACCGATAAAGGTGGTTGTCCGGATAAAATATGATGGACAGCCACCTCTTTTTTGTGAGATTCCGTCCAAAATTTGTACATTTGTGCAGATAATATATTTGGGTTATTATGAAATATAAAGTTTTGGCTCTTGACCTCGATGGAACACTCACTAATTCAGAGAAGAAGGTAAGCGCTCATACGCACAAAGTGCTTGATTGTGCACAAGATGCAGGTGTGACACTCTTGCTGGTGTCGGGACGACCGACGCCGGGTGTGGAGTGGGTGGCCGATATGATAGAACTACACAAACATAACGCTTACCTGCTGGCATACAACGGCAGTGAGATTATCCACAGTGCAACGCGAGAAAAGATTTTCGAATTTCACGTTGCCCCCGACTTCATTCCCTACATCTACAACATTGCACGCGAGTATGGTGTGCAGATGGCGATGTATCACGATGGAGTGGTGTGGTGTGATGACCCCGAGACCGAGTGGATTCTCATCGAGCGCGAACTTAACCACATGCCCTACCATAAAACCGAGCATTTGATAGAGGAGTTCCGTTGGGAGACTCCGAAGTGTATGATTTCGGGCAATGCTGAGGTGTTGGAGCGTTTGGAACGAGTGCTGAATGATACCATAGGCGACCGATTGAGCGTCTTCCGCTCAGAACCCTATTTCCTGGAGGTGATGCCCGAGAACCTTAACAAGGCACGAGCAATAGAGTTGATGCTGGGCCATCTTGGCTGTTCGCGTGAGGAGTTGATTGCTTGTGGGGACGGATTTAACGATGTGTGTATGATCGAGTATGCCGGTCTGGGTGTTGCAATGGCTAATGCCTGCGAGCCGGTGAAGGCTGTCGCCGACTTCGTGACAAAGACGAATGATGAGGATGGCGTGGCCTATGTGGTTGAGAAATTTATGCTCGGAGTGGCAGAGTAATTGTGTCCGATAGAGTAAAAACGTGATATGAAAAGTTTTTTGGAATTGGTAGAGGCTCGCTACTCCTCGCGTTCGTACAGCGATCGTGCGGTTGAGCCCGAGAAGGTAGAGTATCTGCTGGAGTGTGCGCGGCTGGCACCTTCGGCAGTGAATTTTCAGCCGTGGAAGTTTGTGGTGGTCGAGAGTGCCGAGAAACGTGCCCGACTGCAGGAGTGCTATCTGCGGGAGTGGTTCCGTGAGGCTCCTCTCTATGTTGTGGTGTGTGCCGATAAGGCGCAGTCGTGGAAACGCAAGCTCGATGGACACGACCATGCCGATATTGACGCTGCAATAGCAACAGAGCATATCTGTTTGGCTGCCACCGAGTTGGGTCTGGGGTCATGCTGGGTATGCAATTTCGATGCAGACCTCTGTTCGGAGGTGCTTGATCTCGAGGGTGAGCTCTATCCTGTGGCAATTGTGCCGATAGGTTATCCGACAGATGAGCCCACCTCGAAAAAACGTAAGCCTATCGAGGATGTCGTGAGCAAGGTTTGATAGAATATTTGGAACTTTTTGCGTATCAAGGGTTACAACTTGCCCAACTTTTTGCTACATTTGCGACGATTTTTTGAAAAAAAAGAATGATTCTTGTGTAACATAAAGTTACACATTTGGGTATGCAAGAAGTAGAAATATGGGCATTAATTCCCTTTGCTGTGATGCTGTTGGGCATCGCGATTTGTCCCTTTATTGTGGGCGAATGGTGGGAGAAGAATCTGAATAAACTTCTATTCTCGCTCGCATTGGCGGTGCCGACATCAATATATCTGTATGTTAACGGTATGGGTGAGCGAATTGTTCACCAAATGCTGTTCGATTATGTGCCGTTTATAACTCTGTTGTGTGCACTCTTCGTCGTTACGGGGGGTATGTGTCGCAGCGGTTATCTTGAGCCTAAACCCTCGACAAATACATTAATCCTTGCCGTGGGATTTGTGTTGGCATCGTTTATCGGCACTACGGGTGCAGCGATGCTGCTTGTGCGTATGCTTATCGAGATAAACCGTACACGTCGCAACAAGATTCACACAATGCTCTTCTTTACTGCAATTGTGGCTAACTGCGGAGGCGTGTTGACTCCGCTGGGCGATCCTCCGTTGTTCCTGCTCTATCTGCGAGGTGTGGAGTTTACCTGGTTCCTGAATTTGGTGCCACAGTGGCTCTTTACAGGCGGAATGCTGCTTACGATGTACTACATTGCCGATAGCCACTACTATAAGAACGAGAAGAAGGGTGCATTAATATATGCGCATGCCGGCCACTATGAGCCGGAGGCGCAACCCGCAGAAACTGAGCATGCAGAGAAGCAGAAGGCCGAATTTAAGGGAGTTGTCAATCTGGTGTATCTGGTGATTATTCTCTTTGCTGTGGCATTCATCAATCCGGGGCAGATTCCGGCCATGGGAGAGCATAATGCTCCGCTCTACATGAAGTTCTTGCGTGAGATAGTGTTGTTGGTGGTAATTGTTCTGTCGATGCTTACGACCAAGCGCTCGGTGCGTGCCGAAAACCACTTTACGTGGGCTCCGATTATGGAGGTGGCGGTGCTCTTTATCGGAATATTTGCCACGATGACTCCGGCAATGATATATCTCAATGCCAATGCAGCC
>JAFQFG010000027.1 GCA_017398695.1 Alistipes sp.
GCAAACAAGTTTGCCCTCTGCTCTCGCTCCGCAGCGTCGGGTCACAATTTGAAGAGATTGTTTTTTAGTTTTCGAGGGGTTGTGGCTATCCGTAAGGATAGTGCAAAATGGGAATAGTGACCGTGTAAGTTTACTTACAAAAGGTCACTATTTTCGTTTTGTGTTATTGTCGCAGACAACCAAGCCCTCGCAATAAAATCTTGCAATCAAACCTCGTAATAAAACCAAGCCTGCGACAAATCAAACCCGCAACAAACCCCAAAAACTATATATTGTCAAACTCCCCGAAACGGAGTTTCGGTTGAAAGGTTTTGGGCACCTTTTTTCGAAAAGGTGCGAAAAGAGAGTTTTTGCACGTCCTGCTTTTTGAAAAAAGCGGGCAAATAAAAAGGGGGTGGTGCCGCTTTTGTTGAAAAGCGGTGGTTGTCTAAATTGGCGGATATTGTTGGGTGGTTTATGTCAGGCTCTGCATTTCGATAAGCTTGGCGTAGATGCCATTTTTCGCCATCAGCTCGGCATGGGTACCCTGCTCGGCAATGCGGCCTCCGTCAATAACGATAATCTTGTCGGCATTGTGGATTGTACTCAGGCGGTGGGCGATAACCACCGATGTGCGTCCCTTCAGCAGTGATGTCAGGGCCTCCTGCACCAACTTTTCGCTCTCGGTGTCGAGAGCTGATGTAGCTTCGTCCAAGATGAGCAGCTCGGGGTTTTTCAATATGGCGCGTGCGATGCTCAGGCGTTGGCGTTGGCCGCCCGAGAGTTTTGCTCCGCGATCGCCAATGTTGGTGTTGTAACCCTCGGGGCACTCCATGATGAAGTTGTGTGCATTGGCAATCTTTGCTGCTTCGACAACCTCCTCGTGCGAGGCTCCGGCACGTCCGAGGGCAATGTTGCTCTCGATTGTGTCGTTGAAGAGGATGGTCTCCTGTGTGACAACGCTCATGTGGCTACGCAGGCTCTCCTGCTTGTAGTCGCGTATGCTGCGGCCGTCGATCAGGATGTCGCCCGATGTAGCATCGTAGAAGCGTGGCACAAGCTCGCTCAAGGTCGACTTTCCTCCACCCGAAGGGCCAACCAATGCCACAGTCTCGCCCTTGCGAATCTCGAACGAGATGCCGTCGATAACCTCGCGTGTGCCGTCATACGAGAAGTGGACGTTGCGGAACTCAACCTTATCTTTCAGCCCCTCAAACTCCACAGCATCGCTCTTATCTGTAATCTCGGGTTGGGCATCAATGATAGCAAAGATACGCTCACCGGCCGCAACACCGTGGTTGATATTGGCGAATTGGTCGATAAACGAACGCACGGGGCGAGTGATCTGCGAGAATGCAGCGATGAAGGCGATAAATCCTGCTGCACTCATCGAGCCCTTCATAACGAGCGATCCTCCGAAGACAAGAATGATTGCCACGGCCGTGATGCCCATATACTCGCTCATAGGCGAAGCCAACTGCTGGCGACGTGCCATCCAGAGCGACAACTCCTTGATTTCGGCACTCAAAGCGTGGAACTTCTCCTTGATATACTCTGTTGCGGTATAGGTCTTGATGATTTTTACTCCTGAAAGCGACTCGTCAAGCACGCTTACCAGCTCACCCAACTTCTTTTGGGTCTTGCTTGCCGGGTGGCGCAGTTTCTTCACGATGCTACCGATAATCAGGCCCACCAGCGGCAGGAACAACACCGAGAAGAGAGCCAACTCCCACGAGATGTTGAGCATCAAGACCAAGTAGCCGATGATGAGGAAAGGCTCGCGGAATGCAACCTGCAAGGTATTGGTAATACAGTACTGCACGACCGAGACATCCGAGGTGATGCGCGAGATGATGTCGCCCTTGCGTTGGTCGCTGAAGTAGCCGACGTTCATGCCAATGATGTTGTCGAACATCTGGTTACGCATCTGCTGAATGGTGTTGGCTCGCATCGACTCGACCGTGTAACCACTCAAATAGCGGAAGAGGTTGCTCAACAGGTTCATCACGATCAGGATTGCTGCCAGCAGAGCCAGGATGTATGTCATCTTGAACTCCTCGCCGAAGAGCATGGTGTAGAAGTATGCCAACATATCGCTTAGCGCAGCCTCGTTGAAGCCGATAGGCGGCATCGTGTAGATCGGACGGAAGACAAATCCCTCGGAGAACATCGCGTTCAGAATGGGGATAATCATTGCATAGTTGCAGGTGTTAAACACTGCGTGCAGTGCTGCATAGAAGAAGTAAGGCACTGCATATCGACCGAAGGGCTTGGCAAAACCAAGCAGACGCATATAAATTTTAATCATCGGTTACCTTTCTCGATTTATTCTTAGTTCAGATTCGCAAAAGTATAAAAAAATACTCTTCTGCCTACCTTTTATTCCTTTTTGGATAGACCACCCTCCTCCACGAACTCTTGCACCGAAGAGATGTAGTGGGCAATGGTCTCGTCCATCGTGACAAACGACTTGCCTCCGGCAGCATTCTTGTGTCCGCCTCCGTTGAAGTAGCGACGTGCAAACTCGTTGACATCAACATTGCCACGCGAACGCAACGACACTCGGATAAAGTCGTGATGCTCGATAAATATCGCTGACATCTTCATCTTCTTGATCGTCAGCGGATAGTTTACAAAGCCCTCGCTATCGCCTTGCTGAAACCAAAAACGTCGCATCTCCTCCTCCGTGAGCGACATATACGCCACCGTACCCTTGTGCAGAGTCTTCATCTTGCGATTGATAACATAGCCAAACAGACGTGCACGTCCCTCGGTGAAGGAGTTATAGACATTGTTGTAAATCTGCGGAATATTGATACCTGTTTCCGAGAGGTCTGCCACCGCGCGGAACAACTCGGGTGTGAGGAACGAGAACGAGAAGTTACCCGTATCGGTCATCATTCCCACATATAGCTGCTCGGCCATGGTTGCCGTTACCGCCTCTTTGCCAAAGAGTTCGACAATGATGCAATAGACTAAGAATGCCGTGCTCGACGACTCGGGATGCGAGAAACTGATATCAAACGCAGTGTCGGGATTGAGATGGTGATCGACCAGCACTCTCTTGGCCGTCGAATTGGCAGCGATGACATCTCCCAACTCATCCAATCGTGACAACAAACTCATATCGGCACAGATGATAACCTCTGCTTCGCGCACCGCAGCCACCGCCTCGTCATGGTCGTTCTTGAATATCAACAGATTGTCAATACCGCTTATCCAATCGAGGTAGTAGGGATACTTATTAGGAACTATGCACGTCACGTTGTGACCATGTGCCGTCAGCACCTCGCGCAAAGCGAGTGACGAACCTATGGCATCGCCATCGGGATTGGTGTGCGATACCACAACAACGCGGAGCGGAGCGCTACACAGCAACTCTCTTGCCGCTTTCAAACTATCTTGTGAAAGATTCATACGTGCGACAAAGATAGTAAGAAAAAGAGGAACAGCAAAATACCGCTCCTCTTTTTACCTATTTAGAACACAAGGAGATTACTCCTCTGCCAATACCCACGCATTCTGGCGGAAGATATCCTGCTTGCGGGCGGGTGTTGCCATACGTTTAACACTCATCGGCATTGAGCTTGCAGATGGTTGCGACAGACGCTTAATACCCGACGTAGCTGCGAACTCCTTTGTGAGAATATCGTTCAGGGCAACCGAGAAGAAATCGGGCATAACCGAAACGAACTCACCGGGACGATCTCCGGGGATATCCACCAAGACAGTACCCCAATCTACGGGAGGCATACCTTCGTATCTCTCTGCGCAATTCAGGTTGCCTTCAGGTGTAAAGCCGTTGTCGTAATCCGACTCTCCATTGCAGTTGTACGACTGGAACGAGATCGGAGCGAAGATGTAGTGGTTACCATCAATTGCGCTGCCGGACGACTGGGTGTTGAATACCTCCATGCCGACGTTCTTACCATTGGTGGTACCACCAACCAGCGTAACCTTCATGCCGATACCGCGCAGGGCGTTAATCAACATCTCACTCGAAGAGGCGGTGTCGTAGGTTCCGATAACGTAAACCTCCTTGAACGGGAAGTTGTAGGCTGCTGCCGCTGCTTTGTCGAAATCGTCACGCTTATATGTGGTGTAATCCTTCGGGTTGCGACCCTGCTCTGCCATACGCTCATCGTTGAAACGCGAGTACATGAAGACCTTGGGCTGACCTCCGTTGAGGGCTTTATTACCTGCGATAAGGCTCGACAGGTAGCAGCACGATGCTACACTACCACCACCATTGTAGCGAAGGTCGAGAACGAGATACTCGAGGGGGAGTCCCGACTCGGTAGCTGCTGTAGAGAGGGCGTCAAAAGCCTTCTTAATCTCATCGTCGAAAGCAGCATCGAACGAAGTGTAGACCATGTAGCCGATATGTACCTTCTGCGACTCATCGGTGGTCGATTTATACGAGATTGTGTCGTAGAAAATCACGGGGTTCTCGCAGTACGATGCCGAGGTCATAGTCACCTCTCGCGATGTGGTTGCAAGGTTCAGTGCAGCCCAATTGAACTCCTGAACATCGGCCTTGAGAACAGTTCCTACGGGGACCTCATAGAGGAAATTGTCGCGCATCAGCTCCCAATAGTTGCCCTCGTTGATGGCAACACCGTTGATTTTGCCGATAAAGTCACCACGCTTAAGGCCGGCCTTTTCTGCCGGAGAGCCCGGATAGACAAACTCTACTGCGAGGTGAACCGAACCTGCTGCAAACTGCAAAGCATACATCGAGACACCGTATCCCTGATAGTAGGCCTTCTCGGCACGAGTCATGCTCTGTGCTGTCGGGGTCGTGCGCTGGATGTAGGAGTAGTAGATCCAATAGGGTGCGCCACTTGC
>JAFQFG010000028.1 GCA_017398695.1 Alistipes sp.
GTATGCACTCGTTGGTACGGTTGTACTTGCAGGCGGTGTGCTTATTCACTTTGCTTATGCTCTGCTGCTCACTTGGCAGAATCGCAAGGCTCGTGGTAACGTGCGCTACGCAATGACAGTGAAGGAGAAGGGCGTTGACTGGGCATCGAAGAATATGCTCGTCATCGGCTTTATCGTTCTGTGCGGTTTGGGCCTTCACCTTGTACACTTCTGGTCGAAGATGCAGTTTGTAGAGATTATGGGTGGTCACGAGAATTCGCTCGGTCTTGCTCCGACTGATGGTGCTGCGCTTATCGCCTTCACCTTCTCGAAGTGGTATAACGCTCTGATCTACATCGTTTGGTTGGCAGCTATCTGGTTCCACCTTACTCACGGTGTATGGTCGATGTTCCAGACTGCAGGTTGGGCTAACGACAAGTGGTATCCCCGTTTGAAGTGTATCGCAAACTTGATTTCGACTCTTATCTGCGGTGGTTTTGCATTGGTAGTTGTACTCTTCTTCCTCAAGGAGAACGGCCTGCTCTGCTGCGCTTGCTAATTTTTGATTAAAAACTTAAAAACAGATATAGGATATGGCATTAAAATTAGATTCCAAAATTCCTGCTGGTGAGTTGGCTCAAAAGTGGAGCAACCATAAGGCAGCCATTAAGGTAGTGAGTCCCGCCAACAAGCGTAAACTCGACATTATCATCGTGGGTACCGGTCTGGGTGGTGCATCTGCTGCTGCTTCGCTCGGCGAGCTCGGCTACAATGTAAAGGTATTCTGCATCCAGGACTCTCCGCGTCGTGCTCACTCTATTGCAGCACAGGGAGGTATCAATGCAGCCAAGAACTATCAGAACGACAACGATTCGGTATATCGTCTCTTCTACGACACTATCAAGGGAGGTGACTACCGCGCTCGTGAGGCTAACGTATATCGTTTGGCCGAGGTTTCGAACCTCATCATCGACCAGTGCGTTGCTCAGGGTGTACCTTTTGCTCGTGAGTATGGTGGTCTGTTGGCTAACCGTTCATTCGGTGGTGCGCAGGTATCGCGTACGTTCTACGCTCGTGGTCAGACGGGTCAGCAGCTGTTGCTCGGTGCTTACGCAGCCCTCAATAAGGAGATTGCTGCCGGTTCGGTGAAGAGCTATCCCCGCCACGAGATGCTCGATATCGTTATCGAGGATGGCGAGGCTAAGGGTATCATCGCTCGTAACCTCGTGACCGGTGAGATTGAGCGTCACGGTGCACACGCAGTGGTTATCGCTACTGGTGGATACGGAAACGTATTCTTCCTCTCGACCAACGCTATGGGCTCGAATGGTTCGGCAGCGTTCCAGTGCTACCGCAAGGGTGCAGGCTTTGCTAACCCCTGCTTTACTCAGATTCACCCGACATGTATTCCTATCCACGGAACACAGCAGTCGAAGTTGACCCTTATGTCGGAGTCGTTGCGTAACGATGGCCGTATCTGGGTACCGAAGAAGATGGAGGATGTTCAGGCTATCCGTTCAGGTGCAAAGAAGCCGTCGGATATCGCTGAGGAGGATCGCGACTACTACTTGGAGCGTCGCTATCCCGCATTCGGTAACCTCGTACCGCGTGACGTGGCTTCGCGTGCAGCGAAGGAGCGTTGCGACGCAGGTTATGGTGTGAATGAGACCGGTTTGGCCGTATTCCTCGACTTCAAGACCGCTATCGAGCGTCTGGGTAAGGATATTATCAAGCAGCGTTATGGCAACCTCTTCGATATGTATGAGGAGATTACCGACGTAAGCCCCTACGAGGAGCCTATGCAGATCTTCCCCGCAGTTCACTATACCATGGGTGGTATCTGGGTTGACTATAACCTTATGACCACTATCCCGGGTCTTTACGCTATCGGTGAGGCCAACTTCTCGGATCACGGTGCAAACCGTCTGGGTGCATCGGCTCTTATGCAGGGTCTGGCTGACGGATATTTCGTATTGCCTTACACTATTGGCGACTATCTCTCGGCTAAGATTCAGGCTCCGAAGGTTGACACTACAACTGCAGCATTCGACGAGGCTGAGAAGGCTGTTAAGGAGCGCATTGCAAAGTTGATGTCGATTAACGGTAAGCAATCGGTTGATGATATCCACAAGCGTCTGGGTAACATTATGTGGGACAACGTGGGTATGGCACGTACCAAGGAGTCGCTCGAGAAGGCTATCTCGGAGATTCAGGCACTGCGCAAGGAGTTCTGGCAGGATGTCAAGGTTGTAGGTACAGCTGATTCGTTCAACGTAGAGTTGGAGAAGGCTCTGCGCGTTGCAGACTTCCTCGAGCTCGGTGAGCTGATGGCACGCGATGCCTTGAATCGTGAGGAGTCGTGTGGCGGTCACTTCCGCTCGGAGCACCAGACCGAGGAGGGCGAGGCTCTTCGTCACGATGAGGAGTTCGCATACGCATCGGTTTGGGAGTATAAGGGTATGGATGTGGCACCTGAGCTTACAAAGGAGCCGCTTGAGTACGAATTTACTCACCGCGCACAGCGTAACTATAAGAACTAACTTTAGGCGTCTAACTTTAATAAACACGAAAGATGAAATTTACATTAAAGATATGGCGTCAAAAGGACGCCAAGTCCAAGGGAGCATTCCAGACCTATCAGGTCGATAATATCTCGCCCGACACCTCGTTTCTCGAGATGCTCGATATCCTGAACAATGACCTTGTTCACAAAGGCGAGGAGCCGGTGGCATTCGACCACGACTGCCGCGAGGGTATCTGCGGTATGTGCTCGTTGCACATCAATGGTCGTGCACACGGCCCCGGCACGGCAGCTACTACCTGCCAGATTTATATGCGTAAATTCAAGGATGGCGAGACTATCGTAATCGAGCCGTGGCGCTCAGCTGCGTTCCCCGTGATTAAGGACCTCGTAGTTAATCGTGGTGCTTATGACGAGATTCTCCAGGCGGGAGGTTTCGTATCGGTACGCACCAACTCGGTACCCGATGCTAATGCAATTCCCATTGCGAAGGCAGATGCTGACGAGTCGATGGATGCTGCTGCATGTATCGGATGTGGTGCTTGCGCTGCAACTTGTAAGAACGGTTCGGCTATGTTGTTCGTTGCTGCCCGTGTATCGTCGCTCGCAAAGTTGCCGCAGGGTCGCGTTGAGGGCGCACGTCGTGCTAAGGCGATGGTTGCCAAGATGGATGAGCTCGGATTTGGTAACTGTACCAATACCGGTGCTTGCCAGGCAGAGTGCCCGAAGGCTGTGTCGATTGCACATATCGCACGTCTGAACCGTGAGTTCCTCGCGGCTAAGCTCGAGGACTAATCGGCTCTAATATTGCAGATGAGCTGCTCAACGAAAGTTGGGCAGCTTTTTTTTGTGGGGAGAGAGTACAGAGTACAGAGTACAGAGAACAGAGAACAGAGA
>JAFQFG010000029.1 GCA_017398695.1 Alistipes sp.
ATGTCCAAATTGGATTGTGGTTGGCATCAAATACCGAAACCATTACATTACCCTCTTTGTTACCGCCTGCATACTTGAACGAAATAGTGCCGGTCGCAGCGTCGTAGTTTACGTTGGTGATTACCTGCTCGCGGTCACTCCACAGCACATGTGCATAGGCTACATTTGCAATTTTCTCGGTAGTATTGAGTTTCTGTGCAGGGAACGAGTAGTATTTCGCATCCGAGCTTTGCGGAACGATATAGCAGTTAGCCAAGCCATTTGCACTCAAATCGGTTGCCGAAGCAGGCTCCAAAGCGTCAAGGTCGATAGCCGCAAGCGGACGAATCATTGCACGGTTAACCTCGACTGCACTCTTTGCTGTAACCGAGTATGAGCCCTTGTCGGTCTGCACGCATACGGTCAGGTTCTCGTAGGTGCGGGGAGGTGCAATAAAGTAGAACGACGTTGCCTCACTTGAGCTCAACTCAACATTCGAGCAGGTTGCATATACCCAGTTGTGCGACTTTCTAAAGTCTTTTGATGATGAGATAAACTTCGGCTCGTTGGGATCGGTAAAGTCAATTGAACCAAGACCCGAGAGAGCATCCCAAGCTCTAAGGTTATCGCGCACAGCAACATGCTTAACCGTGCCGGTACCCTTCAACTTAACCTCGATATAGCCACACAAGTGCTTGAACGAGAGGTTATTGTTCACAAGATGAGCAGCCATCGCGTTCTCATTGTCACCAAAGACTTTGTTCGATCCGTTAAGACTAACGGTGCTCACAAGGGTCTTTTTCAACACGCCATCTGCCCACGAATCACCGCTCGCATAGGGATAAACGGCATACTTGGTGTTAGCAGGCACCGAGAAGGTTGCAGATGATCCGTCAATCGACGTCACAACACACTCGGTGATCGTTCCATCCTCGGCAATCGCACCAATAGAGTCGCCCTCGCTCCACACTGCTGCGCCTCCGTTACCTCCATCGGTAAAGGTTGTACGCGACATCTCGTTTTCGAGGTCAGCTGTAACCTCGATAAACTCTACATTGTTCAAACCCTCGTTCGAGAGGTTATTGTCGGTTGTGATATCCTCTGTACAACCAACCATAGCACCTGCTGCAACGAGCAACGATGCTACATAGCAATAAAACTTCTTCATGGTCTTCATCTCGTTTTAAGGGTTAGAATGCTTCAACCTCTTCGTCCTTACCGATAATCTCGATCGAGTCGGCAAAGCCGCGTTCGATTGTAAATTCTACACGCTCCAACTCGGGAGTCGCATACTCTTGCCTGCTGGCGCAGAGCTTGGTTTCGTTTCTCATAAGAAATCTAATTTAGTTTATATTAAAGTTTATTGTAAGTCGCAACACGCACTTGAAATAACCAATATAAACCGCTATATTTCAGCATTTTACAACCAAAATACCCCCCCCCGAAAAATTTTCGAGAGAGGCATTGCGGTCTATCTACGACAAAAGTAAATATTTACCCTAAAAAAACCAATTTTCTACCTATATTTTTTGTTCGTTTATGGAATTCTTTTGCGTTGATTATCAACTACTCAAACTCAACCACGGGGTGTTTATCCGCTCCGTACCACATGTTCAGCACTGTCACCTTCAGATCTAATTTCATCGGGAAGGTCACACGTATTGACGACATTGCCGGCAGGGTCCAATTGCCTGATGCTTTTTCGCGAAAGAGCGTATAGTCGAACGACGAGGTGTTTGTGATAACGTAGTAGCGTTGTTTCTTCTTCTTATCCACGCTTTGCAGTTCGATCTTCACCGAGCCGAGGAAGAGGGCTTTCAGCAGCTCCTCATCGCCGCAGATATGTCCGGCGCAATAGGCCATCGTGCGACGCTCCTCGAGAGCCTCGCGCACCGATTTAAGGCTCTTGTCGTGCGCCAAGATCAGTGTCATATTGCGACGCAGGCCGAATGCTCCGTAGTATTCGGCTGTTGTGCCGTGCACATCGGAGTTAGCCGCCATAAAGAGATTTTCCTCAAGGCAACGGTCGATCATATTGGGATAGAGCGTTGCGCTATTGGCCACCTCGATACCATCAATCAGACCCTCGCCATAGGCTTTTTTGTGAAACTCGGTCTTGGCGTTAGTGTTGCGGCTCCACCCTGGGTGGTTGTGGATGATCAAAGCCCCCTGCTTGCGGGCATTACGCAGAGCCTGCAACGGGTCGAAGTCGTAGATTTCGTTGGCATCCTTCAAGAAGAGCAGGTTAAAGTGGCCTATCTCCTTGGGCTCGCGCGTAATCTCGATGCCGGGGATAAGGGTCATATCGTAGGCTGCCGCCTGCTTCACTGCAGCCTTGTGCGCAACATTGAGGTCGGCAAGGATACCATCCTCATCGGGTCCGGTCTTGTATATCCACCAATTCTTCGCCTTCTTGGGCTTCCCGTCGTTGTAACCCTTCAGGAAGTTGAGATACTCCTGCTCACGCTTGCGACTTTCGAGGTGCTCGGTTATGGCGATGATGTCCAGACCATCATACCACGCCTCGGTCACACGACCATCGGGCGTAACGTGCCCATCCGAGTATATCGAGTGAATGTGCAGATCGGCCTTGTAGACATTGTACCCATTTACTTTAGGCAAAAAAATCTCTCTTCGTGGCACGGGATAACCTCTTAGGTTTATCTCCTCGGGATTTGCAGCCGAGAGCGGCATCACGCAACAGAGCGCAACCACCGCCAAAAACAACTTCTTCATACTCTGTATATTTCAAAAAAAAATGTTACTACTCTATTTTTGTTGTCACGGTAAAGACCTCGGTATTAAACTCGTCAATAGCCTTAATTTTGATTGTAGCAGCCTCATTCTTTGGCTGATAGTCCAGAATGTGGTCGGTTTTCACCACATTGAGGAAGGAGTGAGCCGCACTTGTAATATTATTGCCTGTATGGTCGTGTACCTCCACATAGAGGGGGTCATTCATACGATTCGACACAAGCGCAGCATCCGGCACTCTCACATCATTCTCATATACTTCAAACTTCCAGTTGGTGTGCCAATCCCACACATTCAGACGCACCACCTTCTTACCGGCAGTGTTGGTCTGTCCTTTGTTGTAGATGCGATAGTAGTGCTGACCCGTGTATCCGACATTCACACTGCGGCGGAAGGTCATCTTGCCACCATCGAAGTCGTAGCGAGTGAATGTCGAGGGCGCACCATCCGAGCAGAGAGGGAAGTACCACCACGCACCGCTTACCGAGGGGTGGATATACTCCACCGTATTGGCATATCCGGCTACGGATACCGTCTCTGCAGTGTGGTTGTGTCCCGAGAGGATAGTCATCGGCAGCCCCTTTGCGGCATAGAGGTCAAGTACAGCCTTTGTCGAAGCCTCATCGGCAGCCGTTCCCGGGGCGCGACGGAAGCTCGGGCAGTGCCATCCAAAGACGATATGTTCGACATCCTCTGCCATATAATTTGCATCCTTCGCAGCCCAATCGATTTGGTCTTGAGTTATGCGTCGCTCGTAGTCACGGTCTTTACCACCGGCTACATTATTGATATACTTCACGTTATCGAGCATAACGTAATGCACCTTACCGATATTGAACGAGTAGTATGTCGGGCCGAAAGTCAGCATGTATGCCAACTCGGCAGCCGAGTCATCGTCCGTGAGGAGATTCGTAGCCGCCATATCGTGCTCATGGTTGCCGATAATTGTGTAGGTCTGAATAGGCATTCCGCCACGCTCGCATATAGTCACAAAGTTGTTCAGGTCGCCCTTGTAGTTACCTCCCCAATGCGACTCGTTGCTCACGTCACCCAGGTTAAGTCCGTAGACCTTCACACCTGCGGGCAGCGTCTTGACATACGAGCGCAGGCTGGCAAGATATGTGCGGCGGAAGGTTACCGAGTCGAGTTCCCTCACCGGATTACACATCTCGTGTGTCGTAGCATCTGCCTTCTGCATCATCGCGCGATTACGGACGTGAATATCCGCCGACACGATGAGAATATGCTTATCCTGCTTGACTTTTTTGAGCGTAAAGTCGAACTGCTGCACAGCATCCACACTTGCAGCTTTGGGGATTCTACGATAGAATGCCGGCATAAATCCGCGCGTTGAGCCAACCTCATAACCAGATGGCACAGAGATATATACAAATTTCGATACTGCCGTCGAGGTACGCAACGTGTAAGCACCCTGCTTGTTGGTGCGCGTCATATTCACACCATCCGTCACCACCACATCGGGCACACCCTCTCCGCCACAGCGCACCACTCCGCGCACGGTAGCCTTCGAGTCGAGTTTCGACCAATCGATTTCATCCTCCGAGGGGGTTGAAGGTTTATCCTCTTCGCCACCCGACGGATTTTCGGTCTTGCCGCCATCATCCTCGGGACCCTCGGTGCAAGCGGGGCAGAAAGCAAGCACCCCGAAGCACAGAGCCAACATCAAAAAGAGTCTTTTCATATCTTCCAGTCTAAAATTATCTTTAGCCGTCCCCTCTTCAACCGCACAATAGGTCTCGAAAGGACAATCAGTCTTGTTTACAACTTGAAGTAGCCCACAATCGGGTTATGGCCCGACAGATAGGGCACGCCATAATGCTCCTTATCATTCACTATGGTCTTGTAGCCGAGGATTTTGCATCGGCGATAGAATATGTGATCTATCCACAATTCTCGCTTACCCCAATCGTTGAACGACGCGAGGTTGTCGCTCACCGCAGCGGTCGAGCGGGCATCCTGCATCCATCCACGAATTGGCGCGAGGGCCTCATGGTCGACGGTAGTGTTGAAGTCGCCACAGACGATCACCGTAGCCTTTTCGCCGGCGATTTTTTGCATATATTCCGTCATCATCACAGCCTCATGGCGGCGTGCATTCGAGCCGATATGGTCAAAGTGGGTGTCAAAGAAGTAGAACTCCTCACCCGTCTTCTTATCACGGAACAGACCCCATACGGTCACGCGACGACACATAGCATCCCAGCCACGTGAGGGTTTGTCGGGGGTTTCGGAGAGCCAGAAGAAGCCGCTGTCGAGCAGCGCGTAGCGCGACTTGCGATACATAATCATCAGATGCTCGCCACCGGCGGGCTTCTTGACGATGTCGGTCGTAGCGTCACGACCTGCGTCCAGCGTTGCGTATTCGTTCTGGAAATTGACCTTCAGATAGTCCACCTGCGGACGGTGGGGCTCCTGCAGACCGATAATATCGGGCATCTCTTCGCGAATCATTGCCACGATGGCCTCTTTACGGTGGAGCCATCCATTGTCGCCATCAGCCCCGGGCTTATAGTAGCGGAGGTTGAACGACATAAGTTTAAGGTCGGCCTTTGCCTCGACCTTTGCGAGAGCTTCGCTGTCGATACTCCCCAAGAGCTGTGCGGAGGAGTTTGCCTCGACCCGAGCGAGAGCCTTGTTGTCGGCCTGCGCGGCAACACTCTGAGTCGAGAGTGTCGCAATCGCCATAGCCGCGATGGCGAAGAGTGTGATTTTCAGGTTTTTCATTGTTTCGGTCTTGTTTTTTAAGGAATAAAGGGGCCGACCATCGGCCAGCCCCTTTACTTATAGGAAATTAGTTACTATTTGGTGTAACGGATAGCAACGTACTCGATAGCACTCGAACCCTGAGTACCGTTCTCAAGAATGTCGTTAGCGTAGTCACCACCATCCGAGCAAAGGTCGTTTCTCGGGATGAGGCGGATGTAAACCTCCGACAGACCACACATCTCTGCGGGCAACTTGAAGCTCATAGCCTTGAACGCTGTGTTAGTCGAGTAGAGGGTGTTAGCCCACTGCGAAGTATCGGGAATATCGTACTCTGCAAAGCGGTTCCAGTTACCCTTCTGATCGTCCGAAGTCGACCACTCAACAGCCCAGAAACGAGGACAGTACGAACCGCTCGAGTTGAGAGCCGAGATCTGGAGCACAGGATTCTGCGCTGCGCTTACCTTCGACATATCAACGTTGAGCAACCAAGCGTAAACGAAACCGTTCTCGTAGTTCCACCACCACTTGTTGTTCCAAGCGTTCCAAGTGTTACCCGAAGCATTAGCCTTACCGTGCATCGAAGTCGAGCCCGAGTAGTTAACTGCGTTACAGTTCGTAGCCAGCGTACCACCGGTGGTAATACCTGTACCCCAGTTACCAGCCTTAACCTGATCCGAATCGGGGTGACCTGCCTCACCGTGGCCTGCATACTCATAGGGAGCATACTGACCGCAATACTCGATGGTTCCATCGGGGTTACGGCTGATGCAGTTACCGAGGACACCGAGAGTCGAGTAAGACTCCTTGGCGGGGTCGATAATCATACCACAACCATTCACATTACCCCAGTTTGCACCGTAGATGTAAGCAGCAGATGTACCAACGGGGCCGAGGTAAGGATAGTTACCCGCACCATTCACGTACTGCTTGTAAGTTGCGGTGTTGAAACCGATAGTCTCGTCGCCGGTGTACTTGGGCTGGTGAGTGTGAGTAAACCAACCGTTCTTTCCGTAAGTAGGAGCCAAAACACATCTTTCAGTGTCGGGATTTACCCAACGGAACTCAGTGAGAAGAGCCGTTACGTTATCCTCAACGCTTGCCTGCAGGTTGTCGAAGATATCACCCTCAACCTGCGGACGGATAGAGTAGCGACCGATGTTACCGAGGGTCGGATCATCAGCAGTCTCTGCGGGGTCAGCACCATCACGCCATGTGAAACGTGCATAACGCTCGTGAACAATCACACCCGAAACATAACCCGAACCGTAGGGCAGACAACGACCGTTGCTACGATACTTTGCACTCGAGTTGGTCAACAGGTAGATCTGGTCACCATTCTTGTCGTTCAGCAGACGAGGATACTTACCGTTACGGTGAGCGTTCGACTCAATCGAGTAACCACCGTTTGCGGGGAAGAGCGAACCCTTACGCACGGGGAAGTAAACGTCGGTGAGGTCAACGAAAGTATAGATATCAGCATCAGTCAACTGGTTGATAGTCTTTCTCTTTACATTAACGTCTGCACGTGTACCTGCCACCTTCTGGGTAATCATGGTCTTGTTGACACCGGTCAACTGGTAGCGCTCGGGGTTCTCCAACATCACACCCTTCGTTCCGTGGATCAAGAGCTGAACGTGATCCCACTGCTCGAAAGTGTTATCCTCGGGAGTATCCATAACCACTGCGATACCACGCGAGCCGTCAGCAGTCTGGAGATAAACGGTCTGCTCGATAAGGTCGTAGTTGATAGTCGAAGTGGTCAACTGCTCGGGCTCACCTGCGTTGAGGTTAGCCTTGTCGCTGACAACGATACCCTCCAAGAGGATATACTCCTCGATCTCCTTACCGGTAGCATAGGTCATACAGAACTCCTCCATGGTGATCGGCTCACCGAAGGTCTCCTTCGAAGTACGCTGCAAGAGGTTGAACTCTACGCGCTGCATATCGCCCCAACCGTCGGTGAACGACATCACAACGTTAGCTGCACGGGGAGCCTCATCGCTCGGGTTAGCAGCCAAGGTCATAACCATCTGGCGATCCTCGCTCTCGGAATCCTCGATAACGATATCCTCAACCCAACCTGCGTTAGCCTCGTCACCATAGGTGATCTCAACGCTTACGTCCTCGAACGGGATGTTCGACACGATGGGTGAAGTCTGCTGGCCACCTGCACCCGGGAGGGTGATAGAAGCAGCCTCAAACTGCAATTTAGCCTCGATAAGGGCCTTCTGCTTTACATACAACGTATCACGACGGCCATCCAGCTCCGAGCAGAGTACAAGACCTGCTGCACGCTTAAAGCCTTCGTTGAAAGTAGTCTCTACAGTGATCTTAGATTTCGAAATACCCTCCTCAACCACGATATCACCATAGCTAAAAGTCAACCAATCCTCGGTGTCGTTGATGCGCTCGAGACGGTAAGCACTGTTAGCATAGAGATCGATCTCCAATGTGCTTGCGTCAGCCTCAACAACGAACTCCTTCTCCAATGCACCCAACTTCACGAGGGGCACATCTTGGGCCTCATCTACGGTACACGACGTTACAGCCAGAGCCATAGCAGCGATGCCCATAAACTTGAATATCGAATTACGATAGTTCATATTCTTAAGTTTTAATTGTGTTAGCATTAAATTTATTCTCTCTCGCCTCGGTGGAGGGGTTGCCCCCGCCACCAAAGGTCAAGAATTAACTCTTATTAGTTGTAACGTACTGTAATCAAACCTACGCGAAGCTGCTGGTTAGCTGCTGTAACACTCGAAGTCAGAGTGCCCTTGCGCTGGCAGAGAGCAGTTGCATAGTTGTCAGCAGTCGGTTTCGGGTCGATAGCCATTACCTTGCTGGTAGCCTGCAGACGAACGATAACCTTATCCTTGCCGAAGCAATCAGCCGGAAGAGTACGCATCATCTCATAGCCACCAGGGAATGTATCAATCGGCGAAGTAGTGTACCAAGTCTGCGAACGGAGCTGGATATCAGCCTCTTTTGCAATACGCTGGAATGTAGCACCACCGTCAACCGAGTAGAGCATCTGCCAATCCTGCGGAGCCTTGTTGTTACCAGCTCCCAGACCACCGGTCCACCATACCATACCGACCATAAGGTTCGAACCGCTTACACCAGCAGTCGAGAACTCGATATCGATATACTTACCAACATTGTTAGTGAAATCCCACCAAGTGTTAGTAAAGTTCTGTGCACCATTCACAGTCTGACCCTTCTGACCTGCGCTACCGCCCATAGGTTTGCTACCATTACCTGTCAACTCATTAGCATCCTTCGGAATGTAAGGATTGTTGAAGTCAACACCGGCAGCACTACCTGCACCATGCTTGTTGATAGCACCGGCACCAACCTCGGGAGTGAGGTCATTAACCGAGTTATTCCAGTTCCACTCTACGATAGTAGTTGTGAACGGAGCATCTTCAAGTGCGATATCCTCCTCAACCATTGCACGCAAGTGGTAGCGACCGAGGTCACCGCACTTGAGCTCTGTGTGAGGATCCTCAGGAACGATGATAGCCTTGAAGTCACCCGAACCCTGCGGAACAACAGTACCCCAAGCAACGTCAGCACCGTTACGACGCCAAGGCACCAAAGTATTGGTCAGCATCGAGATATGGTTACCCTCGCGGTCATAGCACATAAGCGGAGCGCAATCAACTCGAGGCGACGAACCTGTACCAATATTATTGATAGTACCATCCTTGAATACGTAACCCTCAGTCCAGTTGGTGTAAGCACCATCCTTCGCCATAATCTCAAGACCCTTAACGGTACACATTGTGAAGATATCAGCATCAGTCAACTGTGTGATAGTCCTCTCCTTTGCAGGAACCTTGAACTGGTCAGCAGCACCAACCTCGAGGAGGTGACCTGCGGTAACACCGGTAAGTACATAGTACTCGGGATCGTTGTTCTTAACCAAAGTAAGACCCTCGATAGCGATCTTCACTGCAGTGTAGCGAGGAAGATTGTTATCGCTTGCTACGTCGAACTTAAGCATGAAACCATACTGGCCATCCTTGCTCTCGATGTAGTTAGTCTTATCGTTCTCAGCTGTATCATACTTGAACTGTGCAATGTGCGGGTTCGAGCAGATGTTCTTCGAGTTGAAGTCACCAACAATGTAACCCTCGATGTAACCCGAAGCGGTAATCTCACCCGGAGTCATAGCGCGAACAGCTGCAAACTCGGTAACCTTAGGATAGATAGCCTGGATAACGTTGTACGAAGCCGAAACAGTGTTACCAAGAGCATCAGTGTACGAAAGGTTGATAGTTGCCTGACGCGGAGTCTCGCCCTCGTTCATCTTAAGGTTGAAGTTAAGACCCTCAGCTGTGATATTCACATTGGTAAGCCACTCCTCACCCTCAACAACCTCCTGTGCGAATACAACCTCTGTCTCGAAGTAGGGAGCATAAGCTGCCATGTTGTTGTCGGTAGTCGGAACGAGTACAGCCTGCGCAAGACCGCTGTACTGGCCCGATGCAGCCTCGAGTGTGAACATAGGCTCTGCAAGACCCTGCATAACGCTACATACCGTAGAGAATACCTCACCATCAGCATTCTCGATCGAGAGCTTCACGTCAGCAACACGGGGAAGAATTCCCTCGTTTGCCGAAACCTTGAATGCAAGACCAGCCTTCGTAAGCACGAGGTCCGAAATCCAAGGATCAACGGGGTTAGCAACGGGAACCTCGGGCTCCTCTTCGCCCTCGCCTTCGCCTTCGCCTTCCTCGCCTTCGATCTCCTCGCCGTTCTCATCCTGACGAGTCATCTCAACCGGCAGCGGATCGTTAGCCAAACCGTTCTCATCGTAGTAAACGATCTCGGCATTGACATCACCCAATGCATACTGAAGGTTAGTCGAGATAGGAGCAAAAGCCTCTGCTTCCGAACGAACGAGCGACAAAGCAGCCGACTTGAACGCCAACTGTCCGTCAGAGAGCGCTCCTGCCTGCTTGAACATTACGGTGTCGGCCAAAGCACCCTTCTGGAAAATCACGCCAATCTTACGCGAAATACCGTAGTTGGCCGAATAAGAGAATACGATCTCGTGGTTACCGAAGCCCTTCTGACGGTCAATCGATGCCCACTTCACCGGACGGGTCAGACGTGCTGTCCACTCACCATCCGAATATACCAATACGTGTGTCGAACCGGCCTCCTTTGTGAGGTTAAGATCACGCGAAGTCACTGCCAACGGCAGATCCATCTCGTAATTCTTATAACAGCCGGTCAAAGTCATCGTGAGCGTCACAAACGCAACGAACGCCCCGATAACCGATTTTCTTATGATATTCAAATTTTTCATAATCTTTCTGTTTTCGAATTATTACAAGCCGTAAGCATTGTACTCCTTGTTGTCGAGGTTATGCTTCGAATAAACAACCTGAACGTCAGGAATAGGATAGAAACGGTGGCAAGGACGGATCATCTGATCTGCATTACCCTCCTGCAAATACTTGTAGTCCGAGTAAGCAGTCGTAGCATCATACCAGATACCCCAACGTACGAGGTCGAACTTACGCTGCATATCGCCGAACAACTCGCGAGCACGCTCGTTGCGGATCTCCTCCTGCAGACGAGGAACGGTACGGAATACATAACCCTGCAAACCTGCACGTGTACGAGTCATATCCAAGTACTTAACAGCGGTCTCGTAGTCACCGGTCTCGCAGTAGCACTCTGCCAACATCAAGATAGCATCCGAGTAACGGAAGATCTTGTAGTTGTTACCGTCAGCAGAACCCTGCTGGTTCGGGCACCAGAACTTCGGGCCCGGCCAAGGACGCGAGTTGATCGAGTTGAACGTACGGACAACGCCATCCTCACCTGTGTAGTCCCATGCCATGTTCACGTTACGACGAATATCCTTCGACTTACGGCCCTGAAGACCCTGGCAGAAGTATACGTTAGGACGCATTGCAGTCCAAACGGTCGGCTGGTCACCGATGAACGGAATCTCAACACCATCAAAGATAGCAGTACCATTGGTACGCGGGTGAGGAGTACAGATACAAGCTACGTTCGACGAGTAGTTCAAACCACCCAAAACGTAGATGTGCTGAATCTCCATAATCGACTCGGGAGTATTGTGGTTTCTCCAGAGAGCGTTCTCTGTATAGTCGTACTGTGCGAGCGAGCCATAGATATCCTCAACCTTGTGAAGAGCATCTTTGGCAACACCCCACCAATACTCTGCGGGCTGCTTCTTATCGTACGAAGCGTTCCACATAGCCATCTTGGCGATAAGGTGGTAACCCAAAGCAGCACCTACGCGCTGACCTGAGTTATCCGAAGTACGGGTCTGGGGAGCATTACCTACAACCGAGAGAAGGTCCTCGATAACGGTTGTACGAGTCTCGTTTGCATCCATACGGGGCAGCAAAGCGATACGATTCAAAACCGCATTGTCGGTAACATCGTCGAAATAGAAGGGAACATCACCGAAGAACGAGGTGAGCAACCAGTAGTAGAAACCACGGAGCACCTTCGCCTCGCAGATAAGTTCGTTGTACTGCTCAACAGAGAGAACCTCCTGCTCATAAGCGCGCTCAATACCCTCGATAGCGAAGTTACAACGCTGCACACCGAGGTAACCATTCTGCCATACGGTTGCACCGTGACGCGGAATAGCGGGAGTAACATCCAAACGGGCATCCAACGTACCCGAAGAGATGTAGAGTACATCCGATACACACTCCGTTGCGATCATCATCGTATAGGTATAGATCGATTTCAACGGAATATAGCAACTGTTCACAACCGACTGACACTCCGAATATTTACGGAAGAAATCCTTCGGTGTCGACAGACCCTGCGTATCCTCCTCCAACGTACAAGACTGGAACGGGATAACCAGAATCAGCATTGCTGCAATCAATATATTCTTAATATGTTTCATTGCTCTAAATTATTAAATTATTAGTATCTGATTTGTACACCGAAGATAACTGTACGAGGTTTCGGGTATGCACCCAAGTCCATACGACGCAAGGTCGACGACTCACCCTCCGACGAAACGTCCGGGTCGAAACCGTTATAGTTCTTCCACAAGTAGAGGTTCTCACCCGATGCACTGATCGTGATGTCACGCAATGCCTTGGTCTTCTTGCGAAGGTCGAATGTGTACGACAAGGTGATATTCTTCAAACGGATGTACGAAGCATCGTGGATCATGAAGTCCGAAGGCATCGCTGCGTCCAATGAACCTGCACGCGGGAAATCCGAGTTCGGGTTACGAACGGGGTGCCAGCTGTTCAACATGTAACGATACTGGTTCGAGAAGGTCGAACCGCCCATGTAGAACTCCGAGTAGTTGTAGATCTTACCACCCAACGAGTAGTTGAAGTAGAAGCTCAACTTAAGACCGTAGATGTAGAACGTATTCTGCAAACCACCATAGATAACCGGATCGGCGTTACCCTGATAGATCAAGTCCTCACGGTCAAGCACACCGTCGTGGTTGATATCGTAGTAGCGAGGATAACCGAGTGAGGTCGAGCTCGACTTCGAGATGTAAGTCTTGGTAATATCGTTCTGCTTACCCTCATCTGCACTCTTCCAAACACCAGCATACTTGAAGCCCCACAACGAGTTAAGAGGATAACCCTTAACGTAACCATACATCATGAAGGGCGAGTTACCCGGCGAGTTGTAAGCCGAAATGAACTCCTCCGAACCGATGTCCTCAACACGCTGGGTGTTGTGCGAAATGGTGAATGCAGTGCTCCACTGGAAGTTAGGCTTAACGATGTTCTGGCTCTCAATCGACAACTCAAGACCCTTGTTCGATGTTGCACCGATGTTGGTCAGACGCGAAGTATAACCGGTCTGGTTAGCAACTGCAAGCGACATCAAAAGGTCGGTAGTCTTCGACATATAAGCCTCTGCTGTGATATTCAAGCGACCCTTGAACATCGACCAGTCCAAAGCGACGTTGTACGAAGCGGTCTTCTCCCAAGTCAAATCGGGCGAATCCAGACGGCTACGGTAGAATGCTACGGGCTGCGAACCATCGAAGAGGTAACCACCGGTGGTCGAAGACATTGCTGCCAACGATTGGTATGCGCTGATAGCGTCGTTACCGGTAAGACCGGCACTTACACGGATCGACAAGTCATCAATCCACTTAACATCCTTCATCCAGTTCTCTGCTGCGATGTTCCACTTAGCTGCTGCCGAGGGGAAGAACGCCCACTTGTTGTTTGCTGCGAAGTTCGACGCACCATCGTAACGACCGGTTGCGGTCAAATAGTAGCGCGACTTGTAGTTCCAGTTGATACGAGCATAACCCGACATCTTGGTCTTCTTCGAGTAAGAAGTCGAAGCCGAGTAGGTCTCCTTATCGAGAACGGCGTTCATGTTGTTCCACTTAACGGCGTCATCCATGTAGCCCGAGCCCGAAAGCGAGAATGCCTGCGAAGCGAACGAGTAAGCCGAGAAACCACCCAGAACGTCGATAGCGTGACCGCTCTTCGACTTCCACTTGTAACCTACGGTTGTCTCCGACGAGAACGAACGCTCCTCCGACTCATAGCGGTATGCATCACCACCCTGTGCCTCGGTCTTTGCAGGACGAGTACCCGGATAGTAACGGAAGGTGTGGCGCTGGTACATATAGTACGAGAATACCGACTTGATGTGCAAGTTCTTAACCGGCTCGATGTCGGCTACGAACGAGTGGTTGGTCGAGTGACGCTCGTGGTAGTAAGTATCCAAGTCTACCAATGCACGCGGGGTGTTGATACGCTGACCACCATTGTGCAAGGGGTTGAAAGAGTCGTAACGCTTGATGAGCGGCGACAGATATTGTGCAGCCGAGTAGTAAGCAGTACCACCGATAGAGGTCTTGTTCACATCGTTGTGACGCCAAGTGTACGAACCCTTATAACCAACCTTCAACCACTTGAAGAGCTGAGTATCGAGGTTGATACGACCGGTGAAACGCTGCTGACCGCTGGCCTGGATAATACCCTGTGTATCGTTGTACGAGAACGAAGCGTAGTACGACGACTTCTTGTTGTGGCTCGAGAGTGAGAGAGCGTAGTTCTGATACATTGCAGTACGCGAAATCTCCTTAACCCAGTTGGTACCCTCACCATACGAGAACGGATCCTTGTAAACACCGCTCGACAGAGGAGTGTTAGCACCTACACCCTGGTTGTTCGGGTCACCACCGAAGTATGCGTAGTCGTTACGATACTGTGCGAACTCCGATGCGTTCATGATATCCAACTGACGAGGCAACTGCGAGAAACCGAGGTCTGCCTTGAACGAGATGTTCACCTTGTCCTGACGACCTGCACCCTGCTTGGTTGTCACGAGGATTACACCGTTTGCACCACGCGAACCGTAGATAGCGGTCGAAGAGGCATCCTTCAAGACGGTGATGCTCGCGATATCCTCTGCGTTGATATCGTTGAGGTCATGGATTGCATCCATAATACCATCGACAACGATCAGAGGCTCATTCGATGCGTTGATTGAACGAGTACCACGGATACGGATTGAAGTAGTTGCACCCGGCTCACCGGTAGTCGACAAGAAGTCGGCACCTGCGATACGACCCTGGAGGGCGTTATCGATTGAGGTTACAGGAGCATCCTTCACATCGCCCATCTTAACCGTTGCAACCGAACCGGTAAGGTCCTTCTTTGCTACGGTACCATAACCGATGACAACGACGTCATCAATTGCAGTCGATGCATCTGCTGCGAATTTAACATCGATAGTAGTGCGGTTACCTACCAACTGTGTAACGGTAGTATAACCAAGGAACGAGAATTCGAGAGACTCCGAAGTCTTGGCAGTAATCGTATACTTACCATTAACGTCGGTAGTCACACCCTTCGAGGTATTAACAACCGAAACGGTTGCACCTGCCAAAGGATTTCCGTCGGGGTCAACAACCGTACCGCTGACGGAGTGTTGCTGTGCTGATGCCGGCAACGCATATGCTACGAACATTGCGAAAGCAGCCACTAACGACACGCTTCGGCAAATTGTTCTCATTGCTGTAAAAAACTTATTCATTGTTCTGTTTTTTAGGTAAAACAATTCTGTTTACTCTTGTTTGGGTGTCGTTATTCTACAACCTCCTCGGGTTCAACGCCCAAGATCTTATCAAGACCACTGCCACCATTCTCCTCGAAGTAGGGCTCCTCACCCTCGATTACGCGGCGAACATAGAAGTTGTCAACATAAAGACGGTTGGGGGTCGATGTCGGAGTATCGAGCGAACCGCTCTTGATCGTGATAGTAGTATTCACGGTAAGCGGATTAGCCTCGGTACCCACTACAAATACCAAGAAGTTCGAGCCATCCCACATATCGTTGGGGAAGTTCTCGCTCTGCGGGTCGAAGTTCGGTGCCTCCAACTCAATCGAGGTCACATTTCCCGACTCCATAAAGTCAGCAATAACACCACCACCGGTTACCTCAACGGTAAACTTGTTACCATCCTTAGCACCAGTCTTATAGTCAGTGTGAGCAACAGCGCGGAACGACACCATCAACAGCGAGTCATAGCGGAAATCGCTGGTGTAAGGCGAGATCACGTCAGCACCATGTCCCTCAGCATCTCCCAACTGGAGGTAGCCCTTCTTACCATAGAGGTGAGCCTGTCCGTCGTGGAGATTAGGAGTCGAACGGTAGCCACGATCCTTCAACGGAGTCGACCAGTTTGCGAGAATTACACCATCCTCAATACGGGGATCCGTCGAAGCGTAAGTAATCCACGCGAAATCACTGCTGATACGTGCAAGCGAGCCCTGATGAACCTGAACATACTTGCTGAAGTAGAGGTTCTCATTGTTCGCACGCAAAATAAGCGTACCGGTACGGCGTGTGTAATACGCCAAAGTGTTGTGGCGACGCTTAACGTCAAGGGTTACGATGCGATAACCGGTCTTGGGGTCTACGGCTGTGTCATCCACAACTGTTGCCCAAGGCGTAGTCTCGCCATCTTCCCACGATGCGGTAAACGCAACATTCGATTTTACGTAGAGTTGGTGCAAACCACCCACTACGTTAACACTTGCCACGTCAACCGGCTCTTTCTCATCAAGATCAACATAGACCTCGATGGATTCGCTTCTTTCTGAGTTCGTATGCTGCTCGCACGATACGGTAAAGAGAGCAGCTGTCAACGAAAGAACAGCAACTGCCTGACCGAGTGCAATCTGCATAAGACTCTTAGTCAAAGTTTTTTTTCATAGTTGTTAATTAAAATAAGGTTAGTGATTGATTTTGTTAAACTTGTGTTTTCTAACATTTAATTTTTGTCTGTTTTTTTAATTTCTTCTACTTTTCTGGTTCTTAATTTAATCGTTTTTTAATTGTTAATACTCATTTTCACTCTTTATTATATAATATATATTATGTATACATTCATTACAACTTAAAGTCGACAAGCACCGGAGTGTGGTCCGAAGGATCACGGAAATCTTTGTGCCACTCCCATGCTCCCATCTCATCAGCCCAACTATCCATCAACATAATCGAGTTGGTGATGCAGTCAAACATCTTGGGCGAAGCGTATAGAATGTCGATGCGCGAACGGAACCACACGTTACCCTTCTCGCCGTAGCAATCGCGGTGGTTGACGACATCCTTGAGATTGGTCTGATTGAGGACAACATCGTGGGTAATCAACTTGGTCGGATCAGATGTGCTCAACTTTCTGTACCAATCATCAGTGCGCGAGTGCGAGTTGGTATCGCCACCTAATACCCAATACTCCTCTCCCGAGTTTGCAGCCAAATTCACAGTCTGGTCAACGATATACTGCATCTCATGCTTGCGATAGTGGTCACCCTCCTTAGCAGCTGCACTTGCATCACGGTCTGCAGTTGCAACGCCATAACCATATTGCTGCGGCCACATGTGCAGAGTTACGAAGTTGATCTTCTTGCCGTGAACCTCAATCTGGAAGTGACCCGCACCGTGCGAAACAGGTCTATCTTTCTGATCTGTATCTGTAATACGCTTAACGGTCTTGATAGGATACTTCGAGGTGATGGTCTGCGGATAGTTATCGCGGTTACCACCTACGGCTGCATAAGTGTGGCCATAGCGAGTGCAGAGCTGTGCCCAACCATCGGGCAGGTACTTGCTGCTTGTTCCCGAACCACTCTTATCTTTATATATAGTCTCCGACTCGCACCAGATACAGATGTCCGGATCCCACTTCTTGACCCATGCCACGAAGTTGTCGTAGTTGTTGTGCTGGTCCGAAATCATACCATTCTGGATGTTCCAGTAGAGCACACGCAAGTTGCTACCATCTTTCCAATCCTTGACTTTACGGAACTCGATTTCATCCACATATATACCAAGATTTGCACCTGACTGTGCGCCATTTTGGAAATTGAGCTTTGTTCCGTCGGTTGCACCGCTGATCAATACTTCAAGTTCATTCCACTGACCTGCCGCAGTAGCAGAAGAGTTGACGAGGAACGAGCCGTCGATTGTAAACTTCGCGGTCGAGTTCTCCGAGCGATACTGCAAGTTGTCAGCGGTAAAGGCTACGGCCTTACCATTGATCGTTGCAGACTTGATTACGCCACCATAAGCAATGCTGAATTCGAGGTTGCCGGAAAATCCTGCCTGCAATGCAAAACGCATTCTCAACTTAACATCTCCGATACCCTTCATACAAGCTGCTTGAGGCATATTAATCATTCCGCGGCCTTTGCTTGTTGCCACGCCCGAACCAATATATCCCGGGAACTCCTGTACGCGGTACATGTAAAGCCAGTCACCGATATTACGGCTGGCAACGTAGCTCTCCGACATCTGGTGAGCCTCACCTACGGTCTTGCCCGAAACCTGATCCCATACATTAGGCTGGATGAAGCCCGAACCCGGGTTGTTGTAGGCAACCTCTGCGAAGGCATCCTCATAACCGGTCAGAGCAGTTCCACCATCAATACCGATAGCATCTGCCGTCGGCGAGAATCCGAAGCCGGCATCGCCCTTCATCACGTCACCACCCCAAACGAAGTTATCAAAGCCCTCATAGAAAGCAATCTCGGGATCACATGCATAAGCTCTGTCAATAACGTGAACATCACCGGCCGAAAGGTTCAACGGCTCGGTTGTCACGAACATCGCACCACGCTGTGAATCACAAACAGTCACCTTCAGACCATCGGGATAGTTACCCGGAGCAATCATCAGGCGGAAGTTGCTGTTCTTCGACTCGGAGAGTTGCACGAACTCGCCCTTGTTAGTACAGTTCAGCACTGCGAAGTTAAAGCCCTTGCTCATAGTGTAGTGACCTTTCGAAGGCATGAAGGAAGCAACACCCGCAATAGTCTTACCCGACGGATCCTCAACCTTCACCGATGAGATCTTCGCCGCACCCTTCAACTTAAGCATCACCATTGCGAAACCATCGTTGAAGATAAGCTTATTACCTGTCTCCTTCGAGTACGAACCATACATCGGGAACGACTTGATATTCGAAATTGCATTGTGATAGATCTGCGAGTGAGTCAACTTAACGTCGGCATAGGTCGAACCTCCATACCACTTACTCGACGAAGCTGTGATAAGAGAGAGATTGTAGTTTGTTGCCTCATCAACCTCTACATAAGGACGCGGGTTCTCACCCTCGGTGAGCGCAACGGCATAAGTCTTACCGTTCATAATCACGCTCGACTTTGCCCAATCGCGAGCAGTCATATTGGTTGCAGTACGAGTCGAGTTCTCCTTCTCCGAAAGGTAGAAACGGACCTTACCGCCAACGACCTTAATATCCTCATACTTCTCGTCATCGCCACCGCCATTCGGCTTATCGCTCGGCTCCTCGGTCGGTTCTTTACCCCCCTGTTCCTCAGCCGGACCCTCCTCACAAGCAACGCACAATGCGAACATCGGCATCACTACCAACATCGCAAAAATTCTTCTCATTGTCTTAAAATCGAAAATCATAATAAGTTAGTTTTATTAGTTTTATTCATCCGTTTCACAATCAAATTCTCCGCAAGCCCAAGGTCTAAATTCGCACTCTCACAGCGCCCGCGTCACGCGCGTATAAAAAAACGCGACACGACACACATGGGCAAAAGGTTATAAACCAAACGATTACACGCGGCTATACCTGCAGACGCAACAGCCTCCACAAAATGCGTAAAAATACCCATTTTACCACCGCGAACAGGTGCGGAACAATGTATGGAAAATTTCCAGTTCATAGCTAATCTCGAACGTAGTTCGAAAAAAAACCGTTGATTCTTCGTTAATTAACTTTTCGTACAGTCTGTATGCAAATACAAAGATAAGCAAATTTTCATTACCTGCAAAAAAACTCAAAAGAAAAGGCCAAAAAATTTCACACTTTTTTAGCAACTATAAATTTTATTAAAAAAATAGTTAATTTTGCAGAAATTTTAAGACCTTTTAGCCAAATTTTAGGCATGAACAACCCGAGAATTTCAAAATTTTTACAAACGATATTCGGATTTAACCCCTCTCACCATAACCTCCGCGTGGAGATAATTGCAGGCATCACAACCTTCCTGACCATGGCTTATATTTTGGCGGTAAACCCCAATATTATGAGCTCAACCGGCATGGACAAGGGAGCACTCTTCACCACCACCGTGTTGGTGGCAGCCATAGCAACGATGCTGATGGGACTCTACGCCAAGATGCCGTTCGCGTTGGCTCCGGGCATGGGACTAAACGCCTTTTTCGCATACTCGATATGTCAAATCATGGGCTACTCGTGGCAGTTTGCATTGACGGCCGTATTCATCGAAGGCATACTCTTTATCTTATTGACGGTCAGTAACTTGAGAGAGCTAATCGTAAATGTCATACCCGACACTTTGAAGCGTGCTATCGGAGTCGGAATAGGACTTTACATCGCCTTCATCGGAATGCAGAATGCGGGCATCGTCGTCAACAACGACTCAACTCTCGTATCGCTTGGAGATCTCTCCGATCCGGCAGTGCTATTATCCATTGTCGGCATCATAATTACTGCCGTTTTGCTTGTCCGCAAGGTCAAGGGAGGATTACTTATCGGCATCGTCCTGACAACACTGCTGGGCATTCCCATCGGAGTCACCCGATTTGACGGCATATTGAGCACCCCGCCCTCGATTGAGCCAATTTTCTGCAAACTCGAATGGAGCAGTATCTTCTCAACCGAGATGATCGCCATCGTCTTTTCGCTGCTATTCGTCGATCTGTTCGACACCATCGGCACCTTGGTAGGCGTATCTTCTCGTGCCGGAATGGAGAAGAATGGCAAGATTCCCGGGCTCAAGCGGGCATTTATGGTTGATGCTATCGCCACCACCGGAGGTGCGCTGATGGGTTCAAGCACGGTCACAACCTTTGTTGAAAGCGCAGCAGGCGTAAATGAGGGTGGTCGCACCGGACTTACCGCCTTCGTTACGGGTCTATGTTTCCTCTCGTCGCTCTTCTTTGCACCGTTCTTCCTCGCCATCCCGTCAGCAGCGACCGCACCCGTACTTCTGGCAGTCGGAGTAATGATGATGACGGACGTGCGCAAGATCAATTTTGACGACTTCTCGGAGGCTATTCCCGCATTTATCTGTATGATTTGCATGCCGTTGGCATACAGCATCTCGGATGGCATCGTACTGGGACACCTCAGCTACGTCCTCATCAATCTGTGCAGTGGCAAATTCAAAAAGATATCTATCGGAATGTATATTCTCGCAGCATTCTTCCTGCTGAAGTTTATAGTATAGGGAACAACCCTTTCAACAACAAAAATTGCGACATCTCTACTACAGACGTGTCGCAATTTTTTCTGCCAAGATATGCATCAACGGATGGCCGTTAAATGAGCCGAGAGCAGTCACTCCGCGATGGTCGGCATAGAAGATTTCGTCCGCACCTTCCAAGTCTGCAAGCATTAGCGACATGCACTCCAACCGCAGGCCCGAGCGCTCTATGGCAGCGGAGAGCAACCGCCCCGCCACCGATACCGGAGGCGCTGGTGTCATGACCGTATACTCCTTTATCACAAACAGTTCCGAATCGTCCACCGAGCGAGCACATCCATCCGCACCCAATCGCACCACGACTTTCGCACCACGACTTTCGGCATAAGCCCGAGCGGCCTCGGCAGCCGACCTGCGCACAGAAGAGCAGTGTTCCGACAGAGGTAAATCGTATGCCACATCCACACCTGCCGGCATCAACAAGCGCAGCCCCAACCTCGGATAAGGCGACACATCCCCTCCAATCACCACAAACTCTCCCGAGAGGTAATATCGCAACTCTACCGATGCCGGCATAGCCGTCGGATAGCCGTTTTGACGCAAAAAATCGGAGATCATAGCCGCAACGGCCTTTTCATCAAGGGTTAGTGCACGACGGAGCACCTCTTTGGCGGCCTCTTTCAGCAAGCACAAGTACTCTCCCAGGTGTAACACCTCATGACCGAATGTTATCACAGTCTGGTAGACATACAGCCCCTCGGGAAAATCATCTCGCTCGAAGGCGCATCCATCTATATAGCAACTCTTTATCATTATTCAATCCCTCTCAAACAGGCAGCTTCAGCCCCTAATCTGTCCATTGTCGAACGCTCTCTCTATTGCATAAAAATCTTCAACAACAGCTCTCTGAGAAGCTCACCCTCCGTAGCTCCTCCGGCATTCACACCCTTACTCTTGGCATCGTACTCACGCAACAGACCGAGCACGGCAAACACCTTACTATTCTGCCACTGCGCCGACACCTCCTTCGCTTCGCGCAGAGCATATATATTGTTGATTTTGGCAAGCCCCATCAACTCCGCATCGCTCGGGAATGGCACCTGCTTGCGACGCGACTGCCAACGCAGATAGTTTATGACAAACATTTCGCGGAATTTGCCAAAGAGAGCCAACACCGTAACCAGCAGCGGGTTATCCTTCGGATTACGTGCAAAATGCTCGGCAATGGTCAAGGCGCGTTTCACATCGCGCGTAACCACCGCTTTACACAACTCAAAATTGTTAAAATCCTTCGATATGCCGACATTCTCCTCGATGTGCACCTCGGTTATCTGCTTTGTCCCTTCGGGCAACGACACCAGCAACTTGGTAATCTCATTCGATATTTTCGACACATCGGTACCCAAGTGGTCGGTGAGCATCGCCAGCCCCTTCGGTGTTATCGAGCACCCCTTCGAGCCGACATACTCCGAGAGCCACGGCCCTATCTCATAATCACGCGGACGTATCGACTCAAAGACCACTCCGTTAGCCGACACACTCTTGTAGAGTGAAGAGCGTTTATCCACATTTTTCTCCTTATGACAAACAATGAGGATGGTTGTTGCCGAAGGTTTAGTCGTGTAAAGCGAAAGCTTGTCAATATCACGCAGTTGCTGCGCCTCTTTGAGGATAATAACCTCATAGGCACCCATCATCGGCATCTGACGGCAATAGTTCACCACCGTACCGGCATCGCTATCCTTGCCATAGAGCGTTATCTGGTTGAACGAACGCTCCGCCTCGCTCAGGATCGACCCTGCAAGCTGTTCGCATAGGCGATCAATAAAAAACGACTCCTCACCCATGAGTAGATATATTGGAGCAAACCTACGCGCTGCAATGTCGCGCGTAAGTTGGTCAAAAGCCGCGATACTATCTTTGAATTTCAGAGCACTTTTTGCCATCGTCAGATTATTTCCCGTATAATTTTCAACACATTTTCACTCTCTGATGTAAGGGCAAATCTATCATCTATACGTCGCCCAACAACCCACACGATATCCTCTCCCGAAAGCAATACAAATTGTCGTTTACGCTCAGGAGCCGACACCTTCGTATCGGTAAGAAAATCACCAACCTTCTTACGGCCCGACATTCCGAATGGAATAAACCAATCTCCGGCCCGCCAACGACGCAGACGAAGCGGATATTGCAATCGATCGGCATCTATCTGTGCCATATTTTCAGGCACTCCGAAAGTTTTGATCTGGTCTATGTCGGTATGCTCGTAATAGAGCACCGAATTACCACAGAACGAGCGCATATCATCCGCATTAACCACAATTTCGCAATCGTCATCATCTGCAATGGGCGCAATCGCAATCTCTCCTCGCTCGAGATAGGCCACCCACTCCTTGGAGTAGAAGCGTTTGCCCGTTGCTCCGGAGTGATATGCCCTCATCAGAGCATTTACCACATCACTCTTGAATCCGTATGTCGAGTTGAGAATCTCATACGCCACAAAATTTTGCGGAATTGTGTTCCCCAATCGCTCGAGGTGCAGTTTATGTATACCGTTCTCCTCATCGACTACGGTTTGACGTATAATGTCGATAGCATAATTCACAAACATCTGAGCCTCTGCCAAATGAGCTATGTTTCCACGCATAAGCGATGTGAATTTCGGATTGATTTCGCGAATCATCGGCACCAAACCGAGCCTGATTTTATTGCGCAGATATTTGGTCGAGCGGTTTGACGAGTCCTCGCGATAGGGAATCTGACACGATACGGCATACTCGGTAATCTCCTTGCGTGTTGCAAACATCAGCGGGCGGATAACATTGTTGCGACGAGTGGTTATGCCGGTCAATCCACGCAGGCCCGTACCTCGCAACAGATTGATAAAGAAGGTCTCTATCGAGTCATCGATATGGTGAGCCACAGCTATAATCGTATACCCATGCTCTGCACACAGCTCATCGAACCACTCATAGCGTAAGCGCCTCGCGGCCATCTCCATCGACTCACCGGTACGTTCCATCTCTGCTTGCGTATCGAAACGGCGATTGTAGCACTCCACACCTCGTTTGCGAGCCTCCTCTGCCACCAACACTTCATCCTCATCGCTCTCAACTCCACGCAGACAAAAGTTACAATGCGCAACACCCACCTTGTAGCCACACTCCGTGAAGAGCGAGAGCATAACCATCGAATCCACACCACCCGACACCGTCAACAGGATGTGATCATCCTCGGTGAAGAGCCCATTGTCACTCACATATTTACGAAACCTCTCAACGAAAAGATTGCTATTAGTCATAGTCATACGAACTCACAGACAATTAAGGACGACTCTATAAAATATTGACCTCTGTATCAATCTCGATGCCGAACCGCTCCTGCACACGCTCCTGCACCATTCGGGCAAATGCGATTACCTCGCCACCCGTAGCTCCACCATGATTCACCAGCACCAATGCCTGACGCTCGTGGACACCGACACAACCTTCACGATAGCCCTTCAGCCCCGCCTTGTCAATCAACCAACCCGTGGCAAGCTTCACTTTACCCTGCTCGGCAACGGGATAGAGCGGCATCTCGGGATAGTCGGCACGCAGACGCTCGGCAATCTCAACATCGACAATCGGATTCTTGAAAAAACTGCCGGCATTGCCTAACACCTCCGTATCGGGCAACTTCGAACGGCGTATATCGCATATCGCCTCACGGATATTGCGCAGCGTAGCCCCTCCACGAGCCTCCACCTCACGAATAACATCTCCATAGCCGAGAACAGGGTTTGGCTCCTTGCCGAAACGGAAAGTTACGGATGTGATTATCACCTTGCCCCGCAGGCTATGCTTAAAGATACTTTCACGATAGCCGAAGTCGCAATGCTCAGCCGCCAACGTGAGGAATTTGCCACTCTCCGGCACATACATCGTAACAGCGCGAATGGCATTCTTTGCCTCCACACCATACGCACCAATATTCTGCACCGGAGCCGCCCCGACTTTACCCGGAATAAGCGACAGATTCTCGATACCCCACAGATTATGCTCCACACACCACTGCACCAAATCATCCCACTCGAGTCCGGCCTCAACCTCGACCTCGACCTCGCTGTCATTCTCGGCAACGATGCTAATCTCGCATCCGCAAGGGGTTATCAGCGTGCCGTCATAGTCGCAGGTAAAAAGGATATTATTTCCACCCGAGAGCACCATCCAGCGCTCGGGTCGATACTGCTCAAAAAGCGCAGGTAACTCATCTGCCTTATCAAATTCGATAAGGCGTGCAGCACGTTGAGAAACGTGAAAACTATTACGACCACTCAGGTCTACATGTTCAAAAACTCTCATCATTGTTGCAAAGTTAAAAAATATTTTCGTAACTTTGAGGAACGAAGTAACAATTTAATCTGATAATATGTTTACCGAAAAAGAGAGGTCGCAAATCGAGGCTCACGGACTCACCGTTGAGCAGGTTGAGCGTCAAATCGAAAATTTCCGCAAAGGATTCCCCTATTTGAAGGTCGTTTCGGCCGCATCGCCCAAAGATGGCATCTTGGAGCTCTCCGCCGAGGAGGTCGCCGATGCAATCGCTCGCTACGAGGAGCAGGCTCCCAATCTTAAGATTCAGAAGTTCGTTCCTGCATCGGGAGCTGCCACACGAATGTTCAAGGAGTTGTTCGAGTTTGTCAACGAGGGCAAGCGCGGCACCGGCATCGATCGACTGATTGACAACCTCGACAAATTTGCATTCTATCCGGAATTACAACAATTCGTAGCCAACGATGCCGATGACAAGGCGAAGGTTGATGCCATTGTCAAGAGCGGACTCTGCTACGGCTCGAAGCCAAAGGGCTTGGTCACATTCCATTCCTATGCAGACGGCAATCGCAAGGCCGTAGAGGAACACTTGGCCGAGGGTGCTATGTATGCAGCATCGAACGGAGTTGTCAAGATTCACTTCACCGTTTCACCTGAACACATCGAGGGTTTCCGCTCGCTGTTGGACGAGAGGCTTGCCCACTACGAGGCCAAATTCGGTGTTAAGTACGACATCTCTTTCTCGGTTCAAAAGCCCTCGACCGATACCATAGCCGTAAATCCCGACAACACCCCGTTCCGCACCGATGAGGGCAATCTACTCTTCCGTCCGGCCGGACACGGAGCGCTTATCGAGAACCTGAACGAGATTGATGCCGACATTATCTTCGTCAAGAACATCGACAACGTCACCACCGATGCCCGCAAGGATGACACCATCACCTACAAGAAGGCTTTGGCCGGAATTTTGGTCGGACTGCAGAGAGAGGCCGCTACGTTATTGGAAAAATTGAACAGCGAAGACATCGATGTTCAAAAAGTCGCAAATTTTGTAGAGCAGCGACTCTGCGTCAAATTGCCGACGGAGTACAACAAGGAGCTACTACGCGCTATTCTCGACCGCCCGATTCGCGTATGCGGAATGGTACGCAACGAAGGAGAGCCCGGAGGCGGTCCCTTCTGGGTTGCCAACCCCGACGGCACACAATCTTTGCAGATTGCCGAGTCGAGCCAGATTTCACCCGAGGATATGCCGCTAATGAAGTCTGCCACCCACTTCAACCCCGTAGATTTGGTCTGCGGAGTACGCAGAGCAGATGGTTCGAAATTCGACCTCACCCAATACACCGACCCCGAGACCGGTTTCATATCGTCGAAATCGAGCGGAGGCCGCGAGTTGCGGGCTCAGGAGTTGCCGGGTCTGTGGAATGGAGCCATGGCGAAGTGGAACACAATATTCGTCGATGTCCCCATCACGACATTCTCACCCGTAAAAGTGGTGCAAGATCTGCTACGTCCGCAGCACCAATAGACCGCAACACCACTGTTCTAAAAGTCGAAATATCGGAGCGATAATTCTGTCGCTCCGATATTTTTATTCAATAAATTTCACATATAATCTTCAATAGGGCGAAATAGTCCCATCTAATATTTGTGCATTGAGGTATTTTTTAGTACATTTGCGCGCCAATTAAGCAGTTAGGATAAATTTCATAATAACAATACATAAACACTATGGCAAACAAACTTCAAGAATTGACCGAGAAACTCTACGGAGAGGGTCTGGAAAAGGGTCGTGCCGAGGGTGAGCGTATGGTTGCAGAGGCTAAGGCGGAAGCAGCTAAGATTCTCGCAGAGGCAGAGGCCAAAGCCGAGGCTGTCGTTAAGGCGGCACAGGATAAGGCTGAGGATATCGAAAAGAACACAATGACCGAGATTGCACTCGCAGGCAAGCAGGCAATTGCGAAGATTAAGGCCGAGATCGCCGAGATGATTATCGCAAAGAGCACCTCTGAGGCTGTAAAGAGCGCAACTCTCGACGCAGCATTCGTAAAGGATATGTTGCTCGAGGTTGCACGCAATTGGAATGGCGCAGCTTCGCAGGTCGAGCTCAACGCTCTGCTTCCCGAGGCTCATAAGGCTGAGTTCGCAGCCTCTTTTGAGAAGAGCGCAAAGGAGTTGCTCGCAGCAGGCATCGAGGTTGGCTACTCGAAGGACGTAAAGAGCGGTTTCAAGGTTGGCGCCAAAAATGGCGGCTATTACATCTCGTTCTCGGACGAGAGCTTTGATGCTCTTCTGAAGGAGTATCTCCGCGAGAAGGTTTCACAAATGCTCTATAAGGCATAACAGGTATGTTTGCAAACAACTACTACGCACTCGTAGCGGGTTTGCGAGAGTACGCTCTCGATGCCGACACCAAAGGTTTCGACGCTCAAGCAATTGTCGAAGAGATTTTGGATGTTGTATCGAAGAGTGATGCTGCATCAGTGCGCCTACTCTACGCCTACTACGATTGTGAGAATCTCGCAAACCTCCGCAACGGAAGTGCAGCTCATAATGGGCTGGGAAATCTTTCGCGTGAGGAGCTTGAGGCAGAGATGACAAACCCGACACATCTTCCGCGACGCATAGCCGATGTGATTCGTGCATACGCGAATCCCGAGGGCGAGGAAGCGGAGTCGGTCGATGTCGGCAAGCGTTTCGAGAAGTCGCTCTTTGAAGCTTACTACGAAGAGTGCTCTCACTCGAATTGTCGTTTTCTGCGTGAGTGGTCGTCGTTCGACCGCACACTGCGCAACATTCTTGCAGCAGCCGTTGCCCGCTCGCAGTCTCGTCCCATCGAGGAGGTGACCATCGGCGAGGGTGACGTTGTCGAGCAGCTGCAGCGCAGTTCGGCAGCCGACTTTGGTCTGCGCGGTGAGTACGCCTTTGTGGACGGAGTTATATCGGCAGTGAACGACGAGCAGAACCTGCTCGAGAAGGAGCGAAAAATCGACCTTATACGTTGGAACGAGGCGGGCGAACTCTCGACGTTCGACTACTTCGACATCAATGCCGTGATGGCATACCTGGTAAAGGTCAATATGGTGGCACGTTGGAGCGTGCTGGATGTACGCCACGGTCGTGAAATGTTCGAGCGTCTGCTCGCTGACCTTGACGGTAAAGATTTGATAAATAAATAATAACACGATATGAAAACTACAGGACTTGTAAAGGGTATCATCTCAAACATCGTGATTGTCAACGCTGACGGTGCGGTGGGTCAGAACGAGATTTGCTTCGTTCACTGCGGTGATACCAAGATGATGGCAGAGGTCATCAAGGTTGTGGGCGATGATGCCTACGTGCAGGTGTACGACAGTACACGTGGTCTGAAGGTTGGTGACAAGGTTGAGTTCGAGGGTCACATGCTCGAGGCTACTTTGGCACCGGGCCTTCTCTCGCAGAACTATGACGGTTTGCAGAACGACTTGGCGAAGATGGACGGTCTGTTCATCGAGCGTGGTTCGGTAACCGAGCCTCTCGATTTCGAGAAGAAGTGGGAGTTCAAGCCGCTGGCCAAGGCGGGTGATAAGGTATCGGCCGCATCGTGGCTTGGTGAGGTTCAGGAGCAGTGGGTGGCACACAAGATCATGGTGCCGTTCATCATGACGGGCAACTACACCGTAAAGAGCGTTGCCGAGGCCGGTGAGTACAAAGTTACCGATACGATTGCCGTGGTTACCGATTCGGACGGCAATGAGTACAATATCACAATGGTGCAGAAGTGGCCCGTGAAGCAGGCTGTTCGCTGCTACACCGAGAAGCCTCGTCCTTCGCGCGTGATGGAGACCGGTGTTCGTGCAATCGACACCTTCAACCCGTTGGCTGAGGGAGGTACAGGCTTTATCCCCGGACCGTTCGGTGCGGGTAAGACGGTGCTTCAGCACGCCATCTCAAAGCAGGCGGATGCGGACGTAATCATCATCGTAGCGTGTGGAGAGCGTGCGAACGAGGTTGTAGAGATCTTCGCGGAGTTCCCCGAACTGACCGACCCTCGCACCGGACACAAGCTTATGGAGCGTACAATCATCATCTGTAACACTTCGAACATGCCTGTTGCAGCACGTGAGGCATCGGTTTATACCGGTATGACCATCGGAGAGTACTACCGTTCGATGGGATTGAAGGTGTTGGTTATGGCAGACTCTACATCGCGTTGGGCACAGGCACTGCGTGAGATGTCCAACCGTCTGGAGGAGTTGCCGGGTCAGGATGCGTTCCCGATGGACCTCTCGGCAATCATCTCGAACTTCTACTCTCGTGCCGGCTTGGTAAAGCTGACCAACGGTGAGACAGGTTCGGTTACATTCCTCGGTACGGTATCGCCTGCGGGTGGTAACCTCAAGGAGCCGGTGACCGAGTCGACCAAGAAGGCTGCACGTTGCTTCTACGCTCTCTCGCAGGGTCGTGCAGACTCGAAGCGCTACCCCGCTATCGACCCGATTGATTCGTATTCGAAATATTTGGAGTATCCCGAGATCCGCACCTACCTTGACGAGCATATCGAGAAGGATTGGGTAGACCTCGTGTACGAGGGCAAGACCATCGTTCAGCGCGGTAAGGAGGCTAACGACCAGATTAACATCCTCGGTGATGACGGTGTACCCGTAGATTACCACGAGCGTTTCTGGAAGGGCGAGCTCATCGACTTTGTGATTTTGCAGCAGGATGCATTCGATGATATCGATGCAAACTGCCCCATCGAGCGTCAGAAGATGATGTACGAGATGGTACTCGACGTGTGCCACTACGACTTCGAATTTGACGATTTCGAGGCTTGCTCGCACTTCTTCAAGTCGCTCATCAACCTCTTCCGTCAGATGAACTATGCTGAGTGGGAGTCTGAGAAGTTCTTTGACTACAAGGCTCAGGTAGAGAAAATGGTTAACCAGCAGCAGCATAAATAATTCCGCGCTATGACAACAAGAGCATTTCAAAAAGTATATACCAAAATCGACAATATTACCAAGGCAACCGTAACGCTAAAGGCTTCGGGTGTAGGTAATGACGAGTTGGCTACCGTAGGCGGTAAGCTGGCACAGGTCGTAAAGATTATGGGCGAGAACGTAACCTTGCAGGTTTTCGCCGGAACAGAGGGTCTTAAGACCGACTCGGAGGTGGTTTTCCACGGTGAGCCGCCGAAGTTGAAGGTTTCGGACAATCTCGCAGGTCGCTTCTTCAATGCATACGGTGAGCCGCTTGAGGGTGGTGAGCAGATTGAGGGTGAGGCGCGTGAGATTGGAGGTCCTACGGTAAACCCCTTCAAGCGTAAGCAGCCTTCGGAGCTTATCGCTACGGGTATCGCAGGTATCGACCTTAACAACACCATCGTGTCGGGTCAGAAGATTCCCTTCTTCGCAGACCCCGACCAGCCCTACAATGCCGTAATGGCAAATGTAGCACTGCGTGCAAAGGCCGACAAGATTATCCTCGGAGGTATGGGTCTTACCAATGACGACTTCCTCTATTTCAAGCAGGTATTCGAGAACGCAGGTGCATTGGACCGCATCGTGTCGTTCGTCAACACGACGGAGAATCCCCCTGTGGAGCGTCTACTCGTGCCTGACATGGCACTTACCGCTGCCGAGTACTTCGCAGTGGATAAGGGCGAGAAGGTGCTGGTTCTTTTGACCGATATGACCCTCTACGCCGATGCGTTGGCTATCGTGTCGAACCGTATGGACCAGATTCCTTCGAAGGACTCGATGCCCGGTTCGCTCTATTCGGACTTGGCAAAGATTTACGAGAAGGCGGTGCAGCTGCCTAATGGAGGTTCGATTACACTTATCGCCGTTACTACCCTTTCGGGTGGCGACATCACCCACGCAATCCCCGATAATACGGGTTACATCACCGAGGGTCAGCTCTTCTTGCGTAACGACTCCGACACGGGTAAGGTTATCGTTGACCCATTCCGTTCGTTGTCGCGTCTGAAGCAGCTCGTTATCGGCAAGAAGACCCGCGAGGATCATCCTCAGGTGATGAACGCCTGCGTACGTCTTTACGCTGATGCAGCAAATGCAAAGACCAAGTTGGAGAACGGTTTCGACCTCTCGGACTACGACGAGCGTGCATTGAAGTTTGCTCACGACTACTCGGAGAAGTTGCTGGCAATCGACGTTAACATCGAGATTGAGCAGATGCTCGACACTGCGTGGACGCTCTTTGCCAAGTACTTCACCCGCGAGGAGGTTGCAATCAAGGCAGAACTTATCGAAAAGTATTGGAAAGCGTAAGGCGCAATGGCAATCAAGTTTCAATATAACAAGACTTCGCTCGGTGAACTCGGCAAACAGTTGAAGATGCGCCAGAAGGCTCTTCCGACCATCAAGTCGAAAGAGTCGGCACTGCGCTCCGAGGTCAAACGCGCGAAGATGTCTGCCGGGGAGTACCGCGAACTCTTCGACCGTGCGGTCGCGGAGTACGAATATATGGTTGCTCTTTGGGGAGAGTTCGATTGCACGCTACTCCGTATTGCGGATGTGGAGCTTACGACCCAGAAGATTGCCGGAGTGCGTATTCCGGTGCTGGGCGAGATCCACTTCGAGGAGAAGTCGTACGATGTCTTCTCTTCGCCCCTGTGGTTCGCAGACGGATTGGCCATACTGAAGCGATTGGCAGAACTCGGCATTCAGCATGAGGTCTACAATCGTCGCGTCGAGTTGCTTGACTACGCTCGTCGCAAAACTACTCAGAAGGTAAACCTCTACGAGAAGGTACAAATTCCCGGGTATGAGGATGCCATACGTAAAATCAAACGATTTATGGAGGATGAGGAGAACCTCTCCAAATCGGCACAGAAGATCGTTAAAACCCGTCAACAGCAAGCCGCGGAGGGGCAGACGTTATGATTTCGAAGATGACAAGATACGACTTTGTCCTCTATGCAGGACAGAGCGAAGATTTTATCGAACGCTTGCGTGAGCTCGGATTGGTGGACATCACCACCACCGGCTGGGAGCCGCAGGAGGAGGACCGACAGCTGCTTACCGACATCGAGGCTCGCTTGAAGGCTAAGGATGCACTCGAGGCGTTCCGTGCAAGCGATAAGTTTATTGCAGATGCGACCAAGACCACCTCTGTATTCGAGAAGTATAGCACTGCATCACAGCAGATTGCCGAGTTGCGCTCGGAGATTGCCCGCATGAGCAAGATTGTGGGCGAGTGGAGCGCTTGGGGCGATTTCTCGGTCGATATGGTTAAGCGACTCTTGTCGCAAGGTGTGGTTCTGCGCTTCTTTACAACACAGAAGAGCACCTTTGACGATAATGCCGAGGCTTGGAACGAGCAGTACAACATCACGGTCATCAACGAGCAGATGGGTATCGTCTACTTCGTTGTTGTCACCGAGCCCGATGCAGAGGTTGTCCTCGATGCAATGGAGGTGAAGTTGCCGCAGTGCGACGCTCGTAAGGCAACAGCCGAGGCCGAGGCTCTCGAGGCAAAGATTTCGGAGTTCGACACCGTTCTGTCGCAGTGCGCAGTATCGGTTGAGGAGTTGGATGCCGAGATTGCAGCCCTCAAGGAGAGATTACAAGGCGTTAAGGTCGAGGCTACCGCAGCACGCGAGGCTGACGGCCTGCTACTCGTTATGGAGGGCTGGGCAGAGGCCGCTACGGCAGATAAGGTAGATGCTCTGCTTGAGCAGTACCCCAATGTGGTATATCTCAAGAGCGAGCCCACTCCCGAGGATAATACCCCGGTAAAACTCAAGAACAACCGATTTGCTCGTCTGTTTGAGCTCATTGGCGGCATGTATGCTCTGCCGAAGTACGGAACACTCGATTTGACACCGTTCTTCGCTCCGTTCTACATGCTCTTCTTTGCGATATGTCTGAACGATGCAGGTTATGGAGCAATTCTCTTCTCGCTTGGTTTGGTGCTTGCACTCAAGAGCGTGAAGTTGCGCCGTGCGGCATATCTGACAATGATCTGCGGAGGTGCGACAACTCTGTTCGGACTCTACACCGGCTCGCTGTTCGGAATGAGCATTCCGTCGTTGATGGGCTATGAGGATTTGGCACAGTGTCCCATCCCGTTCCTCGACTTCCAGGGCAAGTTCTTCTCGTGGGCATTGGCTCTCGGAATCTTCCAGATCCTGTTCGGTATGTTGCTGAACATCATCTTCAAGGCTCGCACCTTCGGCATCACATCAACCTTCGCTACGTTGGGATGGTTTATTGTGTTGGTGTCGGCTTGCGTAGCCGGAGGATTGCAGATGCTCAATCCCGCATGGGTTATTCCGGGATTCACGACCTCATCGCTGGCATTCTATATTGCTATGGGTGTTGGTGCGGTGCTGATGCTCTTCCTGAATGATGTGCATCGCAACCCGCTGATGAACTTTGCCTCAGGTCTGTGGGATACCTATAATAATATAACCGGTCTGTTGAGTGACGTGCTGTCATACATCCGCCTCTTTGCTATCGGCTTGTCGGGTGGTGTTCTGGCACAGGTATTCAACTCGCTGGCAATGGGACTGACGGGTCTGGATCAGGGCATAGAGCAATTCACCGTTGGCACGATCTTCCAGATTATCGGTGCTACGGCCATTCTTCTCGTCGGTCACGGTATCAACCTCTTTATGTCCTCCATCTCGTCATTCGTACACCCGATGCGTCTGACCTTTGTGGAGTTTTATAAGAATGCGGGCTTCGAGATGACAACACGTTCGTTCGAGCCACTTAAAAAAGAACAATAACAAACAAATTCAATAACTAATTAAAAACAATTTACAACTATGAATTCAACAGCTTTGATTTTGGCTTATGTCGGTGTTGCACTGATGGTAGGCATGGCAGGTATCGCATCGTCTATCGGTACCGCAATTTGCGGTCAGACCGCAGTAGGCGCAATGAAGAAGAATGGCGCAGCTTTCGGTAGCTACATGATTCTCTCGGCTCTTCCGGGTTCGCAGGGTCTTTATGGTTTCGTCTGCTTCTTTATGGTTCAGGGTCTGCTTACTCCCGAGATTACCATGTTCCAGGCAGCAGCAGTCTTTGGTGCAGGTCTTTTGGTAGGTATGGTAAACCTCTTGGCAGCCATCTTCCAGGGCAAGGTCTGCGCTAACGGTATCGCAGCAATCGGTAATGGCCACGATGTTATGGGTAAGACCCTTATCCTCGCAGCGTTCCCCGAGTTGTATGCAATCTTGACCGTAGCAGCTACATTCCTTATCTCGAACATCGTGAAGTAATTCCGACATAGAGAACAAAAGAGAGCCTGTCCACGACTTGTTGGACAGGCTCTTTTTATTCGGGTAGCCATCTGAAACTTTTTCAAAAATAGGGCGAGAAATACTCCGTTTCTCGCCCATAATTTAGAATCTAAAAAGCGCCGCTTTTGGCATCATTACCCAATTCTCAAAGGGTTAAAAAAACTGGTTGGACAGGCTCGTTTTTGTTTACGTGTCCACTGAAAAAAGGAGGGTGGCTAATCTATTTTTTAGCCACCCTCGTTTTGTCACCTCTTCCGAGGAAGAGGAGTATAAGCTATAGCACTTCCGACTACTTAGTCACGCGCTCCAGCCACTTAACCATTCCGAGCATCACACCCATCGAGATAAGGCACAATACGAGGAATACGGTCCAGCACTGCCACAACGGAATTGCCTTATACATCAGCGGGCCGACCCACAACATCAGGTTGCCGACAGCTGTAGCACCAAGCCACAATCCCTGGCACAGACCCTGGAGATGCTTGGGAGCCACCTTCGACACAAACGACAATCCAAGAGGCGAGATGAACAACTCCGCAACAGTGAGGAAGAAGTAGAGAACAATCAGCACCCACCAACCTGCTTGCTGCTGAGCCTTAACCGCTGCGGGCAACAGATCAAACTCCGAAGCCGAAGGATAACCCGAGATGTAGCAGTAGATAGCGAGGAAGAGGTATGCCATACCTGCGATACCCATACCGATAGCAATCTTCTTGGGGGTCGAGATCACGTTACCACGACGCGCCAAGGCACCAAAGATAAACATAATCACCGGAGTCAGCACAATCACAAAGAATGGATTAACTGCCTGCCAAATCTCGGGAGCGATAGCCGAAGAGTCGACAAAGTCACGAGCGAAGAATGCCAACGAAGCTCCGTTCTGGTGGAATGAGAACCAGAAGAAAATCACAATACCCAACACAGCAAAGAGAGCATACAGACGCTGCTTGATCTCAGTAGCAACAGCTTTACGCTCCTCGGGAGTATAGTCCTGCGAAGCTACCTGCTCCTTCTTGCCCGGAGTGGGGAATATACGCTTGGTGCATACAAAGATTACCAGCGAGATAAGCATTGCAGCCACCGATGCGATAAACGAGTAGTGGATACCCGTATTGAAGATGTCGAGATAGCGGGTACAGAAATCACCCATCTGCTCCATAGCTATGGCTGTGCCACCCGAAACCTCCGAAGCCAAAACCTCGAGGTTCGCGAGCTTCTCGGCTGCCATTGAGCTACCCTTGTCAATGAATTCGTGGCAAAGCTGGGGCAACTGCGCATTGTAGAGCAGGTCATTAGCCTTGAGCCACCACTCACGCAACAGCGGAGCTACGAAGGGAGCTACAAGACCACCGACATTGATAAATACATAGAAAATCTGGAAGCCAGAGTCACGCTTTGCCTTTGCCTGACGCAGAGCCTCCTCGCCTTGCTTGGCAGCCTCAGCCTCAAAATCGTCGTACATCTGACCAACAATAGCCTGCAAGTTACCCTTGAACAGACCATTACCAAAAGCGATGACGAACAGAGCAAAGCATGTCAATGCCAACAACCAAGTAGAATTACCCTCGGTTGCCAAAATAGGAATCGAGAGGGCAATGTAACCGGCCGCCATGATTACCAAACCCGACATAATCGTGCCCTTGTAATTCTGACTACGGTCAGCAATAAAGCCACCGAGCAGAGCCAAGATGTAGATGCCGGCATAGAATACTGAATAGATGAACGTACTGCTCTCCTCACTCAAACCGAACTTTGAGCAGAGGAACAACGTCAGCACCGCATTCATAATGTAATAGCCGAAGCGCTCGCCCATATTGCTGAGTGCCGCAGCCAACAAACCTTTGGGGTGTCCTTTGAACATTGTCTTATAGTTTTAGTTATACAAATAGTTTCACCGAGGGCAAATATAGGAAAATATTTTGAAAATGCTCTATATGGACTGCGTATTTAGAGCTTTTAACAACACAAAACCGATTGCCGGAGCCGTTTCAACCAACTTCAGCAACCGGCATATTGACATACTCTACACTGCGCGATACTCTTACGGAGAGTTTTACGCCTGCCGGAACGGGCGCAGAGAGAACGGCTTAAAACGTACCGAGAAATTGCAGAGAGAACGCGGAGAGAACGCGGAGAGAACGCGGAGAGAACGCGGAGGGAGCATACTTCGCGTATGTGACCTCTGCGCTCCGGCCTGCGTAACGCAGAAATCACCCACAGACCAATCACTGTAAAATCGTTTATGGGTGGGGATTTTTAGGCTTGCAGGGTGGAACGCGGAGGGAGCATACTCCGCGTATGTGACCTCTGCGCTCCGGCCTGCGTAACGCAGAAATCACCCACA
>JAFQFG010000030.1 GCA_017398695.1 Alistipes sp.
CCGTACTCCGTGTCGCCACGCTTAAACTTGAAGAGCGAGAACCACGGGTCGAAGAAGATGTAGAACTTCTCGACACGGATGCCGAAGATACGTGCTACAATAAAGTGTCCGAATTCGTGAATTGCAACCAAGAGCGAAAGGCTCATAAAGAGCTGCACAACCTTAATCAAAATTTCCATATCTTTTCTATGATTTTATCGCTTGTTATTATCTGTCTCTACCTAACGGTTATGTGGTAACAATATTGTTTGCGTTCAATCTTAACATAGCAACGTCCGGCCTTGCGCAACTCGTGCAGGGTTTGTGCCAACGCCAAACGCAACTCATAATCACCGCGCGGCCGCAACTCGTCAGCCACAAAACGCACATAAGAGATGTCGATGGTGGTAGCGTTGCAGTGGCACGAATCCGACGATGCGTTACCATTGATCTTTTTCAGTTTGGCAACATCCTCTTCGGTTCGCAGCACGCTTGTCACAACGAAACGAGACTTCGACTGCGTCTTCTCCTGGAAGCCTTTTGCTATATCGTCGAGCAACTTTTCGACCTTTGGAACAACGTATGGCGAGGATGCGGTCAAGTCACGAACAATATATTTCGAATTAGACTCTATCCGCACCAACTTGCCCGCTCTGCGCAACTTCTTATATTGAGCCTCTACCTCGGCTCGCGAGGCAAACGGAGGGAGTCCATTTTTTAATGCTGCCACCTTCTGTCGATTTTGCAAATCGTTGAAGTATCGCTCATAATGGCGGGTTTTACCCGTCAGCGGTTTGTAATCATCGTCTTTTGAGGTGAGGCCGAATATGAATATCGCTGCAAGCAATGGCACCAACTGCATTACAAAGCTATGAAATGCGACCTTACGGACACCTCGCCGGATCTTCACCGTAAGACCCAACATTCCGACCATGTAGGCCGCTATTGCCAGATACAGACATACCCACAAGGCCAACGATATATTGAAGTAGAGGTAGGCATAACGCAACGCCCACACCAGCACTCCCACACAGGCAAGTGTAACGAGATAGTATGCAGTGCGGATGACCAGCTTACGTAAATTAACACCTTTGATATCCATACCCACAATTCTCAAACGCTACAACTTCAAAAACTCCCGTGCCAAGACTCTCGATTCGGCATTATTCTCGGCATAGTCCGCAAGCGACGGCTGTGCAACAAATTGAGACTTTGCAAGGGCATACTCTATTGTCTTCACGATGTCGGTATAACGGCACTTGCCGGCAAGGAATGCCGCCACCGCAACCTCGTTAGCCCCATTCATCGTACAGGCTGCCGTTCCCTTTCTGCGAAGGCAGTCGTATGCGATGTCGAGTGCCGGATACTTCACACGATCCACCTCACGGAATGTGAGAGTCGGATGCTCCGCAAAGTTAAACTGCTCGGAGGGGCGCACGGCTCGCTCAGGGAACATCAGTGCCAAGCTGATCGGCATGTGCATATCGGGTGTACCGAGTTGAGCCTTCAGTGCACCATCCTCAAACTCCACGAGTGAGTGGACTATAGCCTCGGGATGCAGAATGACCGATATACGTTCGGCATCGACACCAAAGAGGTGATGCGCCTCGATGACCTCAAAGCCCTTATTGACCAGCGTAGCCGAGTCGATAGTTATCTTGGCACCCATCGACCACAACGGATGCTTGAGAGCCTGCTCGGGGGTGACATCAGCCAACTCCTCACGCGGAAGGTCGCGAAACGCACCGCCACTGCAGGTTATAATCACCCTGCGCAGAGGCGATCGCTCACCCATCAGGCACTGGAATATGGCCGAGTGCTCCGAATCTATCGGCAATATCGGTGTTTGCTTGCGAAGTGCCAGCGGCATAATCATATCTCCGGCAACAACAAGGCTCTCTTTGTTGGCAAGTGCCACCTTTTTTCGATGCTCGATGGCTCGAACGGTTGGCACCATACCCGCATAGCCGACAAGTGCATTCACCACCGTCGAAATTTGCGAGTTGCATACCGCTTCCTCAACGGCATGCTCACCGGCAAAGATTTTGATGTCGGTATCGGCCAAAGCCTCCTTCAATGGGCGATAAAACTGCTCGTCGGCAATGACTATATTATCCACATCAAACTCCACAGCCTGACGAGCCAACAGCTCCCAATTGCGGTGAGCCGTGAGGGTCACAACCTCAAAGCGCTCAGGATTCTCACGTACGATATCGAGAGTTTGCACTCCGATTGAGCCGGTAGAGCCGAGTATGGCAAGTTTCTCTCTATTCATTTGCTAAAAGACTATATAACCTTCGGGATCGACAGCCTTGCCACCGTTCCACAATTCGAGTTCGAAGTTATTACCTCCATCCGACACCGGGGTCTCGGCCGTATAGCCTATAACCTCACCGCCCTTGACAAATTGGCCCTTATGGACCAGAACCTGCGAGAGGTTTTTGTAGACCGACAGCAACCCATTCGGATGCTGAATCTCCACTATATTAGAGTTATCGGGAGTCCATACCGAGGTGAGTACCACTCCATCGGCTATGGCCATAATCTGCGCCATGGCGGCCGAAGCCATACGTATGCCGTAGATGCCCTCACGCAGATTAAAGTGCGAGGTGATGATACCATCGACCGGCACCACCATCTCCATATTATCGCGCATCGAGGAGTTGGTTCGCACGGTTGTATGAAGGCCATACTCGCCATCGCCCTCCATCTGCACCCGCAACAGCGAATCCTCGAGCGAGGGCAACACCAGATTTTTGGCACGATGAACACTATCCGCAGCTATCGTCGTGCGGACGGCAGGCGTCTTACCGTTCATGATTAGCGAGATATTATCGTTGTAGACCAACATATCGTTCATTCTGCGCTCGATAGAGTCGAGGCGCATAATGCTCTCCATAAGGCTCTCACGCGAACGAGCTGCACTGCTCTTGTATCCGGGCAGGAACTCGACGATGGGCGTATATGCCACGAGCAGCAAGACTACTGCAAAAATCAAAAACACCAAAGCCGTAATAGCTGCAAAAACTCCGGCCGGTGAAATAAGTATATGCCACTCTTCGCTCTGCGCCTCAACGCCATGCATGCTGAACCGGCGCTTGCGCATCACACTGCTCCACCTCGAAGATATCGACTTAATCCACTTCATAATCACGCTTTATTCGACAAAGATACTTAAATTTAGCGAAAAACCGCGAAAACACCCAAAATTAGCTTCGCTAACGACAAAAAAATAGGGGCTGTTGCAACTCGAGAGTTGCCCAGCCCCTGTGAAAGGTTGTCCGAAGTGGCTCTACTGCCAATCATCGACCTCGCCATCGAGTTCAATCTCAACCTTCTCCTGATCAGGTGAAGTGTTGAGTGTTACAGTTATGGTGTGCTGCTTTCCTGGACGGAACGACATACTTGTCTCAAGCAAATATGCTATACCTCCCATCGTAATCTCGATAAGAGGCGTTCTTCTCTCTATGAACTGAGGTACTACGATTGCATCAAAAGTGTCTGCATCGACTTTACGCATATTAATTGTCTTGCGGCCACCCTGCGGATAGGCTTTGAGCGAACCAATTGTCCAATCCACAATTGCAGTTGTTGCTGTATTGTAGATATGCACGGAGATATCCTCGGGGAGTTCGCCTTCGTACTTTGTGCCACGCACAATATCAACTACCACACGGGTCATCATATGGTTAAACTGCATCTTCACGGGATAGTAGTGATCCTCAGCAATTGGCGGGGTGCAGACTGTTCCGTCATCGTCGGTATAGGTTGTATAAGGTGGTTTAATCTTCTCGGTCTTTGCCCACATAATATCCGACGCCTCATATCCACCCAGCACGCCATTAGCCGATGGTTGCGACTGATCTACTGCCACCTCGAAATAGACATCCTTCAACGAGCCTGATGGCTGATATGGGTAGAAACCGTAGAAGTCACAATGAGTTTTCGACCAGTAAAGTGGGTGATCACTCTTCCACTCTCGACCATTATAGGTCATCTTCTCGTTATTGATGTAGTTGCCCAAAGGCTGCACCTCGGCAACCTCATCGCCTGTGTATTCCACGACATAGAGGCTCATTTGGTCGCCTGCCTCGAAGTTTGTAAGTGTTGCACGAGTGCCACCCATCTCTGCCTCGATGCGTATTTCGTTGGGGTCAAAATTAGCATTCTGTTCCACAAAGTCATTATCCTTGCTGCAACCCATAGCCAAAAGAGTTGCAACCGACAAAATAAATATACTCTTTTTCATAGTGTTTCCTCCTTTGATTATTTGTTAGACTTTTTGAGTTGCGGCTTGTCGCCCATAAATTTCGGCGGCATCTGTTTTGCTGCCGATGTGCGCATTGCTGGGGTCTCCTCGACAGAGAGTTTTGCGCGTGTTGTGAAGTCGTTGTTCGATGCATCACGCACATCGTTGGCGTAGAAATCCTCGAGCGAGAACTCCAAGCCTGCGTAGCGCATTATACGCTCAACCATCTCCTGACGCGAGATTGCCGAGTAGTATGGAACATTGTTGTTCATACAGCTGTTTGGTTCCGAGCGGAATATGCCGCGAGTGTGGAAATAGCCTCCCTCGTACATATCAACCTTATCCGTATAGTCGGGATGCGCAAATAGATGTGCCCACTCGACTGTCTTGTGGTCTCTATTGACCGAAAGATTGCGATACCATCCGAGAGTCTTACCTGCGTAGAAACGATCAAGGTGTGCGCAGCAGGGACAAGCGCAATTATCTATGAATACGTTGTGATAGATATACTCATCCGCCAACTTCGCAAATCCGTGACCACCGGCCTCGTGCTGAACGATACCGCGGAAGTCGAACGGATAGGCATCGCGGCTCATCGGACAGCAAGCGATAGCCGAGCCATCACCCCACATATAGCAGATACCGCCATAATCCTCGGTATTCTCGACCAATACGACCAAAGTCTTGTTGAGATTACCCTCGTCTACGGTCGGAGCCTTCATCGCATACTCGTATGTAGCCTTGGTGTCGGGGGCGATACCCTCGAGCGAGTACTGCGAGCCAAACTTTGCATCTTTTACGAGGTTAACACTACCCATACCCGAATCGGTGGACATGCCGACCACGGTGTAGACATTGAAGTAATCCTTGTAGCTCTTGTAGGGCTCGATGGCGAAGTAGTAGCCAATCGCCTCGTCGATGCCGTTGAGGCAACTACCCATTGCTATATCGCGGGCATCGAAGCAGTCGCCCATAAAGACGATGTTCACACCACCGCCCTTGGTTGCCGTCTGATTGGTGATCACTTGACCATCGTAGTTGTCGCAATTATACTGCTGCACAGCCATGTTTACTCGGCGGTCTTTGCTCTCGAGCAAGAATACAATCTCACCTGCACGGCCTGCGTGGGTTTCAGTATTCCAGTTGCCATAGGTACCCACCTCCTCAAAGGAGAATGTCTCGGTTGTATGTGGCATCTCGCTCACTGTGACAGTTACGGCGGTGCGACCTACGCCCGATGATGGGGTTACGGTTACCCACTCTGGGCAGCTCTCTACACACCACTCCTCGCCCGATGGCACACGAAGCATATACTCCTTCGAGTACTCGGCATTAAGCGCGCGGATATGCTTGCGCGATATCGAGAAATCGTAGTAAGCACTGATACGATTAAAGTCTGCCCAACCATTAGCTGTCTGATAAAGAGGCACTGATTCCTCTGGCACTTCGAGTGTGAGATTCTCCTTGCCTATACCGTTAAACGCACCACTACCCACCACAGGTGGCATTGTGGCATTGCACTGCATCTTGGTTATGTAGTAACAATTTCTGAATGCATCTGAACCAATTGTCGTCACAGTAGAAGGAACCACAACTGATGGCAAGTTGTGACAGGATTGAAATGCGCCGCCTCCGATGGTAATAAGTCCCTCGGGGAGAACAACCGGTTCGGAAAGGCGTTGGTTGTAACAGAATGCGCTACCACCCAATTTAACCAACTCGCTACCCTCCTCAAAAATTATGCTCGAGAAATTATTGCTGTTGAATGCAGCCCCTATTGACTGCACCGATTGGGGAATCACCAATTCCCCCTGGAACGGGCAATATGCAAAAGCGTCATCAGCAATTTTTTCGAGATTCCTATTGAGAGTCAGGTGGCCATTGAAGTCGCACATAAAGAATGCACTATATTCTATAGCCTTCACCCCTTCGGGGATAACCAGATCACCCGTAAATTCGCAACCATCGAAACATCTTGCATTAATAATCGTCAAATTGGAGGGAAGAGTCAAGGTGCCATTGAGCATAGAACACCCTTCGAATGCAGAATTTTTAATCGAGGTAACACTATCGGGAATAGTAAGAGGGCCGGAAAGGGAGGCGCATGAGAGGAAACAATTAACTCCGATAGTCTTCAAATTTATGGGTAATTGCAAAGAGGAGATATTGGTTCTGCTAAAAGCACCGTCACCCAACTCTGTTACATCATCGGGGATGATGAGGGCTCCCGAAAGCATCGTATCATTAAATGCATTACTGCCAATTTTAGTCACCTTCTCGGGGAAGACAAAGTTAACAAGAGAAGATTTGCCATCAAAAGCACTCGCGGGTATCTCGTGAGCGGGTCGGTCGGTAACGCTTTGGTAATAGTTCTCTTCTACGGTTGCGCCTGGATAGCGAGCTGCTACCTCCTTAGTGGCCTCTTCGAGCGATTGCGGCATTTCGGTCGAGAAGTACTCGCAAACCCCCTGGCCATTGATACTGCCCCACCAGCTCCATTTGATTCCAACAATTTCCGCCTCCTTAAGGTTGATTGACTGCAAGATATCCATCTTGTCGCGCATAAAGTAAAAGTCGTCAGCACAGATTTTACCGCTAACCTTCAAATTTTTAATCTTGGCAGGGTTTTTCTTGTCTGCAAGAATCTTTGCCTCGAGAGTACCTGGCTCCTCGCAGTGAACAACATAGTACTGGCGTGCCTCGCCACCGTGGGTGTCAAGGTCGGCAACCCAGTCGAGAATCTCGGTATCGGTAAGTATGAACTCATACTCGCCCGAGTGCTTCTTCTTATTGATTTTGATAGTAAACTTGCTCTGCTTGCCCGCCTCGTAGGTAAAGGATGCAGGGATCCACTCTTTCAATTCATTCTGCACCTTATACTTAAAGGTATAAGGAATACCGTTAACAGTAATGCTAAAGAGGGTTTGTCCCGCATCGACGCTCTGCGGAACGACGATAGCGCGGAAGCCCTCGGCGCCACTCTTCATAACGATACCCTCTCTGGCAGCATTACCCGTAGCGGTAACCTTACCCGTAGAGAGGTCGATAGTCGAGGTGCGGGTGGTATTCATAACAAGCACGAGCTTCTCCAGCATATCGAACTCGCCACTCTCGAAGCCATCGCCCTCGGCAAGGATAACATTGGCACACGCCATCTTATGGCTGAACTTAATCTTAACCTTATTCTCACTTGGTGTTACATTCTCGGTCTTGCCCCACAAGAAATCCGACATAGCGTAGCCATCAACTGCATTGCCGCCTGACTGGTCTTGCTCAACCTCGAAGGCATACTCGCTAACGCTGTTTACAGAGCCATAAGGATAGTAGCCATAGAGGTCGATATTTGTCTCGGCATCCTTATAGTAGATATTGCCACTCGACACCCACTTCCAATTAGCTTCATCGAAAGTATAGCGGGCATTATCGACCTGGTTGCCCTCATCGAGAAGTTCTCCCGCAACAGAGTTGTTATCGGTGTAGTTTACACCATAAAGACCAATCTGGTCGCCATCACAAAATCCTCCATCATCCACACGAGTAGTGTAGGTTTGGTCGATAGAGCCACTGATGTGGATTTGAGGCGCTCCCGATACGGGAACATGTCCCTCGTCGAATGGGTCGTTGGTGCAACTCGCCAGCATAGCTGCACAACCCGCTAAAAGTAAAAATTTTACTCTCATAAGCATCTGATTTATTGTTTGTTTACATTTTGTTCAATTTGCCCGGGCGAGCTACTCCGCATCGCCACCATGGTCGGTACCATCTTTGTCCCAATCGAGAATACTACCCGAGAATGCAAAGCCCCTTTCGTTGTTGATAGCGACGATCTCGATGAGAGGTCTTTGGTAGTAGATTTTTTTCATGATTTTATTACACACTGTTTAACTTCTGACCAACAAGTCAATATTCGTAAATGCTTGATAATCAACGAAATACCCCCCCCCGAAATTGTCGGGAGGGGGTATTTGATACCCTTATACTGAACCTATGTCCACAATATGTCTGTTGATTACTTTCGCAAATATATGAATTTCTGGCAAAAAAAACAATATTCGACGGAGAATGTTTTGATTTAATGGCACAAAGTGGTGCAACTTTCCGAAATTTTGCTACCTTTGTGTCAATTAACGTAAAACCTTCAAATTCAAAATTATGATTAAACCGACATTATTGGTTCTCGCAGCAGGCATGGGTTCGCGCTACGGCTCACTCAAGCAGATGGACGGCGTAGGCCCCAACGGCGAGGCTATTATCGACTATTCGATTTATGACGCTATCCGTGCCGGATTTGGCAAGGTGGTGTTCGTTATCCGCCACTCGTTTGAGAAGGAGTTTACCGAGATTTTCAATGCCGAGCGTTTCGGTGGCAAAATCGAGGTGGAGTATGTTTTCCAGGAGTTGGACTATCTGCCCGAGGGCTTCTCCGTTCCCGAAGGTCGCGTAAAGCCATGGGGTACTAACCACGCTGTAATGATGGCTGCAGATGCCATCAAGGAGCCGTTTGCCGTAATCAACGCTGATGACTTCTACGGTGCTGACGCTTACAAGGTTATTGGCAGCTACTTGAGCCAGCTCGAAGGCTCGAAGAACCACTACTGCATGGTAGGCTACGAGGTCAACAAGACCCTCTCGGAGAATGGTACCGTGTCGCGCGGTGTGTGCGAGATTGACGAAAACCGTTTCCTGACCTCGATGGTTGAGCGCACGCAGATTGAGCGCGTAAACGGCACAATCGTATTCCACGACCTCGGCACCGACGAGCCCCTCGCAGAGAATACCCCCGTATCGATGAACCTCTTTGGATTTACTCCCGACTATTTCGACTACTCGAAGGAGTATTTCAAGGGATTCCTTGCTGAAAACAGCCAAAATCTGAAGGCTGAGTTCTTCATTCCGTTGATGGTTAATCACCTCATCGGCAACGGCATGGCCAAGCTCAAGGTGTTGAGCACATCGGCACTCTGGTTTGGTGTGACATATAAGGAGGATAAGCCCGCTCTGGTTGCCAAGATCGAGCAGTTGATTGCTGATGGCGTATATCCACGCAACCTCTGGGAGTAGCCAAAAGTCGCGAATTGATTTAATAGAGAAAGGGTGTGTCCAGCAATTTTAGGACACACCCTTTGAATTTGAGTATAGGGTTATTGGTCTACTCCATATAGACTTACTTAACCAAGAAACCCTCGCCCCACGCCATAACGACATAAGGATACTTACACTCCTTAAACTTATCAAATGTAAGCCAGAATGCCTCGCGGTGGTCGATGCTGTGGCCCATCTCATTCTCGTGAGCCGTAATCACATAGCGAGGATTGAATCCCTTAACGGTCTGCATCGGCTTGGGAGTCCAGCAGTTCATAATCAGAGCATCAATCTTCGGTGCATTAACCCTTGCGCTCTCGATCCACGTAAAGTCAGTATTGCTGTACTGGTCGCCCGTATGGCACACCGAGTAGCCCTCGGGAGTGGTCACAACATAGATGTTGTTCATAATCGGATGCTGGTGTCCGGGGAAAATCTTCACAGCCAAAGTGATACCGGTTTTCAAGGGAACCTCAACGCTGAGCACCTCAGTCTCCGAGCGATAGTGGGTCACGCCCTTGACATCGGGCAGAATCTGCGTAGGAGCGATTACCGGCTTGTTGGCAGCAATAAACTTGTCAACAACCCAACGGTCCACGTGATCGGCGTGGTTGTGCGAAAGGAAGAGCACATCACACTTATCAATGATAGCTGCCATCTGATCATCAGCTACGATTCTATAATCCGAGCCCTTATGAGCACCACTGGCAAGGTAGGTACCACGCACGAGGTCAAAAGCGATGCTCGCCGACTTGGTACGAGCCACAAATCCCTCGTTATAGACCTTGCAGACATCCATACCCTTCTTTACAGGAGTCTGGAAACGTGCAACAGTCTTGCTCACTCGCGAATCGCAGAACTCACGCAGATACTCCGAATTATCAAATTTCGTATCGTGCAACAGAGCATCGAGATTGAAGAGAATCGACTTACGGATAGTCGAAGCACCCGGCACCGGAGGATACTCATCGAGAGCCTGGTCTACAAGTTTGAAGATATGCGAGCCCTGCACCTCGAGGTAATACTCGGGATTACCATGGAACTTCTTGGGCTTTGCCTTCTGCTGAGCCGGAGCTTGTGCTACAACATCCGTTGCCGTTATCGCAAAGCAGATGAGCATCAACGAATAAATAAGTTTTTTCATAGGTATAATAGTTTTTTGTTAAACCGCAGAAGAGTGTCAGCATAGAGTTCAACACGCTGTCACCCCTCCGCAATCATCAGTTATACAACAAGTTGGAATTTACTTACCAAGCAGAGCCTTAACCTCACGGCAGACGGTCTCTCCGTTGTAGCCGAACTTCTCATCCAGCACCTTGTAGGGAGCCGAATAACCGAAGTGGTCGAGGCCGTGGATGGCGTTCATGTCGCCCACCAACGAGAGCAGTGTCACAGGCAGACCCGAAGTCATTCCATAACGCACAACTCCCTCGGGCAATACGCTATCCTGGTACGATTTAGGCTGATCGCGGAACAATCCCTCACTCGGAACGCTCACTACACGAACACCTATACCCTCCTGCTCCAAAAGCGCTGCACCCTCAACAAGTGTTGCGACCTCCGAGCCCGAAGCCACCATTACCACGCTCGGTTTCGCCTTATCTACAACGATATAAGCACCCTTCGTAAGCTGCATAGCCTCCTCACGACGGCTCACACCGAGAGCGGGCAAGCTCTTGATATTTTGACGCGAAAGAACCAATGCCACCGGACGCATCTCCTCGACAGCCACCTTCCAAGCCGCCACCGTCTCTTCTGCATCGGCCGGACGAAGCACAACCATCGAGCGCTCACCCTTATGGTTACGCAGATGCTCCATCAGTCGGATCTGTGCCTCATGCTCCACGGGCTGGTGAGTAGGTCCATCCTCGCCCACACGGAACGAGTCATGTGTCCAGATATAGATTACGTGCAGATGCATCAATGCCGACAAACGCACCACCGGCTTCATATAGTCCGAGAAGACGAAGAAGGTACCACATGCAGGAATAACACCTCCGTGCAGAGCCATACCATTCATCATACAAGCCATCGTTAACTCCGAAACACCGGCCTGGAAGAATTTACCCGAGAAGTCGCCCTTGGCGAAAGCCTTGGTCTTCTTAAGGAAACCATCCGTCTTATCCGAATTGCTCAAATCGGCCGAAGCAACAATCATATTTTCAATCTTCTCGGCATAGACTCCAAGCATCGCAGCCGAAGCGGCACGAGTCGCTTGATCGGGCTTCATCTCAATGCTCTTATAGTCGATTGCAGGAAGCTCTCCATTGAGGAACATGTCAAGTTTGAGAGCTAAAGCCGCATTCTGCGAACGCCACTCATGCTCCACAGCCTTGCGAGCCTTGATAATCTCGCGCAACTCCTCGCGACGAGCCTCATAGATCTCGGCACTCTCGGGGAAGATGGCAAATGGGTTCTCGGCATCACCGCCAAGACCCTTGACCGTAGCTGCAAAGTCGGCACCGGCAGCAGACAGAGGCTGTCCGTGAGTCGACACCTTATCCTCAAAGCTTGAGCCATCGGCTGCCACAGCACCCTTACCCATCACGGTCTTACCGATGATGATTGTCGGAGATTCGGTCTGGGCATTAGCCTCATCGAGGGCTGCGCGAATCTGGTCTATATCGCTACCACAAATCTCGATAACATGCCATCCCCAAGCGCGATACTTCATAGCGACATCCTCAGTATCCACCTCATCAACCTTGGTCGATAGCTGGACGTTATTCGAGTCGTAGTACATAATGACATTATGAAGGCCGAGGTTGCCGGCTATACGTCCTACACCCTGCGAAATCTCCTCCTGAACGGCACCATCCGAGATGTAGATATAGGTCTTATGCTCTAACCACTCGCCAAAACGCGCTGCAAAGAATCGCTCGGCAATGGCCGCTCCGACACCCATGGCATGACCCTGACCCAATGGACCCGAAGTATTCTCAACACCACGCAGAACATCCACCTCGGGGTGACCAGGTGTTACGCTATCCCACTGACGGAACGATGCCAAATCCTCCATCGTATACTTACCGGCCAAGGCCAGCACCGAATAGAGCATCGGCGACATGTGTCCCGGATCGAGGAACAAGCGGTCGCGGAAGGGATAGAGTGCATCATCAGGGTCATAACGCAGATACTCGGCATAGAGCACATTGATAAAATCTGCTCCGCCCATTGCACCTCCGGGATGTCCCGATTTTGCTGTTTCAACCATTGAAGCTGCCAAAACGCGGATATTGTTCGCGGCAGCAAGAAGTTTGGATTTATCGGCTACCATATAATAATAAGTGTTAGATATGTTTCGCTTTTGAATTGTAAATATACAAAAAATATTTATACAACTTGTCTAAATTCTGAAAAATTTGTCTTTTCCACCTTACGTTTTGCATAGTCGAGCGTCACAACGAATTTACGATTGCCCGAGGTCGGCACCTCAAACATCGTATCCATCATAATCGCCTCACATATCGAACGCAAGCCTCGTGCACCGAGTTTATACTCCACTGCCTTATCGACAATATAATCCAGCACCTCCGGCTCAAACTTCAGCGCAACGCCATCCATCTCGAACAGACGCTCATACTGTTTGACGATGGCATTCTTCGGCTCGGTCAAAATCGAACGCAGCGCCTCCTTCGAAAGGGGCTCCATATAGGTCAGCACCGGCAAACGTCCCACCAACTCCGGAATAAGTCCGAATGTACGCACATCCTGCGGCATAACATACTGCATCATGTTTCCGCGGTCGACAGCATCCATCTGCACCCTGCCATAACCCATGGCTCGCGTATTCAGGCGCTGAGCGATCTTCTTCTCGATGCCGTCAAACGCTCCACCACAGATGAAGAGTATATTCTTGGTATTGACATGGATAAAATCCTGATCGGGGTGCTTGCGACCACCCTTGGGCGGAACATTCACAATCGTACCCTCCAGCATCTTGAGCAGAGCCTGCTGCACTCCCTCGCCCGACACATCGCGCGTAATGCTTGGGTTATCGCCTTTGCGTGCAATCTTGTCAATCTCGTCAATAAACACGATGCCACGCTCTGCAGCCTCGAGGTTATAATCGGCTACCTGCAACAAGCGCGAGAGGATACTCTCGACATCCTCACCAACATATCCCGCCTCGGTCAGCACCGTAGCATCGACAATTGTAAAAGGCACATTCAGCAGCTTGGCAATAGTCTTGGCAATCAAGGTTTTACCCGTACCCGTAGGTCCGACAAGCAAGATGTTTGACTTATCAATCTCGACATCGTCGGTCGACGTACCCATACGGCTACAAATCAGTCGTTTATAGTGGTTATACACCGCCACCGATATAAATCGCTTCGCGCTATCCTGACCGATAACATATTGATCCAGAAAGTCCTTAATCTGCACAGGCTTAAGCAGCTCTTCCATCGTCTGCGGAGCCTTATCGACATACGCCGCAGCTCCGGCCGTACGTCGTCCGTTATCTTTGATAATGCCACCTGCAACGAGCATCTTATGAGCCTCGGCAATGCAGTTGTTGCATATATTGAGTCGATGGTCGCTGCTTGTAAGCAGCAGTTCAACATCGTTACGACGCGAACCGCAGAAATCGCAGCACTCGTTCTCACGAGAGCCGCCACCTCCACGACCGTTTCTCTTTTCAGCCATCCTTATTTCACTCTTTTGGTTAACACTTCGTCTATGAGCCCATACTCCTTCGCCTCGGCAGCCGTGAGCCAATAATCACGGTCGGCATCGCGCTCAATCTTCTTCATGGCCACGCCCGAGTGCTCCGAGAGAATCTCATAGAGTTCTCGCTTGGTGCGGGCTATCTCGCGAGCTGTAATCTCGATATCTGATGCCTGACCCTGAACTCCACCCAGCGGCTGATGAATCATCACTCGCGAGTGAGGCAGAGCCGAACGCTTGCCCTTCGCTCCCGCGGTCAGCAACACGGCTCCCATCGAAGCCGCCATGCCCGTACAAATGGTCGATACATCACAATTTACAAGCTGCATCGTATCGTAGATACCCAAGCCGGCCGAGACCGAGCCTCCGGGAGAGTTGATGTAAATCTGGATATCCTTATCGGGGTCTACCGACTCGAGGAAGAGGAGTTGTGCCTGAATAATATTGGCAACATCATCATTGATTGGCGCTCCGAGGAAGATGATGCGATCCATCATCAGGCGAGAGAACACATCCATCGTTGCCACGTTCAACTGGCGCTCCTCGATAATCGTGGGCGAAACGTATGCCGACTGTGTCGAAATATAGTCGTGCAACGTGAGCGAACTAAGACCGGCACATCCTTTGGCGAATTTTTCGAATTCTGACATATCTTTCTTTTTTGTTAATTCTTGATTTTAGGGGCATCTTTCAGCACAGTCACCCCCTTTTAACAGCAAAAACTCTGCGGAGTGTTGCAAAAACCAAACCCGCAGAGTTTTCGAACTATCTATTTTCTACGGAAAAGACTAAATCTCCTTTGCCAGAGCGGCAAAGTCCTCTGCCGACACCTTCTTCTCGGTAACCTTAATCTTCGCCTTCACCGCCTCAACGACCTTCTGCTCATAGAGTTTCTCATAGATCTTCTGCGACTGCTCCTTATTCTCGAGAATCTGCTTCGAGAAGTTCTCGAGCATCTCCTCGGGTGCCGAAGGCATACCGTACTGAGCGAACTGAGCTGCGGCAAACACCTTAGCCTCAGCAGCAGCCTCCTCGGCCGTTACGTTCAGCTCCAGAGTCTGGATAAAGTGTTTCTGCAGATAGTTCCACGAGAACATCTTCACGAAACCATCGAAATCCTTCTCGATATCCTCCATCGTGAATTTACCCTCGTTGATTACATACAACCAACGCTTCAGGAACTCGGTCGGCATCTCCAACTGAGCCTTTTCGAGCAGGTAGTTGCGCAACTGAAGAGTAAAGAGGTAATCGCTCTCACGCGAAAGCTCCTTCTCGATCTCGGCATCAACAAATGCATCGAGCTGCTCCTCGTTAGTCACATCACCTGCGGGGAATGCCATCTTGAAGAACTCCTCATTGAGCTCAGGATTTGCAAACTGACGAATCTTGGTAATCTCGAGCGAGAATTCGGGATTGATACCCTCCAACTCCGCCTCCTTAACCTGTAGAATCGAAGCACGCTGTGCAGGATTCTTATAGAGGTCGTTAATATTTACCGTAGTCTTGTAGCCAACCTTCTTGCCGATAAAGGGTTTGCGCTCTTCGTCGCTCATCGAGATAAGACCCACATAAGCCTCCTCGATGCGCATATCACCATTATCGAGCGTTACGCTCAACGCCTCATCCTTCTTAACCTTATCGACGTCTACCAAACGGCCGAAACGACGCAGGTAGTTATCCTTGAAGTCGTTGTGCATCTTCTTATCAACCTTGATGCGGTTGTAGGTAACCTTATCCTTTGCCGAGAGCTCGAGGTATACTGCCGGAGCCTCGCCAATCTCGAATACGAACTCGAACTCGGTGTTGTTCTCGAAATCGAAATCACCCTGCTCCTCTGCGGGGATAACATCACCGACATAGTCGATATTCTCCTTCTGGAGATAATCGAATGCCGAGTGCGAAGCCAAACGATACGACTCCTCGGCCACAACGCCCTTGCCGTACATCTTCTTCACAATACCCATAGGCACCATACCCGGGCGGAATCCCGGAATATTAGCCTTACGCTTGTACTCGCGAAGAGTCTTCTCGACAGCCTCACCATAATCCTTTTCATCAACGGTCACTCTGATAAGCGACGCATGCAACTCTTTTTGTTCTCTAACGATTTTCATAATTATATGTTTGTTTATCTGATTTGCATCTCCATCCCAAATTGCTCAACAACCTCACTTAGCGCGCTACCATGCGCCACTAAAGGCTCATTCAAGCTCAATTTGGGGCACAAAGATAACAATTTTTCACCGATATAGCAAATTATTGCTACCTTATATTAAAAAAGCGGGCTTTTTACAATCAAGACAGACTTTTTTCCTAAGCCGCGAAGGAGAGAGCGAACATCTGTTTAAGTATAAATACTTACAACATTTACGGTAATGATAGCTATTTTTGTCGTAACCCTGCCATGACAGGGCGATACAACAACGAACGTAATTTAACAAAATAACAGAGACTATGAAAAAATTTCTACAACAATTCAAAACCGAGGATTGGGTAGTAACCTTCCTAAGTATCCCACTGCTTATTTTGGCAGGCTGCGCATCGTTGATGAATGGAGGACCCAAAATTCCGACCGATCTGACAACAGCAAAGGCATGGATTGACATTGCGGCACTCTTCGTTATAGCCATCGTCATACTCTATGCCGGCAACCGCCTGCTGAGCCGTCCGATGAAGGGCTTGTTTTGGTCGTTTGTCGTAATCTTCATCATCGCTGCATTGGCGATGTGGATCGGCAGCAACCCCTACATCAAGAGTGAGCTCGGATTGGAGCCGGTATTCTTCTCGGTAATCTTCGGACTCATTATTCGCAACTGTTTCCACATTCCAGAGTGGCTCAAGCCGGCTATTCAGGGTGAGTTCTTCATCAAGACGGGCGTAGTCTGTCTTGGTGCTACAATCATGATTAGCGATGTGCTCAAATCGGGTGCTGTAGGCCTTTTGCAGGCATGTGTTGTCGTGACGGTTGTTTGGTTCTTTGCATACCTCATCTCGCGCAAACTCTTCAAGGTTGAGCAGGCTACGGCAATGACACTCTCGAGCGGTGTAACCATCTGTGGCGTATCGGCCTGCATCACCGCTGCCGGAGTGGCGGGTACCGACAAGAAGAGTCTTTCATACATCGTTTCAGTTGTACTGATTATCGTTGTTCCGATGATATATCTGATGCCTTGGTTGGCAAACACAATCGTGCCGCTGCTCTCGAGCGACCCACAAGTTCAGCAGGAGATTGCAGGCGCATGGATTGGTGGTACCATCGACACCACCAGCGGTGTGGCTGCATCGTCCGAAATGGCTGGCGAGATTGCCAATCGTACGGCTATCGTTGTGAAGGCTACACAGAACGTACTTATCGGAGTTGTAGCATTCTTTATCGCGCTATACCTCTCGACCAAGGGTGAGGGTGGCGGCAAGCAGCGTCCATCGCTCAAGATTGTTTGGGATAAATTCCCGAAATTCATCTTAGCATTCGTTGTTGCATCGCTCGTCTTCTCGCTGCTGAAGGAGGCAGACCTCTTCACTCTCAATGCCAAAGGAAAGTTGATGGAGACCTCGTTTGCGAAGACACTCTCTACCCTCTTCTTCTCGTTAGCATTCGTCTGCATCGGCATGGATACACGACTCAAAGATATCATATCGAAGGAGAACCGCAATGTACTCTATGCATTCCTCACTGCGCAGACTTTCAACATCTGCCTCACGTTGTTGGTGGCATGGTTGCTCTTCGGCTTAGTAAAACCGTTGATCGGTTAGAATCACACATAGGCTTTTTTTCGGCAGAGTGCACAGGAGAGGTTTCTCGGTGCACTCTGTCTTCATTTAAGCGACAGTCAGCAAAAAAACCTTGCAGAGGGGCCGGATTCCAGCAACTCTCATCACCACTTTTGCAAATTCGCACGCAAGCCGAACACTCAGACATTAACAGACGAGCGACCTGAAGCAAGGTCGCTCGTCTGTTTTTCACTATCCTCTTGTCGGGAAGCTGTACTAAATCTCCATCGTGAGCCACGGCAGTACCGAAGCTGCCAGGAGCAATATCAGGACGACATAGAGGGCTATGCGCGTCGGGCTGTGAGGGACATGCTTGCGGAACCATGCATCAACCATCGCGCGATGTTGGTAGACATGCACCGCCAACAGCACAACAACCACAATTCCGGCCCACAGGTGCACCTCACGCCAGCCGTGGCGACCAAGACCCATAAACGAATCTATACCTCTCGAACGACGAACTACGCACTTAACAAGGTATCCACTGATGCTGGTCAACGCCATAGCCACAAACATCAGCAGGTCTACAATCATATTTCTCGACATCTTATCCTTCATATCTTTCTCGTTTTTTTATGTGCGTAGTATTTAGTGATTGGAGCATTGATGGTCGTCGCCGTGACCGGCACAACCCACGCCCGAATCGAGCACAAATCCGGTAAGATAGCTTGCCACCAGATTCTCGATATTGCCCGTGCAACCACGCACGACCTTGATATTGTGGGCCTGGAGCGTATTTTTGGCACCCTCACCCATCGACCCGGCCAGCATAACCTCTACGCCTATCTGCTCCAAAACGGCAGCTATACCCGACTTGCAGCCGCAACCCTGCGGTGAGGGCAACTCCTCACGAGCAACGACACGATGCTCCTCGATGGTAAAAATGGTATAGTGATCGCAATGACCGAAATGATTATCGACACATCCATCACGTGTCGGAACCGCTATTTTCATCTGTTTTTCTCTTTTAATGTGCAACAAATCGGGGTGCCAGCAGAACCGACACCCCAAACATTTCAAGATCGAGTTCGGCTACTCCTCGAACGAGTGGATTACCACACCCGATCGCAACTTTGGCTCAAACCAAGTTGTCTTGGGAGGCATGATATTGCCCGTATCGGCAATGTCGATAAGTTGCTTCATCGAGACCGGATAGAGTGCAAATGCAACTGCCATCTCACCGCTATCGACTCTGCGCTTCAACTCGCCCAAGCCACGGATACCGCCCACAAAGTCGATGCGCTTTGATGTGCGCAGGTCGGCAATGCCGAGAAGCTTATCCAGCACCAAATCCGACAACACAGTCACATCCAGCACACCAATCGGGTCGGCATCGTTATAAGTACCCTCCTTTGCAGTGAGCGAATACCACTCACCCTCCAAGTACATTGCAAAGTTATGAAGTGCCGCAGGGGTATAAATCTCACTACCCACCTTTTCGACAACGAAATTCTCACACAAAGCCTCCACAAACTGCTCGGGCGACATTCCGTTCAAATCCTTCACTACGCGGTTATAGTCGATAATCTTGAGTTGCGATGCGGGGAAGGTCACCGCGAGGAAGTAGCAATACTCCTCATCGCCACGATGCGCAGGATTCTTCTCCATCAGAGCCTGACCCACACGTGCAGCCGCAGCCGTGCGGTGGTGTCCATCAGCAACATACAACGCCGGAATCTCGGCAAAAATCTCGGTAATACGCTTATTGGTAGCCGCATCGCGGATAACCCAGAAGTGGTGTCCAAAGCCATCCTCTGCTACAAAGTCGTAGTCGGCCTCATGCTCAGCAACCCAAGCTGACACTATCGCATCAATATCTGCATGGTCGGGATAGGCAAAGAATACCGGCTCGATATTAGCCTGCTGGTTGAAGACATGCTTCATACGGTCCTCCTCCTTGTCGGGGCGTGTCAATTCATGCTTCTTGATGGCTCCCGAGAGGTAATCCTCAAAGTGGCAGCACATCGCCAATCCATACTGTGTACGACCATTCATCGTCTGGGCATAGATGTAGTAGTACTCCTCGCCATCCTGCTCAAGCCATCCCTTCTCGCGCCACAAGCGGAAGTTCTCGACTGCCTTGTCGTAAACCTCCTGAGAGTGCTCATCAGCGATGGGATCGAAATCTATCTCGGGCTTGATAATATGCAGCAATGAACGCTCCGTAGCCTCGGCCTTAGCCTCCGCGGAGTTCAGCACGTCATAGGGGCGCGATGCCACCTCCGATGCAAGTTCCTTCGGGGGACGTATACCTTTGAAAGGTTTGATTTTTACCATAATACTTTGATTTATTGGTTATTACTTATTAACTTGGAAACGTGTCGTGCCATTGACGAAGTAGTCGACAATCTGACGTGCAGCCGCCAAGCCCGCATTGATATTAGCCTCGGCAGTCTCGGCACCCATCTTCTTGGGCGTAGCGAAGAATCGCTTACCGAACTTCTCAGCCAGATGCTCCACAGCGTCAGGGGCAATATCTGTGATATACTTCAGGTCCGCACGCTCATCGAGCGCCTTCTCCAGACCGGCCTCGTCAATAACCTCCTTGCGCGCTGTGTTGACCAGCGTTGCGCCCTTAGGCATCGAGGTCAGCAGGTCATAGCCGATCGAGCCTTTGGTCGCAGGCGTTGCAGGGATATGCAACGATAGGAAGTCTGACTGCGCATACAACTCCTCGACCGAGCCGACTTTGCGCACTCCGTCATTCTCGAAGACAAAATCATCGGTGATGAAGGGGTCATAGGCGATGACATTCATCCCCATAGCCTTACCCTTACGGCCGACCAACTTACCCACATTTCCGTAGGCATGGATACCGAGGGTCTTGCCCTGAATCTCGCTACCCGTACCCGGAGTGAAGCGGTTACGCGACATATAGATCATCATCGCCAACGCCAACTCAGCCACAGCATTCGAATTTTGACCCGGGGTGTTCATCACCACTACCCCGCGAGCCGTAGCCGCTGCCAAATCGACATTATCATAACCGGCACCGGCGCGGACAACGATTTTTAGATTTCGAGCCGCCTCGATAACCTCAGCCGTAACCTTATCGCTACGCACAATCAGTGCATCGACATCGGCCACAGCCTCCAGCAGTTGGGCTTTATCCGTATATTTCTCGAGCAGCACGACCTCATAGCCTGCAGCCTCACAGATCTCCTTGATGCCATTCACAGCCTCGGCTGCAAAGGGTTTCTCGGTTGCAACAAGAACTTTCATATTCTCCACAAGTGATGTAAAATGAATTGTTTTCTCTCTTTTACGTTCGTATGTATATGGGATAATCGTTGCCATAGGTCTACTGATTAGCCTTCATCTTCTCAAACTCCTGCATGCAAGCCACCAGAGCCTCAACCGACTCCTTCGGGCAAGCATTGTAGCACGATGCACGGAATCCGCCAACCAGACGGTGACCCTTGATGCCGACCATGCCACGCTCCTTGGCAAACTCCATGAACTCGGGAGCCAACTCCTCGTTGCCCTCCGACATCACGAAGCAGATATTCATCAGCGAGCGATCCTCCTTCTCGACCGTGCCACGGAAGAGCGAGTTGCGGTCAATCTCGTTGTAGAGCAGCTCGGCCTTCTCGAGATTGCGACGATAGATCTCCTCCACGCCGCCTTGCGCCTTCAGCCAGCGCAGGGTCTCGTTCATAACGTAGATGGGGAACACCGGCGGAGTGTTGAACATCGAATTGTTGGCAACATGGGTATTCACATTCATCATCGAGGGCAACTCACGCACAACCTTCTCGAGCATGTCGTCACGGATGATTACAAACGTAACACCCGCAGGAGCAAGGTTCTTCTGCGCACCTCCATAAATCATCGCATATTTCGACACATCCACCGGACGGCTCATAATATCCGAACTCATATCGGCAATGAGAGGCACAGGCGAGTCGATGTCGACCTTATACTCCGAGCCATAGATGGTGTTATTCGAGCAGATGTAGAGGTAATCGAGGTCGGCCGGGATCGCAAAGCCCTTCGGGATATAGGTAAAATTCTTATCCTCCGACGATGCAACCACCTGCACCTCACCATAGTGTTTCGCCTCTTTGATAGCCTTCTTCGACCATACGCCCGTATTGACATAGCCAGCCTTGGTCTTCAAAAAGTTGGCAGGGATATGGAAGAATTGGGTGCTGGCACCACCGCTAACAAAGAAAATCTTATAGTTGTCGGGGATGTGGAGCAGCTCACGGAAGAGCGTCTGCGCCTCATTGAGCACATCCTCGAAATCCTTGGTACGATGAGAAATCGAGAGGAGTGACAAACCGGAACCATTGAAGTCGATAATTGCCTTTGCGGCATTCTGGAGAACCACATCCGGGAGGATGGAGGGTCCGGCGTTGAAATTGTGCTTTTTCATAAAATGTATAAAAAATTTAGTTGTTGTTTGCATTATAACAATAATACTATACAAAGATACAAATAAATTCAAAATTGAGAATTAAAAATTACGAATTATTTTCTAATTTTGTACAATTAAACCAAAACAACCCAGATATTACACTATGAAACAAGCCCTGATAATCGCGCTGACGACCTTGGTGTCGCTGTTTACGATGCCCACCACAGCGCAAGAGGCAAAGCGTTTAATCAATCTCGACCCCTCGACATTCCGCCCCGTACAGACCGATGCTCTTACCGGTGTCGGCATCGACAAAATCGGTCTCGACCGCTCGAAACGTCCATGCGCACGCATCAAGATTCACCTCAACCGCATGTCGCGCGAGGATATCGAAAAGATTGTTGTCCGCACCATCGGTGGCAGCGTGGAGCTCACTCGCCAACTGACTGCGTATGAGGGCAATGGACTGATTATCGAGCTTACCGCCAAGGAGCATACCCGTTTCTATCTCCAGCACGAAAAGTACGGCGACTCGAACGAGGTAGCTCTCAACCTCGAGGGCAACAAGGAGTATCGACTCGACGGACAACTCAACCTCTTGTTGTCGATAGCCGTAGCAACGAATGTTGTGGGTGCGGATGTCTATCTCGACAAGGTCTATAAGGGCGTGACCGACGAGAACGGGTTGCTGACAATCGAGAGTGTTGCAATGGGCAAGCATGTGGTGATGCTTCAGCATGGCGAGACCCTCGACAAGCAAGAGATAAACGTAAGTAGCGATAAAATCTCATTCCGACTGACAATCAACCCCTCGAATAGTGCAACCACCGCAACCACCGCAACCGCAACTAACGGGGTTATGCTTTCAAATCAGCTGATTACCCCCGAAGTCAAGACCTACAAGGTGGGCGACTACTACGATGACGGTGAAAAGCAAGGCGTTGTTTTCTGGGTCGATGCATCGGGCGAGCATGGCAAGATTGTCAGCATGACGGAGTCATCGAAAATTCCGTGGACATCAGATAAAACCGAGGAGAAAACAATTATTGATACCAATAGCGAAGGTGATGGTGCATACAATACAAATATTGTTAAGCAAATCTACGATTGGCAGAGTAAATATCCAGCCTTTAAGTGGTGTACCGATTTGGGCGAGGGTTGGTATTTGCCGGCAATTGAGGAACTAAAGCTATTCACGATCAACCACACCGTTCGCAATGCTATAAACCAAACCTTAACAACCAAGGGCGGAACTAAAATTCCGGATATTGGGGCATCTCATTGGTATTGGTCATCTACGGAGTATAGCACGAAGTGGGAGTTCTGCGCATGGCGTGTCAATATGCGCAATGGCAAGGCCTTCGGCAACATTAAGAACCTCAACTTCTCTGTGCGCGCCGTGTCCGCTTTTTAGAAATTAGGCTTTTGGCTTTAAGGTTTTGCGCCCTCGCTTTAGATGCGAGGGCGCTTTTTTGTTCGCTTTGTCAGAGGCGTTATGGGCATATTAGAGCATTAGA
>JAFQFG010000031.1 GCA_017398695.1 Alistipes sp.
CCGAGAGCACTCCTGCCGCAATAATACGTACTATGGCCGGAGTGGTGTCCTTCACACCCGCAATCATATTCGACACCGTACCCTCTACTCCCAAGCCGCCAAGCAGACCGCCCACAATCGCGCCAAGCAGAAGGCTATAAACCGGTGAAAACTTGCGTACAATCAAGACTATAGCCAACGCCAAGCCTACGATAGCTCCAACAGCACTATTCATAACATCTATTCGGTTTTGAGATTTAACAATTTCGCAATTTGCAGAGCCGTCCTGCGCACATTCTCCGTAGCCACATCCGTGCGCATCGCCTCCTCCAACGCAATCGGAGCATGAACAATGGGCAGTATCGCAGCAAAGTCACTCTCGGTCAACTCCTTGCACCAAGCCACCGCTCCACCTATGGCAATGGTCGGAATGCCTTGAGCCTTAGCAACTTGCAACACTCCGCTCGGAGCCTTACCCATAACCGTCTGCCTATCCAAACGCCCCTCACCGGTCACCACAAGGTCACTGCCCTCGATAATGTCGGCAAAACTCATCGCACCAAGCACCATGTCGATACCTCGTTCGAGCCTTGCTCCAAGCAGTGCCTTAAAGCCTGCACCCAAACCACCTGCAGCACCCGCACCGGGCATATCGCTCACCGACTTGCCACTAAACCGCTCAACCACAGATGCGTAGTTCCTCAATCCGGCATCCAAAGCCTCGACCATAGCCCTATCGGCACCCTTCTGAGGCGCATAGACATAGGCCGCACCCTGTGGGCCATAGAGAGGATTATTCACATCGCATGCAACGACAAATTCCGCCTCCGAGAGCTCACTCATCGCATGCGAAGCATCTATCGCTGCAAGCCTTCCGAGCGACTCACCATTACCCGGCAGTTCGTTCCCCTCTGCATCCAAAAGCCGAAATCCCAATGCGCGCACCATGCCGAGCCCGCCATCATTCGTGGCACTACCTCCAATGCCGACCAGGAACTTGCGACACCCCCTGCGCAGAGCATCCGCAACCATCTCACCCGTGCCAAATGTGGAGGTTTTCATAGGGTTGCGTTCATCGGATGCCAGGAGTGGCAATCCACTTGCAGCAGACATTTCGATAACCGCCGTACTACCCTTGTCCACAACTCCATAGCGAGCAGACACAGGTCGTCCGAGTGGGTCTGAAACCTCGACATCGACATACTCTCCATCAAGCGTTTCGACCAACGCCTCCACCGTACCCTCACCACCATCGGCAATACTCACCTTGCGCACCTGACAATCGGGGTAACAGCTGCGCCACCCCTCTTCGAAGGCATCAGCGACCTCTCGCGATGACAACGAGCCCTTAAACGAATCTACGGCAACGGTTATCTGTTTCATAGCTACATATATTTACAATTCCGAGGATTATACTTCAAACTCCTTGCCCATCAGCCAGCGTGGCAGGTTACAACCGACATAATTGCCGACAATCGCCCAGCCCCAAGCCCCGAGCATACTCCATTCGGCACCTCCATTCAACAGTGCCACAGCATAATAGTAAGCATCTGCCACACAGTGAGGTAGCCCACACAGAATAAAGACCGGCACACCGAAAAGCAGGGGCAGATAGTGCTTGCGACGAGCACCGTAGACGGCCAAAGTCATAATCATTCCCGTTCCTGCCGATGTCACAAGCAACCCATGCCACGAAGCAGCCTCGCGTGCATCCAAAATCGAGTAGAGGTTTGCATCAACCGTCCCATTCGCCACATACCTTGTAACACATGCCATGATCATGCAGCCGACCGCGTTACCCAAAAGCATTGGCAGCAGTCGCCACGACTCCTTATACGGGAGAAAGCCCGATTTGCCGGTAAAGAGTTGAGCGCCACACATAACAACGCACAACAATCCGAATGCAAACAGCACAGCTCCGGCCACACCGCCAACACGCAGGTAGACCAAGCCTCCGGTACCAATCAATATGCCGGCAAAAATAGACATTAGTGCAAATCTCTTCATCTTTTTTTTTATTAAAGTATCGGATTATATAAAACTATCTAACGACTGCATAATCCGCGTGTTATATGGTATCGCATTTTGGCAAGCCACCACCC
>JAFQFG010000032.1 GCA_017398695.1 Alistipes sp.
AATCGGTCGTCTGCAATTCGGATACGGCAGTCGAGGGAAGCATCTCTCGCACCTTCAAAAGTTGATGGCGGGCATCAATCCATCGTCCTGCATCGTAGAGTTCGATTCCTCGTTTCAACGAAGAATCAGTTTCGCGATGATTGGCCACGGCAAACCACGGGGTCAACAACATGAGGGTTGTCAGTAGTATAAGATATTTACGCATACAATATCGGAGTATAATAATATTTGCGCAAATATAACGATTTTTACCGAGAAAAAAGTGTTTTACCACACGATATTGAGCATAAAAAAGGATTCTTCGATGAATATTAAGCCTACGACTGCCCAATCGGGAATGATTATTGCCTATATAGACAACGAATAATCATCAAACACATCAAATTATGAGAGTAGAAGTAACTATCGAGTGGTGTCACGACACCACATTCCGCCTCGCCAAAGGCGTAAAATGCGATTCGTTAAATCCCAAAGAGATGTTGCTCTATGCGACAGCCGAGTGTGCCGGCATAACCATCATGAGCATCCTGGCCAAGGAGCGTATCAAGCCCAAAAGCCTCGAAATCGAGATGAGTGGCGAACTCGACACCGAGAGCGTCATGGCAAAGAGCATCTACCACTCGTTCCACATCGTCTACAACATCGAGTGCCGTCACCTGGACGACCAGGTTAAGGTCAGCCGTGCGGTCAACCTCGCCAACGAGAGCTATTGCGGCACTCTGCAGATGATGCGCAAAATAGCTCCCGTATCGCACGAGATCGCCATCGTTAGCAGCGAAAGTGTCAATGTCTGATTGTAAGTCAATCGCTCTTATCTCGCTGTAATTCGTTCGTAGTCCGACACTGCAACCGCATAGTTATACTGTGCGGTTATTGTGTTGGTATAGAGTTGCAACCAGCTTATCTGCGCCTGCAACACATCGAGTATGGTCGTCACACCCTCACTATAGGAGTAGGTGCTGATTTCGAGATTTTCGCGTGCGATAAGCATACTACGCATCGAGGTCGAAACCTGTGCATTGCTATCGACCAATGTAATCCATCCGTTCATCTCCTCGCGCATGATGTCGTCATAGAGTTGCGATTGCGCAAATCCGCTCTGGCGGGCACGCTCGCGTGCAGCTGCAACTGTGCGGTGGCGCTCGCCCCAATGAAAAATAGGCACACTGACCTGCGCAAATAACGAACCGTTGATTTGGGTCTGCCCTGTTCGATTGGGTGAATAGGGGGCCCACGCACCTCCCACACCAACACCTATCTGAGGATTGAACGGAGCCCGAGCCGAACGCACTGCAACCTCGGCACGCCTTCGCACAAGGTCAGCAGCCGCATAATCGGGGCGCGAGGCAACGATATTCTCGACAGGCACCCTCGACGGCAACGGTATCGAATCACGAATGGTCTGCGCAAGTAGCACCTCGGCATCGAGTCGCTCGCCACGCAGGATATTGAAGTTGTGCATGGCCACCGAGTAGTTCTGCTCGGCCACCGACAATTCATACTCTGCTTCGCTCAATCGTGAATCGATCTGCAGAACATCCCCTTTAGCAATATACCCCTCCGCAAATCGTGCATCGACCACCTCCTTCAACGAACGAATAATCTCGACATACCTACGCACCGACTCAAAATATTGTGCCATAGCCGACAGCGTCCAATAGGCGTAGTCGGCCGCATAGCGCACATCGAGCATTGCAAATGCTTCATTGCAGAGGGCTATGTCGTAGTCGAGTTTTGCCCCCTTCCACGCAGCTCGCACCGCCCCTCCTGCATAGAGGGTTTGGATTATCTGCGGCTGGAGGGCAAAGTCCCAACGGCGCACCCCTTCGACATGTCGGAACTGCACCGAGAATGATCCATTGGCAGCCAGCGAAGGCAGAAATCCGGTCTTGGCACGACCCATATTTTCGCGAGCCTCCTCGCTCTGGGAGTTCCTATTCTTGAGAGTCCAGCTATACTCCATGACGCTTGCGCGATACTCTTCAAGCGTAATTTGTGCTTGTGCTGTCAGGACAGTTACCACAAGAGTGACCGTCATAAGGCATCGTTTCATATCAATCATCTGCTTTAATTCCGTAAAAGAGTGAATAGGTCACCGGCAACACAAATATTGTCAACAAGGTTGCCACAAACAGACCTCCCATAATCGTTGCCGCCATACCTCCAAACATCGAGTCAAAGAGCAGGGGCAACATTCCGAGAATAGTCGTTCCCGATGCGAGCGTTACAGGAATAATGCGACTGCGCACCGCTCGCAAAACGGCACTCGCTGCACTACCCTCCCCGCGAGCGCGTTCCTCGCCTATTCTATCGACCAAAATCACTGCATTCTTGATATTCATACCAACCAAGCCGAGCAAACCGAGTAACGAGAAGAAGTTAAAGCTCTTACCAAAGAGTGCCAAGCCGAGCACCACTCCCACAAAAATTAGCGGGATCATCGCCAAGATAACTATCGGATCGCGATAGTTGCGGAAGAGCAGTAGCAGGGTTATGAATATCAGCAACAGCGTAAGAGGCAGATACTTACCGAGAGCCTCATTGGACTCCACCTGATTCTCCTGCTCGCCAAATACCTTATAGGAGTAGTCTGCGGGCAGTGTGACACTCTGCGCAACACAAGCCTGCAGATCATCGAAGAGGGCTTTGGCATTAACTCCGAATGAAGGGTCACACTGCGCCTTCATCACTCGACGACGATTGTAGCGTTTGATTACCCCGACATCAAATCCAAAATCGAACTTATCGACGGCCTGCTCGACCGAGTAGACATTTCCACTCCCCGAAAATACGGGCAGAGCTTGCAGATTTGCAAGGTTGTAATTGTCGATATTCTCATCTTTGAGCAAGATTGGCATAAATTGGTCACCACGTCGGTACTCACCAAGAGTATAGCCCTCGGTGGCGATGGTTATACCCTGTGCCATCTGACTGCGGCTTACCCCGATACGCTGACCCTTCATCTGTGAATAGGAAGGGAGCCATGCCGGTCGGCGATTACCCCAGCTGTTGCGCACATTATCGCATCGCGGATCAGCACGCATAATCTGCTCAACTGCAGATGTCAAACGGACAAGGGTGTCGATATTATCCCCCACAAAGCCGAGTTCGATGGTTGCATCAGGCACCGGAGATAGCGCAAAGAGCGATGAGCGCAACCACACATCGGGATAGTTCTCTGCGACATATCTTTCGAAACGGTGTTCGACATCGGCCGTTTGTCGTTTGGAATACAACTCCACAAGCATATTGCCGAAGTTGGGACGAGCAGCCACGCTGCTACTTGCCAAGTAGTATCGCGGAGGTGTTCCTCCGGCCGTAACCGACACGTGACGAACCTCGGGTTGCTCACGCAGCCACTGCGACATCTCGAGCAGCACGCTCTCGGTCTGGCGGATATTATGCCCATCGGGCAGAATAACATCGGCACGAAAATAGGGTTTGTCGAGCGATGGGAAGAAGTTCTGAGGCATCTTGCCTATCGCCCACAACGACCCGACGAAAAGTAGCAGAGCAGAGATTATCGTCAACCAGCGGTGGCGCAACATCGACATCAACACGCCATCCAGCACCTTCTCATAACGCACCGAGCGTTCGCTCCGCACGGATGGCACCTTCAGTAGCGACCGCCCGAACAGAGGTGTCTGCGTCAGAGCCAATACCCATGAAAGCAGCAGCGACACGGCAATAACCACAAATAAAGGCTTGACAATCTCGGCAACAGACGAGGGTGCCAAATAGAGTGGCAGATAGGAGAATATGGCTATCAGAGTTGCTCCGAGAAGCCCCCACTTTGGTCTGTCGGCACCGCTCAGCACCGCTGCATCCCGCCCGACACCCCGCGTCATAAAGCCTCTGGCGTTATCCGTAACAACAATGGCATTATCGACCAGCATACCCATAGCTATGATAAATCCGGCCAGCGATGTCCGATTAAGACCCTCGCCCAACATCTGCATTATAAGCAAAGTACCACCAATCGAGAAGAGCAACGATGAGCCGACAACAACTCCCGCCCTCAAACCCATGGCAAGCATGATGACCAACACAACAATTGCCACCGATTCAGCCAAATTGAGCAAAAAGGCATAGTTAGCTTCGCGGGCAATACGATTTTCGGGATAGAGCACCGTCAGCGTCATTCCGGCCGGCAAATCTGCCTCAATTTGAGCCAACAGAGCATCTACCCTATCTCCAACCTTTACCACATCAACTTCGGGTTCGGTCGAGATGCCGATGCCGATAGCCCGCTCTCCGTCTATGTGCATCACCGCACTCGGAGGCGAACGGTACTCCAACTCGACACGTGCCACATCCCCCAAGCGGTATTGCTTACCATCAGAGGCCATCAGCAGTTGATCTTCGATATCTTCAAGGCTTTTGTAGGTGCTCCCTTCCAAAATCTCGATCTCCATAACCCCGGCCATCTTCTCACCCGTGTTGACTATGCGATTCTGACCGCTAATGGTCGAGATAATACTCTCGGGGCGTATGGCAAAGTTGGCAAGGGTTCCTATGGCTATATAGACATTGACCACAGGGGTCTGCTCGCCATAGAGCGTCACCTTCTGCACACCATCAATCGTAAGCAATCGTGTTTTGATGCGTTGCGCAGCTTGTCGCATCTCATCCCAAGAGTAGCCGCTATCGGACGATAGGCCGTAGTATATGCCATAGACATCTCCAAAATCGTCACTCACCACAACCTCGGTCACTCCGTCAGGCAACTGCGGCCTAATATTCAACACTTTGCGACGCAATTCGTCCCAAAGCTGAGGTATCTCGCGCGGGGAGGTTGCCGGCTCTACCTCGACCACAATTCGGGCGGAGCCAAAGGTTGATTCTGAAGTAATCTTATGGATTCGACGCATCGACTGCACCTCTCTCTCCACGGGTTCGGTCACAAGTTGCTCAACTTCGTATGGATTTGCGCCCGGATACGACACCGTAATCACCGCGCTCTTGATGACGAAGGTCGAATCCTCCTTCTTGCCCATATTCATAAAGCCCCATACGCCACCGACAAGTAGCACTGCGAGCAAAAACCAAACAACCTTCGGATTGCGAAGTGAATATTCTGACAGATTCATACGCACACCCCTCCTCTACTTAATCACACGCACTTTTTCGCCCTCATTAAGGCGATATACTCCGGCTACAACCACCCTCTCACCAGGTTCGATTCCGCTATTAACCAGCACTCGGTCGCGGTCAAAAATCTCGCCCAAATGCACCTTCCGAAGTGAAACAACATTTGCAGAGTCCACCACCCACACATAATCCCCGCCACTCATCGGTGCGTAGATGGCCGATATGGGTAGCGACACCGCATCGGGAAGTTCGTCGACACTACGCATGGTCACCGTACACGACATGCCGGGGATGATATGGTAGCGTTCGCGGTCGACATCCGGCAATCGCAACGATACGGGAAAGCCTGAAGCATCAGATGCCGTACGAGCATAATCCTTGAGCACGGCAGCGAACTCGACCCTCGGGATATTATCAAACCGCACGCTGAACGAGGTGGTTTTGCGGGTCAGCTCTCCAAGACTGCTCTCGGGAATGGTAAAACCCACAGTCGTGCTCACCGGATTGACCAATCGCAGTATGGTCTGCCCTGCCGACACACGTTGATAGGCATCGACATAGGTTCGCTCAATCACGCCCGCAAAAGGAGCGCGAAGGCGTGTGTCTTTCAATAAATCTGCAGAGTTATTATATGTTGAGCGTGCCTGCGAGTAGAGGGTTTGCGCTGCTTCGTACTCCTGCTGCGACACAGCATCGTGATCGCGCAGACGCTTGGCTCGTTCGAGCCGCGAGCGTGCCTCCATGAAGGCTGACCGCGTAGCCTCGACCTGCAACTCCACATCGCGAGGATCAAGCACCGCAAGCAACGCTCCGCGAGCAACACTATCGCCCTTAACCACCGGCACCGAGAGTACCTGACCGGCAATTTTGAATGCGAGATTGGTCGCATCGTCTGCAGTCGACATTCCCGCGAAATCCTTATTTACATAGCGGGCATATTGAGCCGTCTCAACACGTACAACACGTGGTCGCACCGGCTTATCGGGCATATAGTCACACGCTGTGACCAACACCATTGCGAATAAAAGAGTAGGTATGCGCATAAAAAAATTGACTTTCTTTCACGGAAAGTCAATTTTTATACCAATCTTAAAACAACAGCTACAGTTCTACTGCTGAACAAGCTTTTCACGCAGTTTTACAATCTGTTTTTCGGCCTCGACATTCAGGTTCTCCGCCTGACGTTCGGCTGCCCTCACCAGAGCATCACCGCTCTTCTCTGCCGCGAGTTTTCCAAGTGCACCCGAAGCTTTATCGATAAGAGTCTGGCGCTGTCGCTTCGCCTCCTCGATCAAACCGGCACCCACTCGGGTGGCCTCAGCACGGATATTTGCAGCCTGACGCTCGAACTCTGCTTCAAGATTGGCACTACCTGTATGCTTTTGCAGTTGCTGATTAATCACACTATTCACAGCCTCCTTGGCGGCCTCCTTCACATCAAGCGTAATCTTGGGTGCGGAGAATGTACCTCCGATATTGGCTTTAATATTCGACAGCACACCTCCCGTAGCCTTGGCCGGCAGTTTGATATCGGCAACATAGTCGATGGTCGTATCGAGCCCCGTAGAGCCCGAAAGAGTCATCACCACATCACCCATTTTGATATCGAATGGCGACGTGCTGACCCTACCATCACGAATTGCAAAGGCAATCTTCACATCACGAGCCTCGATATTGCGCAAACGGTCATCTTTGAGAGTTGTAGCCAACACATCGAATGCTTTAATGTTCTGAATCTTGATATGTTCCGAACGAATCTCTCCGGAGGCATTGAGCGAATCGAAATCAACGTCCATACTCTCGGTAAGGGCAGTCGAGAGCGACATCTTCATCGAATAGTCACCACCGGTCTTTTCGAATAGAGGAACAATCTGCTGCACAAAGTCAAGTTGGCGGAAGGTTTCACTAAACTTCGCATTTGCAAAGTCGAGCGCGAGCTTCAGCTTCGGAGATTTCGCATTCGCAGCTGTCGAATAGCTACCCGTGGCCGAGACCTCTCCTCCGAAGGCATCGAGCGCAAGGCGATCTATCGAGAGTGTGCCATCCGACAAAGCCACACGACCTACAAACTGCTCGAAGGTCATCTTCTGGAAGAGTATCTTATCCATATCGACCGCCAACGATAGATTCAGATTCTTCGGCACCTCAATAGCCTGCATAGGCTCTGATTCGCCATCTGCCGTCTTCGGCGCAGGCTCCGCAGTCGGTTGTTCGTCGTCTTCGCCTGTCGGCATCATAGCCATCAGTTCATTAACGTCCAACAGTTGCGACTTCAACGCAAGCGAACCATTCAACGTCGTATTGCGCAAGAAGTAGCCGATGTAGTTCGACAACGAGCCCGTAGCCGACAGATCGCTCTTTCCAATCGTCACACCGCACTCAGCAAGTTTCAAAGCTGAGGGGGTGACCGTTGCCGCCATACGCTTGACGTTGATTTCGGGCATTCCTTCCAACCTTGCAACAACATCTTCGATAGCGAGTGTACCGCTCGCCTTGATTGATTCGTAGCGCTCCTTCTCGATATCGGACATACGTCCCTCCGCTCCCATATCGAGTGTCACTACTCCACCCAAATTTATCGACTCATCGAGAGGATAGACCCTCTTCACTGCGCCCAAATCGACCTTACCCTTTGCAGCAGCCTTAAATCGCAAATCGCTAATCGGATTCGTGGCATTCAACGACACGGCAAGCGAATTGCCTGCAAATGCAAGCGACAGATTCTGCACATCCACAGTCGTAGCATCAAGCGTTCCACCCGCATTCGCAACCTTGGCCAAAACCTCTATCTGCTCTACCGACTCGGGCAGCGCAGCATACTTAAATCGGCCATCCGCCACACTCAGCGAGAGCTCAAATGCCGGCAGTTTATCGCCATTAAGTTCACCCTTGGCCCACGCACCGAGCGAGAGTGTTCCTCCGGCGGTCAAATCCTCGAAATCCTTGGTATAGAATGCCGGAATCATCGACAGAATATCCTTAAACTGCACCTTCGAGCTATCGAGGCGAATATCCATCGCCATGACATCACCCAATTCAACCCAACCATCGGCCGTAAGAGCGATAGCATTGAGGTTCAGTGCTGTTTTCGCTAATGTAAAACGCATATTCTCGAGATCGGCCGCAATGACTGCATCCAGTCCCACATTGGCATTGTTGAGCATCTTCACTCCTCCGGTAGTAAAGTTGACTCCACCGAGCGAGAGCATAAGGTCGAGGTTGGTCTGTGCCGCCGACATATCGCCACGCAGTCGCAGATCGAGAGGTGAGGTTGCAACGCTCATACCCGACTGCTCATCAACATACGAGAGAGCGGCATCCGTGATGCGGAAATCACGCACCTGCAATTTGAACGACGAGGGCTCCTCGCTACCATCAACTTCGGGCACCTCAGCCTCTTCGGGCTCGTCATCACTCTTCATAATATCCCAATTCACTGCTCCATCAGCGAGGCATTGCGCATGAATCTGCGGTCGCTTGAGCAAAATCTTGGTAACCTCATAACCTTCATCGCCAAATACAGACATCAGATTAACCACCACAGAGATTCTGTCGGCAGCCACCAACGTATCACCCTCGAAACGCTCCACTCCCACCAACGAAAGGTCGGTCAACTCGACCGAAGCGTGAGGAAAGTGGCGCAACAGGCTCAAATTGAGGTCACCAAAATCCAAACGGGCATTGAGCATTTTGTTCGCCTCGCTTTTGACCACCTCAACAATCTTGGGCTTCATCACCATAGGCACCACAATCAGTACCGCCAGCAGCGTAGCAACCACTCCTACGAAAATCTTTGCAAAAGTCTTCATACTATCCTTCATTTAATCTCTATTCGATATCGCGGCAATTATACTTTGCCGTAATTGTCCCATTTTCGAGCACAACCAATCCTGTTTCGGCTCGCAGAATGGTCTTAAGCACCGTAGCATCTATATTACAGCACTGCACCTCGGGACTATCGGCAAAGGTGCGGCATGCCGACTCGGTCAACCTTTCGGGGGTCACACACAACACGGCTGCGCCCTCCGACTCCGCCCTCTCTACCACCATACGCAGACGCTCAGCGCACTCGGGAGATATACGGTCAAACCGCGTTACGCAAATCATATAGAGTCTGCCCTCCGACTCGGTAACCCAAGTCGTAGCATCCTCACCGGAGGCATCGCGCAGCGAAAATTCGCTGATAAGCGGTTTTACAACCACATGATCCTCCCCATCTTCGGCCTCGACGCGCGTATCGACCCACTCCCATCTCTTGGTATTATGCCATTCACGCTCCTTAAGGCCAAATTCGCGCAACTTACCCGTACGCTTGTTGCGGCAGACGATTACCACATCCTCTTCGTGTGTCTCTTGCGCAGCCTGCGCCATCTCCTCGCGGATATTTACGCCAACCTTATAGGGTAAAAAGTCGATAAGTGGCAGATGGAAATAGCAGTAAGTTCCCACACCCATACCTATCGAGAAGAAGAGCACTGTCAAAGCAACCTCCAAGCGCGAGAATGCCAGAATACGGTCGGGACGATAACGCCACCACACAACCACTGCCAACGGCCACAAAAGCAGGTTTTTGAAGAATGTTGCCCAAGGCGACAGTTTTAGAGCATCGCCAAAGCAACCGCAATCCTCAACCGGAAGCCACGTCGCACTCAGAAATGTGAGCACAACAAAGAAGGTCATCGAGAGTATGGCAAAGATCGAAACAAGGCGTATGCGTACCTTAAACGTCAGCATCAAGCCCATCATAAGTTCCGCTCCACACAGCCATATCGAGAAGATCATCGAGATGGGCGACAACCACTCCAAACCATAAATCGAGAGGTACTCATTCACCTTCAACGCAGTACCCCAAGGGTCTACTGACTTCACAAATCCCGACACAATAAATGTCGCTGCCAACACAAAGCGACAGACATGTGCCAAGTTTCTAAATGCTCTTTTTCGGGTTAGTGCCATAATTTCATTCTCTACTTAAGTATTCGGGAGACCACACTCTCTATGCGCATGAATATCTCTTCGGGGAGAGCCATTCCGCCATCCTGATCGCTACAATCGACCACCTGCAGGCTCTCGTCCACAGCTGCAGTCTCGAGATAGACCCTACGCACAGCCTGCTGTAGAGTCAGCGATGCCTCATGGATATCCTTGCCTCCGTTCAGATAGTTACGATCATCGCCCTCGCGCTGCTCGGTCAACTTGCGCTCGGTAAATGCAAAAGGCACATCCAAGAAGAGCGAAAGGTCGGGGCGCGGAATCTTGTTATAGTCGTATTCGAGGTCGAAAATCCACTGGCGCAACTTCGCACGCTCCGCCTCATCTTCGATCTTGGCACATTGGTAGCCTATGTTCGAATAGACATAGCGATCGGCAATAACAACCTTGCCCTCGTCAATCCACCCCTGCACCATCTTTGCTGCATCGGCTCGGTCACCCGCATAAAGCAACGCCACCAAATAGGGGTTTACCTCATCGGCAGAGCCAAACTCTCCACGCAGAAATCGCGCTACAAGATCGCCATATACCGGAGCGTCAAATCGCGGAAAGTGGAGGTACTCACTCTCCACTCCACGAGCGCTGAACCACTCTCTGAGCATCTTTATCTGGGTCGATTTGCCGGCTCCATCGAGCCCTTCAAGAACTATAAACATAGCTTTAATATTCGGTTTCTTTATTCACTTTTCGGGTGACTCATTCAACTTGTGCCACACCCCGTTCTCAATATCTATCTCAACATTCGGGCTGCACGTTCCAAACCTGCCGCCAAAGCATCAATCTCTTCTCTTGTGTTATACATCGCAAACGATGCACGGCACATACCACTCACTCCGTAGTGAGCCATCACAGGCTCAGCGCAGTGGTGACCCGTTCGAATAGCCACGCCCAACTTATCGAGTATCATACCCACATCGTAGTGGTGTGCACCCTCGAGGTTAAACGACACAATCGGACACTTATCCTTCGTCGCACCGTAAATCTTCACGCCATCAAGCGCAGACAGCCTCTCGGTGCAATACTCCAACAGGTCGTGCTCATGCGCAGCAATCTCTGCAGCATCGAAGCTCTCCAGATACTCGATAGCACGCGCCAAGGCTATAGCACTGACAAAGTTTGCCGTTCCGGCCTCGAACTTCAACGGCAGCGGTGCAAATGTAGTCCGCTCAAACGACACACTATCGACCATATCGCCACCAAACATAAAGGGATTCATCTGCTCGAGCACCTCGCGCTTGCCATAGAGGACTCCGATACCTGTGGGCGCATAGAGTTTATGTCCCGAGAAGGCGTAAAAGTCGCAATCCAAAGCCGCGACATTGACTCCGCCATGCACCACACCCTGACAGCCATCGACCAAGACTCGCGCACCGACTGCATGTGCAGCCTCAATAATTGGGCGAAGATCAGGCATTGTTCCGAGAGTATTGGAGGCCTGCGTTACGGCAACCATCTTTGTTCTGCCATCCAAGAGCTCGGAGAGTCGCTCCGTCATCAGGCGTCCCTCGTCATCGAAAGGCAAAATCCTCAATTCTGCACCCTTGCGCAGTGCAATCTGCTGCCAAGGAACGAGGTTGGAGTGGTGCTCCATCTCGCTCACGACCACATTATCTCCTGCCGAAAGATTATCCAATCCCCAAGCATACGCAACCGTATTTATCGAGGCTGTAGCCCCTGCCGTAAAAATCACCTCCTCACGCTCGGCAGCACCGATAAAACTCCTCACTCGCTCTCGCGCCTGCTCATAGAGTGCCGTAGCCTCGGCCGAGAGATAGTGCACTCCACGATGGATATTGGCATTGAGCTGATTGTGCAGATGCTCCACCGTTTCAGTCACACACAGGGGCTTATGAGCCGTAGCTCCGCTGTCGAGATAGACCAACGGCTTGCCATGCACCATTCGCTCCAAAATCGGAAAATCCCTGCGTATTTCGTCTACATCAAACATTACAACTTCTCGAGTTTTGATTCTACCTCTGCAGCCAATGCCGCACACAACTCTCCACCTGCCTCACAGCGCGAAACCACATCGCCCACAAAGCCTTCGAGCAATAATCTTCGCGCCATAGGCTCACTCAAACCTCGCTGGCGCATATAGAGTATCGCCTCATCATCAATCTGGCCGACCGTTGCTCCATGCGAACACTTCACATCATCGGCATATATCTCCAGTTGCGGCTTGGTGATAATATGAGCCGCATTGCCAATCTCGACATTTCGACTTGTCTGACGGGCATCGGTGCGCTGTGCATCTTGTGCCACATAGACCAAACCTCTAAACTCACCAGCAGCTCTGTCCGACACAACACCCTTGACGAGCGACTCGCTACGGCAATCCGACACGTTGTGTCGCGTAGTCAGATCGAAGACCACATGTTCGCTATCCGCGCCAACAAAGACTCCGTGTAGCGAGCTCGCAGCCTCCTTGCCGTTGAGAGCAACATCATAGGTCACATTCGCATCACCCAACTGCACCACAACCATCCGGCACTCGCTCGATGCACACTGGCTCACCTTAACATCGGCAAACGAGCCGGCAAGATATACATCGCCCATCGAAAGCGATGAACCCTCCGCCAACTCAACCTCTGCCAGAGTCTGCATGGGCTTGGTGTGAAGCAATAGGAGATTTGCAGCCACACCCTCGGCAATCCTCACTTTCAATGTAGTGGGATTGACCGACACAAGAGTTCCACCCGACACGGCATCTGCCGTAATCGTTCCTCCCTCGAAGGTCTGCAACGCACCCGATTGTATCAATTCGTTGACCGTCATCGCTCACCTACTCTTTATGGTCGTTAATAAGCCAATCATAACCCTCCTTCTCGAGCTTCAGCGCAAGACTCTTATCGCCCGAATGGATTATGCGGCCCTTATAGAGGACGTGCACATAGTCGGGAACGATATAGTCCAGCAGTCGCTGGTAGTGGGTAATAACAACCGTTGCATTCTCCGAAGTGTGGAGTTTAGTCACACCCGTAGCTACAATGCGCAGGGCATCAATATCGAGTCCGGAATCGGTCTCGTCCAAAATTGCCAACTTCGGATCGAGCATAGCCATTTGGAAGATCTCGTTCTTCTTCTTCTCTCCACCCGAGAAGCCCTCGTTCACGGCACGCGATGTGAGTTTCGAGTCGAGTTCGACCACAGCGCTCTTCTCGCGCATCAAGCGCAGGAACTCCGAAGTTGAGAGGGGCTCCTCTCCGCGGAACTTACGTTGCTCGGCCACCGCCATCTTCATAAAGTTGGCCATAGTCACACCCGGAATCTCAACCGGATATTGAAATCCGAGGAACAGACCCATACGTGCTCTATCCTCGATAGACATCTCGAGCAGATTCTTTCCCTCGAAAGTCACCTCACCGGCCGTGACGGTAAACTTTTCGTTACCGGCTAACACCGACGCCAAGGTCGATTTACCCGAACCATTAGGGCCCATGATTGCATGCACCTCTCCGGCCTTCACTTCGAGGTTGATACCGCGAAGAATCTCTTTTTCGCCAACCGAGGCGTGTAGATTAGTTACTTTCAGCATATCTTGTTTTGTTTCTTTTTTGTCTGTTTTCCGTTTAGGGAGTATAAGGGAAATTGATAATTGATAATTGATAATTGATAATTGATAATTGTGAATTGTGAATTGTGAATTGTGAATTGTGGTACTATCCCACGCTTCCTTCCAGGCTTATGGCAAGCAGTTTCTGTGCCTCAACCGCAAACTCCATAGGCAGTTTATTGAGCACCTCCTTGGCATAGCCATTCACAATCAGCCCCACAGCATCCTCTGTCGAGAGTCCTCGCTGGTTGCAGTAGAAGAGCTGCTCCTCCGAGATTTTCGAGGTCGTAGCCTCATGCTCCAACACTGCCGAGGCATTTAGCGAATCAATCACTGGGAAGGTGTGCGCACCGCACTTGTCACCGATAAGCAACGAGTCGCACTGCGAGTAGTTACGGGCATTATCTGCTCCCTTGGCCACCTTGACCATACCGCGATAGGAGTTCTCGCTGCGGCCTGCCGAGATTCCCTTCGACACGATACGCGAGCGCGTATTGCGACCGATGTGGATCATCTTCGTACCTGTATCGGCCTGCTGGAAGTTGTTGGTCATAGCCACCGAGTAGAACTCGCCCACCGAGTTATCGCCCATAAGCACACAACTCGGATATTTCCACGTTATCGCCGAGCCGGTCTCGACCTGAGTCCACGACAAGCGGGCATTTTCGTGGCAGACTCCGCGCTTGGTCACGAAGTTATAGATACCGCCCTTACCCTCCTTATCGCCCGGATACCAATTCTGCACTGTCGAATATTTAACTTCGGCATCGCGCAACACCACAATCTCAACCACGGCCGCGTGAAGTTGGTTCTCGTCACGACGCGGAGCGGTACAACCCTCCAAATAGCTCACATACGCGCCCTCGTCAGCCACAATCAGTGTACGCTCAAATTGGCCGGTACCTGCCGCGTTGATGCGGAAGTAGGTCGAGAGCTCCATCGGGCAGCGCACACCCTTGGGGATGTAGCAGAATGAGCCATCCGAAAAGACTGCCGTATTGAGTGCCGAGTAGAAGTTGTCGGCATACGACACCACCGAGCCCAGGTACTTGCGCACCAGCTCGGGATAGTCCCTTACGGCCTCCGACATCGAGCAGAAGATAATACCCTTCTCGGCCAGCACCTCCTTGAAGGTTGTCTTGACCGAAGTAGAGTCCATTACAGCATCTACCGCAACACCCGACAAGGCAAGCTGCTCCTCGAGTGGAATACCCAGCTTATCGAATGTTCGTTTGAGCTCAGGATCGATATCATCAATCGTTCCCGACTTGGGTTGCTGCTTTTTGGGTGCAGCGTAGTAAATTATATCCTGAAAATCTATCTCGGGAATATTGAGGTGCGCCCATGTCGGCATCGGCATGGTTTGCCAATGGCGAAAAGCCTTCAGTCGCAGTTCGAGCAGCCACTCCGGTTCGCCCTTCTTCTGCGATATGAGGCGCACAACCCCCTCATCGAGTCCACGGCGAATATACTCGGTTTCGATCTCCGAGGTAAAGCCATACTTATACTCGCTGTTATCGAGTTGTTCGATTATATCTGTATCTTTTTCTTTCATAAATCACTAATAGTCTACAAAGATATGAATTTTCAGCGAGAATACACACATCGAAGTGCACTATCCTCTCAATTTTTATCGCTTTGGCACGAAAATTCCACTATTCGCGCCAAAATCGTAGTTCGTTATGGAAAAATTAGGCAACATCCAAAAATTTTTCGAGCGTCGACGCTCGATTTACACCCTCTCGCCCCACTCCACACTCAAAGATTCTCAACTTGCAGAGTTACTGCACGAAGTGGTGCGATATGTCCCCTCGGCATTCGACTCCCGCTCTACACGCCTCGTTCTACTCACAGGCAAGGCCCACCATCGTCTTTGGGACATGGTCAAGGAGGCACTGCGCGAGATTGTCCCACCCGAGGTTTTTGTTCGCTCCGAGCAGAAGATCGACACCTCATTCGCATCGGGCTACGGCACCATCCTTTTCTTCGAAGATTGGGCCGTAGTCAGCGATATGCAGGCCCACTTCCCGCTCTATCGCGACAACTTTCCGACTTGGGCCGAACACACCTCGGCAATGCATCAGTATGCGGTGTGGACAGCCCTTGCCAATGTCGGCATGGGTGCATCGCTACAACATTACAATCCACTGATTGACAATCATGTGCGCGAGGCATGGCACCTGCCCCACTCTTGGCAGTTGAAAGCCCAGATGCCCTTTGGCATTGCCGCCTCACCTGCCCCCGAGAAGAGTTTTGACGGAGCGGAAGAGCAGTTGCGTATTTTCACGGAATAACAAAAACAAGAGATTGCGCGATTTTCGGTCGCGCAATCTCTCGTTTTACTGCGAAGGTTTGAGCCTAATGTAACTTGTAGTCGATAGTTACGCTCTCGCCCTTGCGGTTGGTATATGTGATTTTGTATTCGCCACGGAAACCCCGGAACGAGATATTGCGCTCGGCATCGACCTTGGTCGAAAGGCGTGTTTTCCACTCGTGGTTGATAAGGTTATCGAGAGCCTCATACGATGGCTTGCGTTTCATATCCATATCGAAGAGTCCCGAATAGGAGGGCTCGCCAGCCACAGCTCCGCCATCGACCATATTCCACCATGTGATACCCGCCACTTGAGGGTGGCTGAACCATATACGGTAGAGGTTGCGCGCGAGCATCTTCTGAATCGCGCGACCCTCCTCGCTGTCGTCGGTTGCACTGACTGTCACCTCGCTGATAAATATCGGACGCTCTGCCTCGGAGAGGATATTGAGTCGTTCCCAAATCTTGTCGGGATTGAGCACATCCGACTCTCCCGCAGCAATGGCCGATGCGAGTTTCGGGCGCAAAATATGCATCTGAATACCCATATAGTCCACCCTTGCTCCTCGATCGACCAAGTCGCGAACAATCTCGACATAGCGTCTTATGCGCTGGGTATCCCACCTCATATCGCACTCGTTAGAGTTGAAAGTCACCGACTTGGGAAAGTATTTCATCGCCCAACTCCACGACTTGTAGGTATAATCATCAGGCATAACTCCGCGATTGGCCTGATTGAGGCACTCGTTCACCACATCCCAGTTATGAATACGGCCCTTATATCGCTTTGCCAGCTCCTTGATATGCGCCTCGAACTCACGCTCCATGACCTCGCGATCATCGCTCATCCACGTCGGGTGTCCCCAACTGCGGATGCCGTAAATCATAGCGTGCCCCTTCATATGGACACCCTTCTGCTCGCAGAAATCGACAATGGGGTCGGTTGCCGGACGACGATACTCATAAGGACTATCTGCCGCATAGCGAGGTTGTCCCTTCACAGGCTCGAGAGTCTTCCAATAGAAGGGCAGCGTTGCCGAGTTGAAGAGCTCGCCAAAGGTTGCCTCATAGGTGCGATTCTTCTCGGGCGAGTCGAGTTGTCCGTAGAGGAAGATATTGCTACCGAAGATAAATTCGTGCGACACCTGCTCGACCTTAACCTCCGTGCCGACAGCAGCATCTTTGAGGCGAATCACAGCATCTGCCTTACGATTCTTTTCGATTTGGCGGTCAATACTCATCTGCACACTGTCGCCCCATATTGCACGATACTTATTGCTAATGCCCTGTGCTGAAGCCGACACAGCCATCAACGAAGCACAAATCATCAAAAGTTTTCTCATGGTTATCACGTTTTCAGGTTTGGTGAACAAATTTACAGAAAAAAACCGGATCTGCAAAATTGCAGTCCCGGTTTTTCGTATTCATCTCCCCAACAAGTGCGGAGAGAAAGAGGACATTTAGGCGAGCTAAAACTTTGAAGCCGTAGCATACTGACGTATGTAAGGTGTTCAAAATCGAGGCCAACGCCAAAATCGCCTCTCTATGTCTACTCGTTACGAACCGAAATTACGGCACACGCTCCGCTTTCGTGCCGTGACTTTGGCGGGCGCTCGGCATAACACCGAAATTTTTTATCAAAAAACTCCAAACAATAAAGGACAGAACACCCTACTTGAACCAAAGTTACGGCACACGCTCCGCTTTCGTGCCGTGACTTTGGCAGGCGCTCGGCATAAGAAAAAGTGAGTATTTTTTTCAAAAAACCTAAATAAAAAAAGAGAGAGGTATTTTCGTGTAAACACGACCACCTCTCTCTTTTTCATTTACACCCTACGGGTGCATCACTTTTTCTCTGCTCTCACTACGAGCCAAAGTTATCGTAAAGAATATTCTCCGGCGGAACGCCCAGCGAATCGAGCATATTCACAACCGCGCCAATCATCATCGGGGGTCCACACATCAAGTAGATACAATCCTCGGGAGCCTCGTGATTCTTGAGGTAGTTCTCGTAAAGCACGTTGTGAACAAATCCTGCGGTATAAGCAACACCCTTAGCATCAGCCTCCGGATCGGGACGGTCGAGCGCCAAGTTCATCTTGAAGTTGGGGAACTCCTCCTCAATCTGGTGGAACTCATCCATATAGGGAGCCTCCTTCAGCGCACGGGCACCATACCAGAACGATACGGGACGCTTGGTCTTCTCGGTCTTGAACAGGTGCATCAAGTGGCTACGCATAGGAGCCATACCCGCACCACCACCGATGAAGATCAACTCCTGAGTATCGGGCAGATTCTCATCGAGGAAGAACTCTCCGTAGGGGCCCGAAATGGTCACCTTATCACCCGGCTTGCGCGAGAATACATACGACGAGCAGATACCCGGATTAACCTTCATAAAGCCACCATTCACGCGGTCAAACGGCGGGGTTGCGATACGAATGTTAAGCATGATGATATTACCCTCGGCAGGGTGGTTAGCCATTGAGTACGCACGGAACGTAGGCTCGGGGTTGGTAGTTACCAAATCCCACATATTGAACTTATCCCAATCTGCGCGGAACTGCTCATCGACATCCATATCCGAGAACTTAATCTGGTCGTACTGCGGGATATCAATCTGAATATAGCCACCGCTACGGAAGTTAAGGTTCTCGCCCTCGGGCAACTTAACAACGAACTCCTTGAGGAAGGTCGAGATGTTGCGGTTAGAGATAACCTCACACTCCCACTTCTTCACACCGAGAACGCTCTCAGGCACCTTAATCTTCAGGTTCTCCTTAACCTTGACCTGGCAACCCAGACGCCAGTGATCCTTGGCCATCTTGCGATTGATAAATCCGGTCTCGGTGGGCAGAATCTCACCACCACCCTCCAAAACCTGGCACTTACACATACCGCACGAACCACCACCGCCACAAGCCGACGGCAAGAATATCTGATGGTTTGCCAAAGTCGAGAGCAGGGTCGAGCCTCCCTCGGCCTCAATTACACGCTCACCATCGTTAATGTCGATAGTGACATTGCCCGATGTTGTGAGTTTTGCCTTTGCAAAGAGAAGCAACGCAACGAGCAGAAGCGTCACCACAAGAAAGGCAACGATTGCAACAATAATTACTTTTGTCATCTTCTTTTACTCTTATTAAAGGTTTACAACTGAATACCCGAGAATATCATAAAGGCGATACCCATCAGACCTGTGATAATAAATGCGATGCCGGGGCCTTTCAGCGCAGCGGGAACGTGCGAGTAGGTGATACGCTCGCGGATAGCGGCCATCATAACGATAGCAATCCACCAACCAATACCAGAACCCAGACCGTAAACCACCGACTGACCGAAGTTGTTAATCTCGCCATTGCTCACCATCTGCTGCATAAAGAGCGAGCCACCCATGATGGCGCAGTTTACAGCGATAAGCGGCAGGAAGATACCCAACTGGCTATAAAGCGTGGGTGAGAACTTCTCGACAACCATCTCCACCAACTGCACAAATGCAGCAATAACGGCAATGAAGATAATGAACGAGAGGAACGACAAATCGACACCCTCAACCAACGCATTGGGAGCCAGGACATACTTATTGAGAAGGTAGTTCAAAGGCACGGTCATGGTCTGCACGAAGGTAACCGCCAAACCCAGGCCGATAGCCGTCTTAACACTCTTCGATACGGCAATGTATGAACACATTCCGAAGAAGAATGCGAACACCATGTTATCGATAAAAATCGAATTGATAAACAGATTCAAAGTTTCCATACACTACCCTCCTATTTTTCCTGTAAATCCTTATTGAACGAACGGTGTGCCCAGATAATGCAACCAACCAAGATCAGAGCCATCGGCGGGAAGAGCATAATACCGCAATTCGAGTAGAAACCACCCTCGGCAATATACCACGACTCGGGAATCAGACGGAAGCCGAGAAGGCATCCCGATCCAAGCAACTCGCGGAAGAAGGCGATAATCACAAGAATCATTGCATAACCCAAACCATTACCGATACCATCGAGGAACGAATCCCAGGGCTTGTTACCAAGAGCAAAAGCCTCAACACGACCCATCACGATACAGTTGGTGATGATAAGACCCACATAGACCGAGAGCTGCTTCGACACGTCATAGACAAATGCCTTCAACACCTGGTCAACCAAGATTACCAAAGAAGCGATAACCACCAACTGAACAATGATGCGGATACGCGCAGGAACACCATTACGCAACAACGACATCACAAGGTTGGAGAACGCCGTAACAACCATTACCGACAAACCCATGACAATAGCAGGTTTGAGTTGCACGGTAACAGCCAATGCCGAACAGATACCGAGTATCTGAACGATGACGGGATTTTGACCGCTGAGCGGAGCCGTCAGATTTTTCAAACTCTTACTGCTCATTGTTCTCTGTGTTTAATTCATTAGACACTACCCCCTCGGCTGCATTCTGTGCTGCACGCACTGCGTCGAAATAGGGTTTGTAATAGTTAAGGCTCGTGTGAATCATGGCAGTCACACCGTCAGAGGTCTTGGTACCGCCTGTAATGGCGTCCACCTCATGAGGATTAGACTTATCGGCACCACCCTTCTTCAAGATGACACCTACGAGGTCATCACCCTCATAGACACTCTTACCGACATACTGAGCCTGATGTTTTGCGGTAGTGATCTCTGCACCCAGACCCGGAGTCTCGCCCGAGTGGTCGAATACGACACCCTTAACGGTGCTCATATCGGTATCGAGTGCGATATAGCCCCATATAGGACCCCACAGACCGTTACCATAGAGAGGCACAACAACGCTTCCATCCTTTGCCTTGAAGATGGGGAACGAACCTGCGGCATACGAGCCCTTCACATCCTGCAGAGCTTCGAACACCTTTGTTACATCATCATTAGCAGTCTTACCCTCTGCATCGAGCAGAGCAGCCTCCGCAACAACATCGTCATAGAGGACAGTTGCAGGATCATAACCCAGAGCCTTCACGATTTGGGTCTTCTTTTCGTTGAGGATATTTGCATCCTGACGCGACTTCAAACCGAGAGCAGCCAACGAGAGAAGAACTGCAACGATTACCACCATTACTACCGAATAGATAATAATATAGGTATTACTATTTGTATTAAATTTTGCCATAGTTGCTATTCCTCCTATTTTACGAGTTTTACACGATTTTTTCTACGGCTGATATTAGCCTCAACCACGGAATAGTCAACCAGCGGAGCCAACGCATTCATAAAGAGAATCGAGAGCATCATACCTTCGGGATATGCCGGATTGACCACACGAATCAAGATTGCAAGCGCACCGGTCATAAAGCCGACGATGTACTTGCCGGTCGAAGTCTGTGCCGAAGTTACAGGGTCGGTAGCCATAAAGACTGCTCCGAACGCAAAACCGCCAACCAACAAGTGGAGATATGCCGGATAGTCGAACGCTCCGAGCGCACCGAAGAGGTATGCCGTAGCTGCACCACCCACAAATACCGACACCATGGTCTTCCACGATGCGATACCCGTAAAGAGCAGAATTGCTGCACCGATCAGGATTGCCAGAGTCGAAGTCTCACCGAACGAACCGGGGATAAAGCCGAGGAAGGCATCCAAAGCCGACCACTGCATCGAGCCGGTGGTTGCCAACTGTTCGAGAGCCGTAGCACCCGAGACACCGTCAACTTGTGCGCCCATCATTGTCCAATCCGAGTACCACACCTTCTCACCCGACATCTGGGGAGTGTAGGCGAAAAACACAAATGCACGAGCCAAGATTGCAGGGTTAAAGACGTTCATACCCGTACCACCGAATACCTCCTTACCGAAGATTACGGCAAAAGCAGTACCCAGAGCAACCATCCACAGCGGAGTGCTGACCGGCATGATGAGCGGAATCAACAGACCCGACACGAGGAAACCCTCATTGATAGCATGGCCACGCAGCTGTGCTGCCGTAAACTCGATGCCAAGACCTACGATATAGGTCGTAGCGATCATCGGCAGAATGCGAACCAAGCCATAGAAGAATGCTGTCCATCCCTCCAAGCCGACCTGAATACCGGTATTATAGCAACCGAACAGCAGTGCCGGAACCAGAGCCAACACAACGACAATCATCGTACGCTTCATGTCGATACAGTCGCGAACGTGAGCACCGCTCTGTGTAGTCTTGTTGGGAACGAACAAGAATGTTTCGAAACCATCGAATGTCGATTCGAGGAACGACAACTTACCGCCCTTCGAGAAGGTCGGCTTCATTTTGTCAACAATATTACGAAGTGCCTTCATTACTCGCCCTCCTTAATCATTAAGTTAATACCCTGACGAATAATCTGCTGCATATCGGTCTTCGAGGGATCCACAAACTCGCAGAGTGCGAAATCCTCCTCAACAACCTCATAGATACCCAGATTCTCCATCTTGTCGATATCGCCTGCAAGGATAGCTTTCAGCAGGTGCATCGGATAGATATCCATCGGCAGATACTTCTCATAAAGACCTGTCACCACAAATGCACGCTCCTCACCATTGAGGTTGGTATCGAGATTGTACGACTTCTTGGGGCAGAGCCACGAGAAGTATGCACGCGATGCAGAGAACTTGCTAAAGCGCGGCATCATCCAGCCCAGCATCTCATAGTGGTCACCCTCGGGGATAACCGACAACATGTTGGCATAGAAATTGATGTATCCGTTCATCTCGCTCTTAACACCTGTGAGGACATTACCCGAGATTACACGAACAGACTGACCCTCACCCTGCGGTTGGAGATTATCCTTGAGAATAGCAGAAATCGGAGCTCCGCCCACGATGCGCACATAGTTAGGCTTAACCACCTCCGAGCCGGCAACCGCAATGGTCTTTGTCATATCGACCTTACCCTCCAAGAAGAGGCGGCCGATGATTGCCACATCCTGAATATTCACAGTCCAAACGCGCTCGCCTTTGTTAATGGGGTCAATGTGGTGAATCTGAACACCCACATTACCTGCAGGGTGCTTACCTGCGAACGAGTGCAACTCGACACCCTTCACAAACGACCAATCACCCTCAGCCTTTGCATTGGTCGAGAGGTGAACCTTACCATCGGTCAACTTCGCTAGCACCTCAAATCCCTTCTGGAGATTCTGCTTCTCGCCCGCAAGAACATAGTTGTAGTCGGGAGCAAGCGGTGCGCTGTCAAACGCCGACACAAAGATTGCCTTAGGAGCATCTGACGGATTTGCAATGATTCCGTACGGACGCTGGATGAGCATCGTCCACAAGCCCGACTTGAGCAGCAGAGCGATAACCTCTTCACGGCTCGCCTTCGAGAGTTCGGGAACAGCAAACTCCTCATAAGATTGCTTGGCATCAGCAGCAATGGTCACGTTGAGAATCTTGCGCTTCTCACCGCGGTTCACAGCCGAAACGGTACCGCTAACAGGTGACGTAAACAAAATACGCTCGTCATTCTTCGAGAAGAACAACGGCGTACCTGCCTTCACTGTGTCGCCTACCTTAACCAACATCTTAGGAGTGACGCCCACGAAATCCAGAGGAGAAACGGCATATTCCGAAGAGAGCGGCAACTGCACCGTCATCTTCTCGGCCTGACCCTGAAGATTCACGTCTAAACCCTTACGTAGTTTAATGATTTTCGACATTGTTTGAATGTTTTTAATTGAGTAATAATAAGTTATGATTTATTTACAATAAAATTCCTTAAAATCACGCGCAAATATACGATTTATTCCGCTGAAAAAGGAATTATCGAACTCTTTTTTCGCATTAAAATTAAAATAGTTGTAAATTCGCAGTCGGAAACACATATATGGGCAGAGTTATCGACATACACACCCACCACCCGACCGATGATGTCATCACTCCTTCAACGGTCGGCATACACCCGTGGGACGCCGCTACGCGCATGGTTGCAGAGATTGAGCCCTTAGCAGTTGACGCTGATGTTATAGGTGAGATCGGATTGGACACAACATGCAATGTGGACATTGAGCAGCAGCTTGCCATTTTCCGCGAGCAGCTCGCCCTTGCCGAGCAGTTTGACAAGCCCGTAGTGCTACACTGCGTACATACATTTGAGCAGGTAATGAAAACTCTCTCGGGGTATCACCTGCGGGCTGTGATTTTTCATGGATTTATCGGCTCTCCGGAGCAGGCCAAACGCGCTGTCGAGAGGGGCTATTTTCTCTCGTTTGGCGAGCGCACATTTCGCTCTCCAAAGACGACAGAAGCAATGATGCAAACTCCTTTATCGCAGATGTTTATCGAAACCGATGAAAGCCCGACTCCGATCATCGAGATATATGAACGCATAGCCGGTTTGCGAGGCATTTCACTCGACCAACTCATCGCTGCCACACGGGATAATTTCGAAAGAATATTGGGATAAAAATCACCACGCGAGAACACTATTTTTCTTGTTATCAATTGTCAATTTTCAATTATTTTACTAACTTTGTGAAAAAGGTAGTGAAAATTATGTGGCTTGAACGAACCGAACTGCTTTTAGGCAGTGAGAAGTGCGATATATTGAGAGAAGCAAATATCCTTGTTGTGGGACTCGGCGGTGTGGGTGCCTACGCTGCAGAGATGATTGCCCGTGCCGGGGTCGGCACGATGACCATTGCCGATGCGGATGTGGTTGGCGAGAGTAATATCAACCGTCAGTTGATTGCTCTCCACTCGACAGTTGGACGCCCGAAAGCAGAACTTGTGGCAGAACGTCTGCGCGACATCAACCCCGAGTTAAAGCTCACGGTAGTAAATCGTTACATCAAGGATGACGAAACATACTCCCTGCTCGACTCCGCACCATTCGACTATGTTGTCGATGCAATAGACACCCTCTCGCCAAAGCTTGCACTCATAGCCGGAGCTCTCGAACGCAACATTCCAATTGTCAGCTCGATGGGAGCCGGAGCCAAGACCGACCCCACGAAGATGGAGATTTGCGACATATCGAAGACCCACCACTGCCCATTAGCACACATGTTGCGCAAACGGCTCCACAAAATCGGCATACGTCGTGGCTTCAAGGCTGTATTTTCGCCTGAGCCGATACGCGAAGGGGCGATGATTCTCTGCGAGGAGCAGAACAAGAAATCGAACGTGGGGACAATCTCCTACATTCCGGCTCTATTCGGCATAGGATGCGCCTCGGTGGTCATCCGCGGGCTGATCGGAGAGCTTGATTAACAGACTAAAATTCAACGATATATGAAACCAAACATTGTATTTCTTGATGCATACTCCATCTGCGGCCGCGATCTCTCGGAGATAGCCGCTTTAGGAGACTTTACAGCATACGAATCGACCGAGCCCGAAGAGGTTTTGGAGCGCTGTCGCGATGCGGAAGTCATCATCGCCAACAAGACCATTCTCGATGCCGAGAAGCTGCGGGCACTACCCCGTCTGCGGTTGATATGCGTGGCAGCCACCGGCATGAACAACATCGATCTCGATGCAGCAGCCGAGCTCGGCATTCCCGTGCGCAATGCCGTCGGATACTCAACCCACTCGGTGGCCGAAACCACCATCTGCTCGGCACTCGCTCTGTTGCGCGAAGTGGTCTACTACGACCACTACTTCAAGTGCGGCGACTACTCGGCATCGCCCCGAATGTTCAACTTCGACCGCCCCACGGCTCAGATTCATGGCAAAAATTGGGGTGTCGTAGGGCTCGGCAACATCGGCCGTGAGGTGGCTCGTCTTGCCACTGCCTTCGGATGCAACGTTCGCTACGCATCGACATCCGGCACCGTTCGCCCGGAGGAGTATGAGCAGATGTCGCTCGAGCAGTTGCTTGCTTGGGCTGATGTAGTGTCAATACACTGCCCACTCAATGAGCGCACACGCAACCTTATCAGCACAGAGCAACTCGCGAAGATGAAGTCTACAGCAGTGATTATCAACGTGGCACGTGGCGGCATAATAGACGAGCATGCACTCGCCACCGCCCTCGATGACGGCACAATCCGTGGTGCGGCACTCGATGTCTTCTCGAGTGAGCCTCTCGATGCATCGTCACCGCTATTTCATCTGCGTGACCCCTACAAGCTGTTGGCATCGCCCCACAACGCCTGGTCAACGGTCGAGGCCATAGATCGCCTTATCGCGTGCGTGCGTGATAATATAAAGGAGTACTTTTAAGTCGATAATCGCGAACAAACAGGGCGTTGCCCGACAAGTTCGACTTTAAGATTTCACCCTCGCCAGAAGAGCTCTGACGAGGGTGATTTTCATTTTCAAGCCTTATTGTAAGTCTCTTTTAGTATCCCAAAATTCTCAGCATCGAGCGATAAGACTGCTCCTTTGCGAATAGGCGCGTATAATACTCATTATCATCCTTATCGCGGTCGATGATAATATGCTTGGGCGAGGGTATCAAGCAGTGCTGAATACCGCCAAAGCCGCCGAGCGACTCCTGATATGCTCCCGTATGGAAGAATCCGATATACTGCGTATCACCGGCCTCGAGTTTCGGAAGGAAGATAGCATTGGTATGCGCCTCAGAGTTGTAGAAATCCTCACTATCGCAAGTCAGGCCACCGAGGAATACTCGCTGATACTCCTTATCCCAATTATTGATGGGGAGCATGATGTAACGCTGATTTATACCCCACGTATCGGGCAATGTGGTCATAAACGAGCTATCAATCATATACCAGAACTCACGGTCGTTCTGCTGCTTCTGGTTAACTATCGAGTAGAGCGTAGCACCACTCTCGCCCACCGTGAACGAGCCGAACTCGGTAAAGATGTTGGGCTCAACAACTCCATTCGATGCGCAGATATTCTTAATCTGGGCAATGATCTCCTCGGTCAGATACTCGTAGTCGTAATCAAAATCGAGTGAGGTCTTAATCGGGAATCCGCCACCGATATTCAAACTATCCAACTCGGGGCAAATAGTCTTGAGTTGACAGTAAATATTGACGCACTTGGCCAACTCATTCCAATAGTAAGAGGTATCCTTCACTCCGGTATTGATAAAGAAATGAAGCATCTTAAGCTGGAATTTCTTACTCTTTTGAATCTTCGCCTTGTAGAAATCGATGATTTCATTGTAGCGAATTCCGAGTCGCGAAGTATAGAAATCGAACTTCGGTTCCTCCTCGCAAGCGATGCGGATACCCACCTTACACTTCTTGGTAAACACATCCTCGAAGAGATCCAACTCCTCCTTGTTGTCGATTACGGGAATCGTATTGTGAAATCCGTCATTGACCAACTGAGCTATATTCTCCACATACTGCGGACGCTTGAAACCATTGCAGATGATGTAGCGATCCTTATCTATTATACCGCTATCATACAGCGAGTTAATAATATGGATATCGTATGCTGACGAGGTCTCAAGATGAATATCGTTCTTGAGAGCCTCCTCCAAAACGAACGAGAAGTGACTCGACTTGGTGCAGTAGCAATAGTTGTACGACCCCTTGTAGTCGGTCTTTGCCATCGCCACGTTAAACATGCGTTTGGCTCGATTAATCTGCTGGGATATCTTCGGCAGATAGGTAATTTTAAGCGGAGTTCCATACTGTTTGATAATCTCCATCAAGGGAATTCCGTGAAAATTGAGCTCATTATCCGTGACGGTAAACTCATCTTGCGGAAAGTCGAACGTCTGCTCAATAAGGTCGATGTACTTATTCTTCATCTTCGCTTTGTTTTGAAATTTTCAATCCAATCGAGTTACTTTTACAAAATCTGAGCAATGTAGCCGAGCTACTTTTGCCAAATTTTCAGATTGCAAAACAAATAAATATTTTTGATATAGGCAACGATTTACACAATTATTCCACATAATCTTGGTTTTTTCTTCGAAAAAGTGTATTTTTGGGGGATTTTTTAAGGATATGATAAATTCGATTATAATAAAATACCTGCAAAGCAACCGCAGATTGGTGATTCCGAAATTCG
>JAFQFG010000033.1 GCA_017398695.1 Alistipes sp.
GATTATCGGCGAGTTGGAGAGCTTAGGCGACTCCGGTGAGGCTATCAGCCGCATACTCTCGCGTCGCAACAGCCACGGTCAGCACTTCTCGAAGGAGCAGATTGAGAAGGTCGACTCGATGCTTGCGCTTGTCGACAATGCCTATGCTGTGATGATTGAGAACCTGGCTCGCGAGGAGTTCAAGGCCGAGCATCTGCAGTCGGCAGTCGAGTGCGAGATTGCCATCAACGAGCGTCGCACAGCTCTGCGCGAGGAGGAGATCCATCGTATCGAGGAGGGCGGTTCGAACTATCAAAGCAGTGTGTACTACATCGATACAGTTGTCGAGATTGAGCGCATGGGCGACTACATAATCAACATCTCGGAGGCACTGCAATAGAGGCCTTCCTCATTTCCCTAATCCAAAAGTCCGAGCCTCTCTGCCGAGGTTTCGGACTTTTTTATTACTTTTGAAACGTAAAACCAAATACCACAAAAGATGAAAAAGATTATAAACCCTTATATCGGTCACGAATCCGAAGGATATAACTGCTTTGCATGTGCACCCCACAACCCTTGCGGCCTGAAAATGGAGTTCTATGAGGATGGCGATGATGTGGTCTGTTTCTGGACTCCAGAAGAGAACTATCAAGGTTGGCGCGACACGCTCCATGGAGGTGTGCAGGCAACGCTCATCGACGAGACGGCCGGCTGGCTCATATCGCGCAAATTCCAAACGTCGGGCATGACCACAGCCCTCAACATCAAATACCGCAAACCGGTAGCTACGGGCGATGCTCATAAGGTCGAGGTGAGAGCCACTACTCGCGAGGTTAAGCGCAACTTTGTCTTTATGGACGTTACACTCAAGTGTGATGAAGAGTTATGCTCCACAGCAGAGCTGACATTCTACTGCTTCCCGAAGGAGAAGGCTGTCGAGGAGTTTATGTTCCTTCCATTCGAGGTCGAGGAGTAGCCTCCTCAAACATCGGGTCGAGCTTTTATCCCGATTAGACGAGGCATTTGTTTGGGCTCTCGAGGATTTTTTATACATTTGTGGTAGATTAACACTTTTCAAACAAAGAAGTATAAGATTATGAAGCGACTTATCCGCACAATAGCAGTTGCGCTTGTCCTGGTATTATGTCACGAAGCTTCGGCACAGAACGGGCGTGGATATGTAGTTGTTACCGACCATATTTCAGCCAAAGAGTGGCATTCGGGCGATGTGAGTGATGCACTGCAACGCATCATTGACGAGAACCCCAATCGCACGCTCTTCTTCCCCGATGGCGAGTATCTGATAGCAAAACCGATCCTCACCCCTGCCGACCCGCGAAAGAGCGTATCGCTCGAACTCTCGGCCTATGCGGTCATACGCGCTGCGGAGGGATGGGCACACGATGAAGCGATGATTCGTCTGGGTGGGAAGTGCCCTGCCAACACCATCTTTGTCCCCGGTAGCAACTACTACCTCGCCGGCGGTATTATCGACTGCCGCGGAGTGGCGAAGGGCATCTCGATTGATGGCGGCCGTGAAACCGTTGTTCGCAACTGCTCGATAAAGGGCTCAATCGTCGGCCTGCACATCAAGCGTGGTGCCAATAGTGGCTCATCCGATAGCGACATCAGCGGAGTAAACATCGTCGGTTGCAGCAAACCCAACGCTGTGGGAGTGTTGGTCGAGGGCTACGACAACACCTTCACGAATATGCGTATCGGAGGTGTACACGTAGGCTTTATCCTGAAGTCGGGGGCCAACTCACTGCGCAATATTCACCCGCTCTACTATGGTCGCAATGAGGAGTACCAATCGAGTTGTGGTTTTATTGATGAGGCCGGCACCAACTTCTTCGACTTCTGCTACAGCGACGAGTTTGCCACGGCCTTCCGCACTACCCGAAGCCGATGCAGCATCTTCACCAACTGCTTTGCATATTGGTACTCGAAGCGTGGTACTAAACATGTCGTATTCAAGGCTGATGGCCGATTCGAGTCGAATGTGGTAAACCTGAATGTCGGCATCGGCAAGCATAACGCCACCAACGAGAATATAATTCTTGAGTATGGCGAGAGCGGTGGCAAGGGCCTATTCGACAACCTCTATATCCGCGACCCGAAGTTAATCACCGACAATGCCCACAAGGCGTTTGTCGAGTAGTTTTTCACATAACGGATTTATTACAGCAACCCTTTAACCATATTTATAACAGATTATGAAGAATATCAGGATAGGTCACGGCTACGACGTACATGCGTTAGGCGAGGGACTTCGATTGATCATCGGCGGAGTGGTGATTCCGCATGAAAAGGGGTGTATTGCCCATTCGGATGGCGATGTACTGATTCACGCACTGTGTGATGCACTGCTCGGAGCTTTGGCAATGGGCGACATAGGCAAACATTTTCCCGATACTTCGGATGAGTTTAAGGGCATCGACTCCCGGGTACTGCTGCGCAGAGTCACAGCCTTAATTCACGGGGCCGGATACGAAATCGGCAATGTCGATTGCACGGTGGCGATGCAACGCCCGAAGCTGCGTCCGCATATTGACTCGATGCGTGCTGAGTTGGCTTCAGCAATGGGTGTGAATGTCGATTGTGTATCAGTCAAAGCAACAACCACCGAGCGACTCGGCTTCGAGGGCGAAGAGAGGGGTGTGTCGGCAACGGCCGTGGCACTACTCTACCAATTATGAGCAAACTAATACGCGATAAAAGATATGACTATAAGAGAACTTGACCCAAAGAGTGTTTGGGAGCAATTTGACGACATCACGCGCATACCGCGCCCCTCAAAGAAGGAGGGTAAGATCATTGAATTTCTTGTAAACTTTGCCAAGCAACATGGTTTTGACTACCGCAAAGACGAGATTGGCAATGTTGTAATCTATAAGGCAGCCGCCCCGGGCTTCGAGAACCGCCCAACAGTAGTTCTACAGTCGCATATGGATATGGTATGCGAAAAGAACTCTGACGTGGAGTTCGATTTTGAGAATGATGCCATCCGCACGAAGATTGATGGAGAGTGGGTCAAGGCTGAAGGTACGACGCTTGGTGCAGATTGCGGCATCGGCATGGCTGCCGCATTGGCAGTCCTACTGGATAAAAGCCTGCAGCACGGAGCTATCGAGGCACTCTTTACTGTCGACGAGGAGACCGGACTCACCGGTGCATTCGAGCTTGGCGAAGGGATGCTCAAGGGCAAATATCTGATAAATCTCGACTCGGAAGATGAGGGTGAAATCTTTATCGGATGTGCCGGAGGTATCGACACAGTGGCAACGTTCCACTACCACAATGTTGAGGCCCCCAAGGGCTATACCTGGTTCCGCGTGGATGTTTCAGACCTGCTCGGTGGCCACTCGGGCGACGATATCGACAAAGGACGTGCTAATTCCAACAAGATTGTGGCTCGTCTGCTGTGGGATGCCATGCAGAGCTACGAGATGCGTCTGAGCTACTTCTGCGGAGGTAATCTGCGCAACGCCATACCACGTGAGGCCTATGCTATCTTCGGAGTTCCGACTCGACTGAAGGAGGTCTTTATCAAACGCTACCGCATGTTTGCGGAAGATGTGCGCTCGGAGTTCCAATTTACCGAGCCTAATTTCAAAATCACGCTCAACGAGATGCCTGAAGTGCCGACCGTATTGGACGAGGCGACACAGGCGGCTTTGGTCAATGCTCTTGTCGGTGTTCCGAACGGAGTTCTGGCGATGTCGTTTGCCGTACCGGGTCTGGTCGAGACCTCAACCAATCTCGCCTCGGTAAAGTTCGTAGACAAAGATTCGATTGTCGTCACCTCATCACAACGCTCATCGGTCGAGAGTGCCAAGACCTACGCAATGCAGACCGTAGAGTCGGTATTCACATTGGCAGGAGCCGATGTGGCTCATTCGGATGGATATCCGGGATGGGCACCTAATCCCGATTCAAGTCTGTTGGCCGTGACGGTAGAGAGCTACAAGCGTCTTTTTGGCATTGAGCCAAAGGTCAGAGCTATACATGCAGGCCTGGAGTGCGGTCTCTTCCTCGAGAAGTATCCCGAGTTGGAGATGGTCTCGTTCGGCCCCACACTGCGTGGCGTACACTCTCCGGACGAGCGTCTTGAGATTGCCACCGTACGCAAGTTCTGGGATCTGCTTGTCGATGTACTGCTCCACATCGAATAACTCGCTTTGCTGTCGGAATGAAAAGTCTTCCGCATACTACATATAATGCAGTGCGGAAGTTGGCTCTTTCGTTCGCAGGAGTTGTATGCTTTCTGAACGTGGTGGCACAGACTCCCGAGCAGGAGTATCACGTTTCAAAATATTTTACCGATGAGTATCGTCCTATGATAGAGGCGGACTCATCGGTCTTTTATAGTGTTACTCACCGCAACGAAGACTCCTTCAGTTCGACAGCCGAATATGCTTTGGGATTTGTCGGCTTTGCAAGGCGCGGAGTCGGATATTACGAACATAGCACAACGCTCGATGGAGTACCATTGCATTCAGGCTCAAAGAGTTTGCTCTCGAGATTGGGATTGACTCAGAAGAGGGTTGCAAGCATGGCCTCATCCGAAAGTTTGACCGACTGCGGGCGTGGCGGCACAACGCAGTTCTGCACCGACTTTGCCGAGCCGTATGGCACACGCACAGCGGGCCTCAATCTCGCGACACGTGGCTACAACGGAGGGGTTCGCGCATCAATAAACGAATCATTGGGTCGCGGTTGGTCGCTGGCGGCAGTGCTTGCCGGGCGAACAGGCTTGGATCTGCATGTCGATGGAGTCTTTACCAATGGCGTTGATCTCGGATTTTCACTCGCCAAGCGGTGGCGTGGAGAAGATAAATTTGCACTGACAGCACTCTTCTCACCCTCGGAGCGTGGCATGCGTAGTGCCTCTTCGCAGGAGGCTTTTCGACTCACGGGCAACAACCACTATAATCCTTCATGGGGTTTGCAGGCCGGCAAGATGCGCAATGCCAACATCAGGCGCTCGATGCTACCGGCTATAGTTGCATCATACGATGTTCGTCTTGGCGAGAATACCGAACTGAAAGTCGCATTAGGTGCCGAGGTCGGAGAGCGCAGCTACAGCGCCCTTGCATGGTTTGATGCGCAGACTCCAATGCCCGACAACTATCGTTACATGCCGAGCTACTACGCGATAACCAACGTATCGAGTGAGGTCGAGCAGGCTTGGCGAGAGTGCGACCCTCGATACACCCAAATCAATTGGGATGAACTCTACAAAATCAATCGGATGAATGGCAGACACGCAGTCTATGCCGTCGAGAAGCGCATTGAGCGTGTGACAGACCTTCACATCCGAGCTGCGGGCAAAACGCGCATTGGTGAGAGTGCGACGGTGAGATATGGCGTAGCATACAGCATGGAACGCAGTCGCAACTTCAAACAAATGAGCGACTTGCTCGGCAGTGACCATATCGTTGACATAGATTATTTTCTGGTCGACGACCAGAGTTTCGGCAACAATCTGCAGAATAACCTCCGAGAGCCCAATCGCCGAATTGGCGAAGGCGACCGCTATGGTTACGACTATGCGTTGGTTACTTCGACCGCAATGGTAAACGGAGGAGTGGAGTGGCAAGCTGACCGCCTGCGATTAGATTGCGAGATGGCAGTAGGCGATAGGCGTACACATCGCCACGGATACTTCGAGAAGGAGCTCTTCCCCGGAGCACAATCGTTCGGTCGATCACGTGTTGTCCGTTTCACACCCTACGCAGTCAGGATTGCGGCAGGATATGCCCTCACGGCAAAACATCACCTCGCATTGTCGGCTGCCGTCCATAGCGAAGCACCCGAAGCAGAAAATCTCTTTCTGCAAAGCCGATACAACAATCGCGTAATTGACAATCCGACGGCTCGCACCGAGATGTCGGCAGAGTTCAGCTACCGTCTACGCTCAAAAAGTTTCAATCTCGATGCCACACTCTTTGCTGCGCTATCGGAGGGAGGTGTGAGGGTTGCACACTACTATGACGACCTATCAGCCACATATTCCAACATGGTCGTATCCGAAATATCGCAGATGCGTCTCGGGGTCGAAGTGGTCGCCACAGCCCGCTTTGCACGCCATTGGTCAGCATCGCTGGCTGCCGTGGCAGGATATTACGGCTACGCCAAGGATGCCCTGGTATCGCTCTACTCCGATAGCGACAACACTCTTCTATGTAACCATGCGGTAGCCCACATGGGTGGCATACGCACCGGAAACACGCCATTGGCCGCACTCTCTGCAAATGTGGCATACTCTTCTCGCAGTTGGGGCATCCGACTCACTGCCAACTATGCAGCCCTGCGCTATGTCGAAGCCGAGCCAATGCGCCGTACCGACCGCGTATCGCATCAAGCATCGGTGTCGGAGGAGATATTTCGACGCTTCACCGTGCAGGAGCGCCTGCCCGATGCAGTGACGGCAGATATATCGGCATGGAAGAGTTTTCGACTGCGTAGCAAGAGAGGCAACGACCGTTCACAATTGCGTATAAGCCTCTCGGTGCGCAATCTGCTCGGCAACGACAATATCATCTATTCGGCACGCGAGTCACTGCGTATCTATCGTCGTTCCATTGCCGGAGATTATCTCTACGAACCATTCCCGACACGATACACCTATGCCTACCCACGCACATATTACTTGGGCATCACATATCGATTTTAGCAAAGTTTTTTGTTAAATTTTACTTATTTTTCTAAAAACGCCCTATTAATTATTAAAAAAATCATAAAATATTTGATAAGTTTTAATAATATTATATATCTTTGTAGGGTAATCAATAAAAGTTAAGGCGTAATGAGTTCATTAATGGAATTTTTCAACAGCCACGATGCTGATGGAAAGGGGATTGCCCATAAAAACAACCTTATCAAACGTAGTATTATAGCCTATATGGCAGCAAATGGCGAGTGCACGCTTGCCGAACTGACCAAGGAGTTGCATATAAGTGTGCCGACAATTACCAAGCTCGTTCAGGAGTTGGTCGACGAGGGCATGGTGAACGATTTGGGCAAGGTCGAAACCCCGGGAGGTCGTCGTCCCAATGTCTTTGGACTTGCAAATTCGACAATCTACTTTGCCGGCATCAATGTCGGTCGTGATAATATGACTTATGTAATTACCGACTTGCAGAACAATATCATCAAAGAGGTCAAGGACGACTCGTTCGTATTGAGCGATCGTGCGCAGTGTCTTGAGAAGATATGTGCCAATGCCGAGAATTTCATCTCCACTTGCGGTATCGACCGTTCGAAAATCCTTGGCGTGGGTGTCTGCATCGTTGGTCGCGTAAACCCCGAGCAGGGTCGTAGCTACAAGTACTTCACCTCGCAGGAGGAGTCGTTGAGCGAACTTATCGAGCAACGTATCGGTATCCGTGTACTGCTCGAGAATGATACTCGCGCACGTTGCTATGCGGAGTACACCTGCGGCAAGTCCAAGAACGAGAGCGATGTCCTCTACCTGCACATGGGTCGTGGTGTGGCTATCGGAATCGTCATTGACGGCAAGCTATACTACGGCAAGAATGGCTTTGCCGGAGAGTTCGGACACATTCCCTTCTTTGACAACGAGAAGATTTGCGCTTGTGGCAAGAAGGGTTGTCTTGAGACCGAGGTATCGGGTATCGCCATCGAGGAGAAGATCTGCGACCTTATACGTGGCGGCGTGAACACCATCTTGCGTGAGAAGTACGACCGCAACGAGCCTATTCACATCAACGATATTATTGCGGCTGCACGCAACGATGATAATCTCTCGATTGAGCTTATCGAGGAGGCCGGAGAGAAGGTCGGCAAGGCTGTGGCGTTCCTTATCAACACGTTCAATCCCGAGACGGTGATTGTAGGTGGCAATCTGGCCGCTGCTGGTGACTACATCATGCTGCCGCTGAAATCTTCGACCAACAAGTATTCGCTCAACCTCGTATACAAGGATACGAAGTTCCGCTTGTCGAAGATGTCGGACAATGCCAATGCGTGGGGAGTAGCGATGTTGATTCGCAACCAAATCATAGGACTTTAATTCGGAATATTCAAGGACTTTTGGCACAGATGTTCGAGGGTCAGTTGTGTCGTTTGAGGGCTGTAGAGCCCAAAGACGTAGATGCGATGTACGTTTGGGAGAACGACGTTGCCATGTGGCGCGTAAGCAGCTCTACGGCACCTTGTTCGCGCCAAGCCTTAGCCGAATTGGTCGAGAGTATGCGCTACGACATCTATGCAGCACGCCAACTACGCCTTATTATCGAGAAGAGGGATGGCGAGGCTGTCGGTGCGGTCGATTTGTATGACTTCGACCCGCAAAATCTCAATGTCGGAGTCGGGATCTTGGTCTATCCCGAGCAACAGAGAGGTCGTGGCTACGCTTCGGAGGCTTTGCGTATGGTCGAGCAATATGCTCGCGAGGTGTTGCATCTGCATCAGTTGTGGTGCTGCGTGGGAGCTCGAAACGAGGCGAGCATCGCTCTATTCGGTGGTGCCGGTTTCGAGCAGGTCGGCATCAAGCGCGAATGGCGACGCACAGAGAGTGGATATGAGGATGAGATAATGTTTCAAAAGATTATAGAGTAACAGACGATGAATAAAATTTTAGAGTGGGGCAAAAAGAGCATTTCGCCCGTTTTTATAGCGATGTTCGTGGCGGCGTTCATCATGTGGTATATCACCAAGTTGAACTACACATACACCACAGATTACAACGTTCGTCTGAATGTCGGAGGTGAGAAGATTGAGGTGCCGTGTGTAATCGAAGGCAAGGGGACCAACCTGTTCAACTATAAATTCCAACTGAGCAAACGTCTGCGCATCTCGCTCGAAGAGTTGACATATACGGCCGTGCCTGATGATTTTGGTGGCATGATGTTGCAGATTGACCCACGTTCACTTCAAAACGCCATATCGGTACGTGTGAGCGATATCAAGATTGTGTCGTTAGGCGAGATCCCGATGCTCTCGCAACCCGATGCAGAAGATGTAGATGAGCAGTAGTATGATGCGCGTAGGTATAACGGGTGGTATCGGTAGTGGAAAATCGACCGCCTGCGAAATATTTGCCGAGCTCGGAGTGCCGATCTACGACTGTGACCGCGAGGCCAAACGCCTGATGAACGAGAGTGCCGAGGTGCGTAGTCAACTTGTCGAAGCGTTTGGCCAAGAGGTCTATATCAATGGCGAACTCAACCGCGCATACCTTGCCGAGCGAGTCTTTGGTCATGAGGAGCAACTTGCACACCTGAATGCTATTGTCCACCCTGCAGTGCGTGAGGATTTCATAAGTTGGTGCAACAGTCACGAGCAGGAGGTGTATGTGATGATGGAGAGCGCCATACTCTTCGATGTAGGATTTGATGCGGAGGTTGACAAGACATTAGCCGTCGTTGCACCACGCGAACTGCGCATCATGAGGGTCTGCAACCGCAACAACCTAACTCCCGAGCAGGTCGAAGAGCGCATGGCTCACCAGATGAGCGACGACGAGCTACACGCACGCGCAGACTACACTATGGTAAACATCTCGCTCGACTATTTGCGCTCGGATGTCGAGGCTATGGATAAGATTTTAAGACGTGAAGCAGCCCGAAGATAGATATCAATGTGTCGATTTTCACAAGCCGCAGGTTATGGCTATAGTGAACATCACGCCCGACTCCTTCTATGCGGCAAGCCGCCTTGCAGACGAGGAGCAGGCGTTGCAACGCATCTCACAAGCATTGGCTGAGGGGGCTTCAATTCTCGACATCGGAGGTTACTCCTCACGCCCCGGAGCCACAGAGGTGTCACCCGAAGAGGAGTGGCGCCGAGTAGAGCTCGGGTTACGAGCTGTGCGAGCAGTCTCGGCAGATGTGGCGGTATCGGTCGACACGTTCCGCGCGGAGGTTGCTGAGAGGGCCTTAAGTTTTGATAGCAGAGTAATAATCAACGACATCACGGGAGGCAATGCCGACCCTCGGATTGTCGATGTAGCGGCTGCGACAGGAGCTGCGTTCGTTGCGATGCACATGCGAGGGACACCCGAGACGATGCAGTCGATGACCGACTACGAGGATGTAGTCACAGAGGTGGTCGATGCTCTGCAACAGAGGGCCGAGCAGCTCGTTGAGCGTGGCATCTCACCCGAACGACTTATTCTCGACCCGGGATTTGGCTTTGCCAAGACGGCAGAGCAGAATTTCAGGCTCTTGGCACACCTTGACAGAGTCTGTGCACTCGGTTTTCCCGTGCTATCGGGAGTATCGCGCAAGTCGATGATTTACCGGACGTTAGACATAACCCCGGAGGAGAGTCTTACCGGCACGACGGCTCTGAATTGGGAGTCGTTGCGACAGGGGGCAACCATCCTGAGAGTCCACGATGTCCGCGAGGCTGTGCAGACGGTACGACTATTCGAAGAGTTTGAACGCAACAGACAGTGATAGACTGAAGATATGATTAAAGCACAAAATATCCACAAGAGTTTCGGCTCGCTCGAGGTGCTGAAAGGCATCTCGCTTGAGGTGAGCAAAGGCGAGGTTGTAGCCATTGTAGGCGCAAGTGGCGCGGGCAAGACTACCCTGCTGCAGATTTTAGGCACACTTTCGGCTGCCGATAGCGGCATTGTCGAGATTGACGGTACGGAAGTAACCAAACTTGGCGACAAGGCTCTGTCGCGTTTTCGCAATGAGCATATCGGATTTGTATTTCAGTTTCACCACCTACTACCCGAATTTACAGCATTGGAGAATGTCTGTATTCCGGCATTTATAGCCCATCGTGACCGCGCAGAGGTGGAGATTCGTGCTCGAGAATTGCTCGAGATGATGGGACTTGCCGAGCGCATGAATCACAAACCGGCACAACTCTCGGGTGGCGAACAGCAGCGTGTGGCTATTGCCCGCGCATTGATAAACAACCCTTCGGTATTGTTGGCAGATGAGCCTTCGGGCAATCTCGACACACGCAATCGCGACGAGATACATCGTCTATTCTTCGAGCTGCGTGACAAGTTGGGACAAACCATCATAATAGTCACGCACGATGATGGTTTGGCAGCGATGGCCGACCGTAAAATCACAATGAGCGATGGAGAGATACTCTAACCTTTCGCGCGAAGAGCTACGCGACCTGCTGGAAACCCTGCACGACCGATATAATAGACCCGAATTTATCGAAAATGATCCGATAAGCGTACCCCACTCCTTCTCCTCGCGCGATGACCGCGAGGTGGCAGGACTCTTCGCATCGACCATCGCTTGGGGTAACCGCAAGGCAATAGTCAAGAGTGCACATAGGATGATGCAATACATGGACTATGCCCCTGCCGACTTTGTGCGCAACGCCTCGGAGCGGGAGCTCTCAATGCTCGAGAGTTACGTCCACCGCACATTCAACGGTCGCGACTTTATAGACTTTGTACGAGGTGCAAGAGGCATGTGCGAGCGTTTTGGCGGTATCGGCAACTTTGTCGAAGAGCGATATGTGGCTACGGGATCGATGGCTCAAGTCCTCTCGGAGTTCAGACGCGAATTTTTCACCTGCGACCATGATTCCCACTGCGAAAAACACCTCTCTTCCATCGACAAGGGTGCTGCATGCAAGCGTCTGAATATGTATTTCCGTTGGTTTGTACGCCACGATGAACGAGGTGTTGACTTCGGAGAGTGGCGAAGAGTCCCCATGTCGGCACTCTATCTGCCTCTCGATGTTCACACGGGGAATATGGGACGTGCACTTGGGCTGTTGCGACGTCGCCAAAGCGATTGGAAGGCGACGGTAGAGATTACCGAATCGCTGCGCGAGTTCGATGCCAATGACCCTGTTCGATTTGATTTCTCGCTCTTCGGAGCCGGCATAGATGGTTTTCTAAAGTAACACATAGCCTCAGGAGATGTTTAAGTTCAAGCAGTTCACGGTACATCAACAGCGTTCGGCCATGAAGGTCGGCACGGATGGCGTTCTCATCGGGGCATGGGCTTCGGTGCGGCCTGCGGATCGTGCAGTTCTCGACATCGGCACAGGCACGGGGCTTATCGCATTAATGTTGGCACAGCGCAACCCCAAAGCAGAGGTTGTCGCAGTCGAGATTGACACCGAGAGTGCTGCTCAGGCGTGTGAGAATGTGGCCGAATCACCATGGAGCGACAGAATAAAGGTCGAGAGATGTGCCGTGCAGGAGTTTACACCAACGATGAAGTTCGATCTTATAGTCTCCAACCCACCCTACTTTGTAGATTCGCTCAAGTGCCCAGATGAGAGCAGAAACACGGCTCGCCATACCGATACACTCTCATTCGCAGAGTTGATGCACACGGCAGAGCGTCTGCTTGCACCCGATGGCCGATTGGCTGTCATAGTTCCGGCCGAGGCGGCTCTATCGGTAATTGCAGCCGGCAAACTTCACCTTGTAAGGCGTTGTGATGTGCGCACCAAACCAAATGGGGCACCCAAACGTGTGATGCTCGAATTTTCGCCACGATTTGAGGGTGTCGCCACGCGCGAGGAGCTGACTATCGGAGATGGATCGAATGGCGGATACTCACCCGAATATATAGCCTTGACACGCGACTTTTACCTCAAATTCGATTGAGAATCTGTTTCAAATTTTATTAAAAACGAAAAACATAACAGTATAAATTGCGCCGAATTCATTGAGGCTTTTTGGACACCTTTTTATTTGGATTTTTGCAATCCCGAAAAAAGTAGTAACTTTGTAAAAATTAAACAGCAAGAATATGAGAGGATTTGTTCTGACCATTTTTACAGTGTTGATGGCTCTGTCGGCATCGGCACAGAGTGACTATATCGTACAGACCGGCAAGGTCGTAAGCAATGACGGCACGGTACGTTTCGTGGAGCCGAAGAGCACCATTGTGGTCGACGTTACGGTAGAGAAACGTGAGATCATCGTGGGCCCTTATGCCCGCTATGCACAGAAATACCTCGGGGTGCGTGCTCCGCTGAGTGGCAAGGAGTCATATAGCATTGTGGGCGCCACCATCGCATTGGCAGACGATGCGCTCCTCAAAGCCACCGCCTCTGTAGCGACCCCGACCGTGGAGGTCATCTCTCACTCCGGCAACGAGCGTGACTTTGCGCGACTGCTACCCCACCGCATCGATTCACGTGCATTGACAGCCGACGAGGCTGCCGCTGAAGCTGCAACAGCGATATTTTCGTTGCGAAAGAGCCGCTTCGAGCTTATCACGGCACAAGCCGGTGAGAATGTCTTTGGTGGAGGTCTGGAGTCGGCACTGCGAGAGATCGACAAGTATGAGAATGCCTATCTCGAGCTCTTCTTCGGCAAAGAGCTCGTATCGACCACAACCGAACGAATAACTCTGATGCCGAGTGGCGATAAGTTCAACTATGTATTGTGGCGCTTTAACGACAAGGCCGGACTTGTGCCTGCCACTGATCTCTCGGGCGAGATTATAATGCTCCGCATAGAGCCTTCGGGCGATACTTCTCTAAAACACATCACCGAGGCGGGCGATAAAGATAAGATCCAGATTGACTGCCGTGTCGCAGACTTCGCCACATGCATAGTATCTTGCGGAACCGAGCCCATCGCCAAGAGAGTACTCCCGTTGTTCGAGTACGGTCGCTCATTTAAGGTTGCCAAATAATGGCAACAGATAACACATCCCGAATGTTGGCCCTACTGGGCGAATTGCGTCGCGACCGAAACGGTATGGCGGCAGATGCTATGTGCAGCTATGGAGGGCAGTATGGTGTAAATTACGGAGTTGCAGCACACACCATCCGTGACCGAGCAAAGGCAGAGGGCAAAGACCACGCTTTTGCCGAGTTTCTCTATCGCCAAGATGTGCGCGAACTACGCATAGCCGGATTGTGGATTGCCGAAGCCGAACGCATCATCCCCGCAGATTTTCACTTCTGGGCAGCAGGAATTATCAACTCGGAGATTGCCGAGCAGGCGGCTCTGGCGCTCCTCTCGGAGGTGGAGCGCATAGATGACCTTTTGGCGGAGTGGTCGCTATCGGATAATGTGCTGCTTGGCTATGCTGCGATGCTTGCAGCGGCTCGAAACGAAAAGCGCGATGATGAGATGGCTCTTGGAGCATTGTATCGCATCATCGACTCATTCCCCGACAATCGTCTTGCCGGACAGGGTGCAGTAGCTCTGTTGGCGGCCATCGCTGGGCGTAATGCCGAGGCAGTAAGGCATTTTGTCGACACTCTACCCCAAACCGCCACTGCTCAATATATACGCGAGGAGATGGAGTGGAGATTGGTCGTGGATTAAATTACAGTAGAACATAACAATATCGAGACGATGAGGAGTATCGTGACACTGATGTCGTTGTTGCTTGTGGCGATGACGGCTGTAGCAACACCCAAATATAGCAAACACGAGCACGGAACATTCGTTATCATCGAGAACGAGGATGGTCGCACAATCGGCTACTCTCCAAAATCGGGGGTTACGATATTGGAGTGCGACGGCTACGCCTTCAAGGATTTGAATCGAAATTGCCGTCTTGACAAGTATGAGGATTGGCGACTATCAGCCCAAGAACGAGCCGAAGATTTGGCTTCGCAACTTCCGGTGGAGAATATCGCAGGATTGATGGTGCATAGCAGCTACCAACTCGTTCCGAGCCAAGGCACCTACGGAGGCAAGAGTTTCAAAGATGCAAATGTGAGTGTATCTGCACTCGACGATGAGCAATATCGCCTTATCAGGGATGAGAAGGTGCGCCACCTGCTCGTGACGGAGGTACGCAGTGCCCACGCAGTTGCCGAGTGGAGTAACAATCTGCAAGCCTTGTGCGAGAGCGAGGCGTTTGGTATCCCTGCCAACAACAGCACCAACCCTCGAACATCGCCAAGTGGGCGCACATCTGTGTGGGGTACGACACTCTCGCTTGCTGCGACTTTCGATAGCACACTGGTGGCTCGCTACGGAGAGGTCGCCTCCGAGGAGTTGCGAGCGATGGGCATCGCTACGCTGCTTGCTCCACAGGTAGAGATTGCCACCGAACCGCGCTGGATGCGCGTACACGAGACATTTGGCGAGTCGAGTCGGCTATCCATTGACCTTACGCGAGCATATATAAACGGCTTCCAATCGTCACACGGCAAAGATGTGGTCGAAGGAGCGTGGGGCACAAAGAGTGTCAATGCTATGGCTAAACATTGGCCCGGTAGTGGCACCGGTGAGGCGGGGCGAGATGCACACTATGCTCACGGGAAATACTCGGTCTATCCGGGTAATAACTTCGAGGAACATCTGTTGCCATTTACCGAGGGTGCGTTAAAATTAGGCGGTGCAACCGAAAGGAGCTCTTCGATAATGGTTGCCTACAACATTCTGCTCGGACAGGCCCCGAATGGGGAGCGAGTAGGTGCCGGATATAGCCGTTTTGTGATGGATAGCCTTCTGCGTAAAAAGTATGATTATGAGGGGGTTATCTGCTCGGATTGGCGAGTGCCGAACAGCTATAAGGCGATGGATGAGAATAAGGGCAAGCCGTGGGGTGTGGAGCATTTGAGCGTTACGGAGCGTCATCTGCTGATGATTATGGCAGGTATCGACCAGATTGGCGGAATCTCGACAAAACAATATATCGAAGAGGCGTACAATCTCGGTGTCGAGCGTTATGGCGAGGAGGCTATGCGCAAGCGTTACGAGGAGTCTGCGCGACGAATATTGGTCAACATGTTTCGTGTGGGTCTGTTCGATAATCCCTATCTCGATACGGAGCAGAGCCGTGCGACGGTCAATTCCAAACTCTTTGCCGAGGAGGGACTTATGGCGCAGATGCGCTCGGTGGTGATGCTGAAAAACAGCAATGGAGTGCTTCCGCTGCGCCCTCGCACCAAGGTCTATATTCCCAGCGTTCACACTGTTTTAAGCTATGGTTTGGCGCGTGCGATAGAACAGCAATTTGAAATGGTTACAAATCCCGAGGAGGCCGACTGCGCACTTGTCGTTATCAACTCTCCGAAGAGTGGTAAGGGTTACAGTGCCGAGGATGTGCAGAGTGGCGGAAATGGCTATCTGCCCATCTCGTTGCAGTATGGAGAGTATAAGGCTGTGTCGGCACGAGAGGAGAGCCTTTCGGGTGGCGATCCGATGGAGGATTTTACCAATCGCACCTATCGCAATAAGTCGGTCACCGCGAAGAATGCCTATGCCGTTGAGGAGGTTGTCGAGGCTCGCAAAAGGATGGGGAATAAGCCTGTCGTTGTCTGCGTAACGGCAAAGAATCCTATGGTTTTTAGCGAGATTGAGCCTTATGCCGATGCGATATTGATTGGTTTTGGAGTTCAGAATGAAGCGATTATGGGCATCGCTGCGGGCGTTATCGAGCCGCAGGGATTGTTGCCGTTGCAGATGCCGAAGGATATGCACACTGTAGAGCGTCAGAAAGAGGATGTTCCATTCGATATGGAGTGTTATAAGGATGCGGACGGCAATATCTACGACTTTGCCTATGGACTCAATTGGAGCGGTGTGATCAGGGATTGGAGAACGGGAAAATATAGCCGTTAGCCCATTAGCCAATGGCATCTTAATAGTTCATCTCCACCCATGTCCTTCGTGAGAACTCTACGGTAGTAAGTTCACGCTCGATATACTCCACAGTACGTTTAAGTCCCTCATTCAGCGATGTCGTAGGCTCCCATCGCAGCTCCTTGCGTGCACGTGAGAGGTTGGGCATCTTCCGTCGAGGGTCGCTATGGCGTGCTGCGATATGGTTTATATGCGAGCTACTGCCCGTAAGCGAGATTATCTTCTCGGCAAGTTGTCGAATTGAAATCTCGTGGTTGCTACCGAGGTTGTAAATCATCATCTCCTTACCCTGAGGCGCATTCATCATCTTGACCAACCCATCTACAATATCTCCGACCCAGCAGAATGTTCGCTGTTGTTCTCCACTGCCATAGATTGTGATATCGCGATTGTAGAGAGCATCAATAATCATTGCCGGAATCACTCGCCTATCCGAGAGTGAGCATCCACTACCGTAGGTATTAAAGAGCCGTGCTATGCGGTTATCACCACCGTAGGCCTTATGCAGAGCCTCGGCAGCACGCTTACCCTCAATTTCGAAATTCTGAGGAAGGCTCGATGTGCTGTGCTCATCAGGCAGGAGGTCGCGATAGAGCCCATAGATATCTCCCGAGGAGGCATAGATAATCTTCGCGCCACTATGACGCGCCACCTCTAAAGAGTTCATCGAGCCAAGAATCTCTGTACGAAGAGTCGTTGCTGCAAGGTCATTACCGGCATAGTATGCTGCCGGAGATGCAAGATTGATGATACAGTCGCAATCGACATCGAATGGTTGTGTAATGTCATGATGGATATAGCGAAATCGCTCCTCGTAGATTACATCGTGTAGCAGAGGTGATGCCCCGACACCACGAGTGTCGATGCAGGTTACACGTTCACCATTCTCGATAAGTGTGCGGCAGAGGTGTGAGCCGATAAGTCCCACTCCGCCGAGTACGACAATTTGTTTCATCTCTCGCTCGTTTTTTTGAACAAGAGATGTCAATAATCATACCGTTTGCGACTACTCTTCGGTAAAAAGCACCTTCGGGAGTTGCGAGATGTTATTTATGCGAACAATCTCGATACCTTTGGGGGTCTTGAACGATTTGGAGATATAGCCCGAAACCACAATGCGACGGAAACCCAGGCGGGCTGCCTCACTGATACGCTGTTCGGTACGGGGCGCAGGGCGCACCTCGCCCGAAAGTCCCAACTCGCCTGCACAACAAATTCCCTCGTTAATCGGTCGGTCGTAATATGACGAAATCACAGCTGCCACAACAGCCAAATCCAAGCCCGTGTCGGCAACCTTGAATCCGCCTGCGAAGTTCAAAAACACATCCTTCTGAAACATCTTCATTCCGACCCTCTTTTCAAGAATGGCGAGCAACATATTCATTCGTCGTGCATCATAGCCCGTAGCGTTACGTTGCGGGGTTCCGTAGGCAGCACTGCTGACCAGAGCCTGCACCTCGATAAGATAGGGGCGGATGCCGTCAGCCGAAGCACCTACGGCAATGCCACTTAACGGCTCATCGTAGTGCGAAAGCAGTATCTCCGAGGGGTTTTCGACAGCTCTAAGTCCGTTATCGAGCATCTCAAAAACACCAATCTCAAAGGTCGCTCCAAAGCGGTTTTTGATGCCGCGCAGTATGCGGTAGACATTGTTACCGTCACCCTCGAACTGCAATACCACATCGACGATATGCTCCAAAATCTTTGGGCCTGCAATGGTGCCGTCTTTGGTGATGTGTCCTATGATAAATATTGACGTTCCGCTACTCTTGGCATACTTGAGCAGTGTGGCCGCACACTCTCTAATCTGCGATACACTGCCTGCCGACGAGTCGATAAGGTCGGTGTAGATGGTCTGTATCGAGTCGATGACCACAAAATCGGGGCGCAACTCTTCGATTTGTGCAACAATATTCTCGAGCAGTGTCTCCGTATAGACAATGCACTCCTCGTTGCCGATGCCGATGCGCGATGCGCGCAATTTTATCTGCTCGGCAGACTCCTCACCCGAGACATAAAGGCAACGCAGGCCATTTGCCGAGAGTGCTATCTGTAACGAAAGGGTCGATTTTCCGATGCCCGGCTCGCCACCGATAAGTATCAGCGACCCCGGAACCATACCACCTCCCAGCACGCGATTAACCTCGCTATTGCCGAGGTCGATGCGACGAGCATCACTACGCTCAATCTCGCTCACGCGCTGTGGGCGCGCAGTGGGAATGTTGGCAATAGATGCCGCCACCGAGCTACTCTCCTTCGAGATTATCTCCTCGGCAAATGTATTCCACTCGCCACACGATGGACAACGTCCGAGCCACTTAGGTGCCTCGAAACCGCAATTTTTGCAGAAATATGCCTTTTTGACCTTTGCAGCCATAGCGCTACACTTATTTTATGAAGAATCGGTAGATGTCGTTGCCGTTGGCATAGACAAGCAGGATGAGCAGCAGAATAAGTCCTACGTACTGCGCAATCTCAAGGAACTTGTCGCTCGGCTTACGGCGTGTAATCATCTCCCACAACGTAAAGAGCGAGTGTCCGCCATCGAGCCCCGGGATGGGTATAATGTTCATCACCGCAAGGATTATCGAGAGGAATGCCGTAGTACTCCAGAACGAGAGCCAATTCCACTCTCCGGGGAAGATACTGCCTATCGAGATGAAACCTCCGAGGCTCTTATACATCTCGGTCTTGGGGCTGAAAATCATCTTCAGCTGCTGCCAATAGCCCGAGAGTTGCTTCACCGTCAAGCGAGCACCTGCGGGTATAGACTCCCAGAATGAGTAGTGACGTGTGCGCAGTTCGAACGGTGCTGCCATAATGATTCCGATACGGCCATCTGCACTCACCGGAAGCACGACCTGCATCGTGCTACCCTCACGCTCGATGTCGAGTGTAACCTCCTCACCCTGATGCTCGGCAAAGAGTTGTTTGAGAATAACAGCATCATCCGTAACAGTCCCATTCACGCCCTTAATACGGTCTCCGGCAAGAACGCCGGCTACGCGAGTACTCTCAAAGTCGACACTATCGACAATCATCGGCACCACAGGCGAGTAGAGATCCTTGAACTCCTCATTATTACGCATCGCAAGCAGCTGATCGTAAGGGATTGTAAACTGGTGTTGCACTCCTGCACGCTCCACAACCACCGTACGCTCACTATCCGAGATAACCAAGGCGTTGAGAATTTCGTTCACGTTATCAATCGCTTTACCCTCAATCGAGATTATACGATCGCCATCGACAAATCCCATCTGTTCGGCCGTGGCATTAAAGTTATAACCCCACTTCACATCATCATTCGCGAGATAGCTACTGCCCCACGTATAGGATATTCCGCAATAGATCATAAATGCCAATACCAAATTCATCACCACACCGGCAATCATAACCAAAAACCGTTGCCAGGCCGGTTTTGCGCGAAACTCCCACGGTTGTACGGGCTGTTTCATCTGCTCGGTATCCATCGACTCGTCAATCATACCGGCAATCTTGACATAACCGCCCAGAGGCACCCAACCCAATCCGTACTCCGTGTCGCC
>JAFQFG010000034.1 GCA_017398695.1 Alistipes sp.
AACACGATCGATAGTGGCAAGATTCTGCATAAGCAACTGCTCATCCAGCACGTAGCAAGGTGACGGCACCTTCGAAAAGTCAATCATAGAACAAAGTGTTTACACATGGATTTAACTCTGCAAATATAACACTTTTTCGCAAACCTCATAACTCGTCTGCGGGATTTAGGTAGAAATACCTAACTCGATGCCGGATTATCGGAGTGCTGCTGTCGTTTGCTGGTGCCGCAAACGTGAATTCAGCATACGCATAGACACAAAACAGGCTGCTTAATTCGGTAGATTAAGCAGCCTTTAAGCATTCTGAGCAGACAATTACTTATCCTCTTCCGAGTCTACGTACTTAATCGTGTACAACAACTCTTTGGTGTCGTCGTCGTCCTTGCCGGTGTTGATTTTGATGATATGTCCCTTCTCGTCCGTATCGTAGGTGAATTCACGCTCCTCCTCCGAAAGTTTTACGTAGTTCTCTCCTGCAATTGAGCGACCCTTGACAACTGTGACGTCAGTCGGAATATACGTACTGCGAGTTCCGAAAACACTAACCGTTGCAGCCAATACGGTCGGGATGTTGCTATGCTCGAGGAATTCAGGCATCAACAGGTTGAAGAAGTTGACGTTGGCATGTACGTTGCTGCGATAAGCGAGATAACTGTACTGCACCGATGTGGAGTAGGTATATGTCACACCGTCAATGGTTTTGCGAATCTCGTTGATTTGGTTTACAGGAGTGCCGTATGACCAATCTATGCGCTTGGCCTCGCCACCGGTCAGATTGTCGACCATACCTTGCAATTCGAGGTGAAAAGCCCCGATTGAGGTGTAGTTGTTGTAGACGAATGTGCTCAAAACCTTCTGGGGCGAACCGTCTAAAACAAACTGGCTTAATGCACCATACTCGTTGAATTTCATGATATACTTCTTGTCGCCACATATAATGTCGAAAGTGACATTGTTGTTGGTCATATCGAGATTGTATTTGATCTCGTAATAGCAACTTTTGGATTTATCATTGGCATCAACATAGTTTACACCCTTAACGCGCATATCGCTATCGTATTCGAGAGAGATTACACTGCCATCAACGTGGGTGATCGTGTCGACATAGAGAGGCTGTGCGGGCTCATACTTAGTACTCTCCTCTTTGTCGCAAGAGGTTAGTGCAAACAGCACTACCGAAAGAAGTAAAGCAAATCTTTTCATATAATTTTGTTGTTTTCGGATGCAAAGGTATAAAAAAAACAATATTTCAAACCCTAAACATCAATTTAAGCTCTCTACTAACGCAGATGTATTGCAATAAATTGCGATAGTTTTTCTATTTTTGCACTATGATAGTAAGAGCCAACTGTAAACTAAACCTCGGACTTGATGTCCTGCGTCGCCGTGAAGATGGGTTTCACGAGCTCGAAACGGTTATGTATCCTGTCAATGAATTGTGTGATATTGTTGATGTTGCACCATGTGAAGGCAAAGATCCGCAGTTTGAGAATGTCGGCATTGCTGTGGATTGCCCTATCGACAAAAATATCTGCATCAAGGCTTGGCAGCTGATGCACGAACGCTATGGTGTCGGTGCTGTGCGCATTACACTCGACAAGCGTATCCCATTCGGTGCCGGTTTAGGCGGAGGTTCAGCCGATGGCACAGCGGTCATCCTTGCGCTTAATGCTATTTTCGAACTTGGTCTTGAAGAGTCGGAGTTGATTGGTTTGGCTGCAGAGCTTGGTAGCGATACCGCATTTTTCGTTCGTAATACGCCTCAATTGTGCACCGGTCGAGGAGAGATTATGGAGCCTGTGGATGTGTCGTTGCGAGGGTTATGGTTGTTGTTGGTCAAGCCGAATGAGGGGGTGTCAACACGTGAGGCCTACTCCGGTATCAAGCCATATATGCCGGCAACGACTCTTCGTGAACGTATTGCGCGACCCGTAGCTGAGTGGCAGAGCGTGCTGAAAAATGATTTCGAACCGCACGTATTTGCCGCGCATCCGACAATCAGAGAGATTAAGGAGTGGCTGCTTTCGCAGGGTGCAATCTACGCCTCGATGTCGGGCAGTGGCTCGGCGGTGTTCGGACTATTCGAGCATAAAATAGAAAACACCCCACCGTTCGATGGAGTGTTTGTGCATTGCGAGAAGTTGGAGATTTAGCAGTTGTCCATCTTTGCAATTCGCAGCTCGTGACGTCCTCCCTCAAACTCTGCCGCAAGATATGCATCCACCAACTCGATAGCTTCGTCATTGGAGATAAAGCGTGCCGGAAGCACCAATACGTTGGCATTGTTGTGTTGCTTGACAAGTTCGGCAATCTCCTTGCGCCAAGCCAATCCTGCACGCACTCCCTTGTGTTTATTAAGAGTCATTGACATGCCTTCACCCGAGCCACAGAGGGCTATGCCGAAAGCTACGCTGCCATCTTCGACTGCAGTGGCAAGCGGATGTGCAAAATCGGCATAGTCACAACGCTCCTCGGAGTGACAACCGAAATCGACAACCTCATAGCCCTTTGCCGACATATAACCGGCCAAAAACTCTTTCATGTCGTAAGCTGCGTGGTCGCATGCAAAGCCTACAATGGTTTTGTTATTCATAGTTCTTGCAGATTTTTGCTTTTAATAGGACAAATATAGTGTTTTTTTCTCTTCGAAACAGATAAAATCATATTTTTGTGCCGTGAAACAACTTTTTGTTATACTTGGAACCATTGCGTTGGGTTTGGGGGTGCTCGGAATATTTGTTCCGTTGCTGCCGACAACTCCACTATTGCTACTCGCTGCAGCACTCTATTTCAAGAGCTCTCCGCGACTCTATGAGTGGTTGTTGAATCATCCGCAATTGGGTGAGTATATTCGCAACTTCCGCGAATATCGCGCCATACCTCTGCGTGTGAAGATTATTTCGGTATCGCTTGTGTGGCTCACCATTGGCTATTGCATTGTTGCAGTGGTGGATAAGTGGTGGTGGGCTCAACTCCTCATGGCGTTGCTTGCGGTGGCAATTACTTGGCACATTCTCTCGTTCGCTACACTGAAAAAGTAGGCAATTTGCATATTCGGTCGAGATGTTTCTCGTTGAATGATTGTGTAAAAATCAAAAATAAAGTGTATATTTGCACTGCGCCTGGATTTTTATTCGGGTGCGCTGAAAATAATAGAAGCGGATGCCATCTTTTGAATAAACGAAATCTGGTAAATTTCTAATCACAGAGAAAGAGGCACGATTTTTCACGCTACGGTGTTGTGGCGTGGAGTTGTTGCATATTCTTTCTGTGAGGGTTTACCAGAGCCTGTTTTCGGGAGTAGTGTATCAGTTCCACGCTTTTTTTTGTGTATAAAAGGTCATTTTTTGGAGCTAAATGATGTGTGAAAAAGTTGCGTAAATGAAAAATTCGGTTTACATTTGCAATGTAATATTTAATAAATCCAATGTTTAACCGATGCGATGGTAATGACATGTCGGAGCGTGGAAGTGGCCAAAGTAGATGTGTAAGTGTTTGAAAAGGCCAATTGACAGAGCGTCAATCAGCCTTTGAGGTAGTCCCGAAAGGATTCGAACCTTCATCACAAGAACCGGAATCTTGCATTCTATCCATTGAACTACGGAATCGTCGCGCAAATATGCAACTT
>JAFQFG010000035.1 GCA_017398695.1 Alistipes sp.
GATGCGTGTGGTAACCCACTCCGATGGCTTCATCGGCTCGATATTGTACTTATGCGACAAGTAGGAGAACTCGCTCTTCAGGTTGAATGTATACTCATCAAATTCGTAGCACTCGAGCAGTCCCGATGCACCGATAAGCAGAGCCTCCAGAGTTTGTGGTTGAGTGCAGTGGCGGAGGATGATACGATACTCCACACGTCTGGCCAGGGTTTCAAAGGCACGGCTATTATTTGGTGCACCCAGAAATCTCAACAGCAAGGTATAGAAGGTCTGATTCCAATTTTCGAGTGAGGCGGCATGTATTTTACGGATATCGTCGTTCTTACGTCCCAAACGCTCATAGCCGAGCGAAGTGTAGATCTCCATTCGATGCAGCGGATCTATCTGGGCAAGATAACCCCCGCAGGCACACAATCCGGCACCTGTCTTCAGTCGATTGATAACACGCTGCAACTCCTCCATATCGCCACACTACAATAGATTCAGCTCTATGAGAGCCTCCTCGGTCATCATGCTCTTATCCCACACAGGGTCAAACGTAAGTATCACATCCACTGACTCTACACCATCGACCTTGGCCACCTGCTTATTCACATCCTCAATAAGCTGGTCGGCCATCGGGCAATTGGGCGCTGTCAGTGTCATGCGTATAGTCGCTACGCCCGTGGGCTCGAAATCAATTTCGTATATCAATCCGAGGTCGTAGATATTGACCGGGATTTCGGGGTCGTATATATTCTTCAGTGTAAGGACAATATCCTTCTCGACTTTCAGTATCTGTTCCGGAGTCATCGTATTATCTGATTAATTTTGCATCGCTGCAAAAGCTGCTGCATACATTCTCATCTGCTTAATCATCGCAAGCAGGCCGTTGCTTCGCGTGGGCGAGAGATTTTCGCTCAAACCTATGGCATCCACAAAGTAGAGTTCCGTATCGCAAATCTCCTGTGGCGTACGGCCATTCAGCACCCTGATGAGCAGGGCTATGATACCCTTGGTAATTATAGCATCGCTATCGGCCGAGTAGTAGACCTTGCCATCCTCAAGGCGAGCATCGACCCACACACGCGACTGACATCCGTTAATCAGATACTTATCGGTGCGATGCTCAGGAGCAATAGCAGGCAACGTGTCGCTCAACTCGATAAGGTAATCATACTTGTCGAGCCACTCGTCGATAAGCGAAAATTCGTCAATAATCTCGTTTTGAATTTTGTCGTTCATATACTTTTCAACTCTTTATTTACTCTCGTTTAATGTTCAGAGCCGTACCCTCTGATGCTGCCGGCTCGGCAATGCCGGCAATTCGGGCGATAGTCGGGGCTACCGACGTCATACACACCGGCTCCACAATCTGCTGCGGCATGATACCCGCACCCCAGAATATCAACGGAACATGTGTATCGTAACCATACATCGAGCCCGACATCGAGACCACATCATCGCGCAACTCAATCCACTCGGGCATAAGGTTTACAATCACATCTCCCGAGCGACGGGGATAAAATCCATTCTGCATCTTTTGGGCATATCCGCTACCGAAATAGCTCATGCGCATAGCTGTCGACGAGAGGGCATGCGACACTCCGCGGAACTGCATGGCAAAGGTTGCCACCTCGTTTTGCACCTCGGCAATCGACAAACGCTTTTCGTAGACAAGGTTGTGGTTGATATAAATCGAGTGGTCGATATACCCCAAAATCCATTGTCCCTGACCATACTTGGCACTCAGGAAGGCGTTGACGATAACCTCGAATTGACGCACATTGAATCGCTCCTTCGGTCTCTTATCGTAGTTATATGCAGGACTTGTGCCGTGGTCGGATGTGAGCACCACAAGCAGCGCATCATCGCTCTTGAGATGGGTGCGCACATAGCCCAAGAAGCTCGCCAGCTCCTTATCCAGCGCATAGAGCATATCCTCATACTCTACCGACTCATTGCCGTAACGACTCGCGATATTGCGCGACGGATCAAGACAGATATTGAGAATATCGGTGTGAGCATCGCTTCCAAGGTTCAGGCTTGTCAGCGCATACTTCGCAAAATCGAAAATAGCAGCATTGCCGGTCGGTGTTCGTGAGAGTTTGCCGTAGTTGTTTATAAACTCGACCACCGCTCCACTCTTGCGCGAGGATTTCGTTGTCACGGGGCTGGGGAACGAGATTGTAGACCTACGCGAATTACGATAACGATCGGCCGCATACATACCTTGCCAATGGTTTTCACCAAAGATTGTCGGCATATTCTCGTTATTGTACTCCTTCACCCACGAAGGCAGGTAGGGCGTATAGTATGACGATGTAGTCCAACGACAACGTTCTTGATCAATCCAGAACGAGAAGCCCTTGCGACCACCCATCACCACTGCCGAGACAGGCTCGGTAGCAATGGTTATCAGACGGCTGCAACTATCGGCCTTATAGAGTGCATCCGAGAGTGTCGGAGCTATCAAGTTACGCGGCGAATGGCTGTTTTGACTATCGCGACCACCAATTTCCGACACCGACTTATCGAGTGTCAGGTCGACCATCTTGCTATCGACATAGTCGCTCCAGCGTTGCGACACCACACCATGAGTTGAGGGTTGCGCTCCGGTGGTCAAGGTTGCCAGTGACACGGGTGTTGTCGTCTGCATGTAGTTATATCGACTCTCGGCACACACTGCACCACTATCGGCAAGACGACGAAAACCGCCCGAGCAGAAGCCGTCGGAATATCGCTGTAAATCACCGGCCTGCATGGAGCCGACCACAATGTTGATAATGAGGCGTGGTTGCTCAGCCGCAACCGCAGAGGTCGCAACCGAAACTGCGACTGCAAAAATGGCTGCAAAAACAATCTTGTAAAGGTCTTTTAACATTGCAATAAAATCAAATCAAGCGACAAATTTACAAATAAATTTGTAATATAGCTCAATTTAGCTCCTTTATTGCAATATCTTCAAGAAAAGAGGCGAAGTATTTGCGCTCCTCGCCAAAATCGATTCCGGGCAATGACTCTATCTCCTCGATTTGGCGACGGCAAAACTCTCTGAACGCCTCACTACCCGCATCAAGCGGACGGTGTGTCGCCGCACGGGCAATGCGTTCAATTCGAGGCAGGAGCTGTTTTGCCCCCTCCGACAATACCGCTTCAAAGAATTTTTCACCGATATATCCACGCGCCTGCACCGAGGGGTGGCACAGGTCCTCATCATAGAAGCGATAGTCACGCAGGTCGTCGTTGAGAATCTCGTATGCGGGGAAGTAATAGGCATTATCAAACCTCTCAACAAGTTCCGACACAGCCACTTTAAGTATCGCCTTGCTCAGAAAGTTCTCATCGGCACCATCGCCCAGATGTCGCACAGGGCTAACCGTAAAAATCACCTTTTTACCGGCAAGCGCACCTCTCATCAAGCCATCATACATCTCGATAATCTCGGCAACCGATAGTCTGCGACGTGTAAAATGCGTTGAAGGCATCTTATGGCAGTTAGCGACAATCTCACCACTCTCATTAAGCGTGTAGACCCATGCCGTACCGAATGTTATAATCACCCAATCGGCTCGACTCAAGGCCTCATGACCTTGCTTCACTGCAGCATTTGCTTCGAGCAGTCCCTGCTCCACATCCGAACGATTGAACGCGGAGTGGAGATCGTAGCAGAACCATCGACCGCGATCGAACACCATATCGGCCGATGTGAATTCTCGGCACTCCACAATGCGGGTCAGAGCCGAGTGTATGGATGCCGGATTGAACATCACTCCAAACGGATTTGAGCAGATCGAAAACTTTGCGCTCCGAAACTCGTCTGCCATATATCGTGCAAAGCACGATCCGACAGAGAAGAGTCGGCTGCTGTGGTCAATCTTCTCAACAAAGGGTTTTATATCTATTTCAGTACGGAATTTCATGGTAGATTACGATTTGCTCACACTCTTTTCACGTGGAAATTGGAAAATAATTGCCAATACGACCATCACACCTATACCCATCGGATAGTAGAGATGAGGTATTATCTGCAATGGCGACACTGCGGCAAGTCCCGAGGCCATAAGCAGTTGTGCTCCATAAGGTATCACCCCTTGCACAAAGCACGAAACCGTATCCATCAGGCTGGCACTACGACGCGGTGACACACCAAAACGCGAGGCTATATCTCGCGCGATGGGGCCGGCAGTCAAAATGGCAATGGTATTATTTGCAGTACACAGATTTGTCAAAGCCGTGAGTGTCGCTATCGAGGACTCGGCCGTACGACGTCCGCTAATGCGACTTGTAAGCAGAGAGATCAGATAATCGAAGCCGCCGCCTCGTTTTACTACATTCATCAATCCGCCAGCCAACAGGGTCACAAGTATCAGTTCGAGCATCGAGCCCATACCTTCACCCGCTGCGGAAAAGACCGAAATAGCATCAAATGAGCCACTGATAACACCGATCGTATCAGTCACAACGATGCCCAGCATCAGCACTCCCAGCACATTTATACCCGCAAGAGCACAAACGACAACCACAATGTATGGCAACACCCGAAACCACTCCGAGGGAGCCACCGCAACAACCGCCCCTTCAGTCATATCGGTAAATAGGTAGATGAGCAGTGTCGCAAGAGCTGCCGGCAACACAATAAGCAGGTTGGTACGGAACTTATCACGCATATCACACCCCTGACTCTGCGTTGCAGCAATTGTCGTATCCGAAATAAACGACAGATTATCACCAAAGAACGAGCCCCCGACAACTATCGCCACAGCCCAAGCCGCATCACATCCCATCTGCTCGGCAAGAGCCGTAACTACCGGCGTGAGAGCCACAATCGTGCCTACCGATGTGCCTACCGACATCGAGATAAAGCATGCCGCAATAAAGATTCCTGCAGGCAGAACCGACTCGGGGATAAATCGCAACGTCAATTGCACCGTGGCATCGACCGCACCCATCTGTTTCGCAGACTCGGCAAAGATTCCCGCCAACACGAAAATCCACACCATATACATAATGTTGGAGTTCGCAGCACCTTGCGAAAAGAGTTCGACACGCTTATATAGCGACTCACCGCGCGTTATGGCTATGGCATACACCGCAGCCGTAACGAATGCCACTCCGATGGGGATACGATAGAAATCTCCGGCCAACAACGACCCTACGAGATAGACAACCAGCAGAACTATTATCGGAGAGAGCGACAGTAAGCCCTTCTTATGCGAAATACTCATTTATATAAGTTTATTGTAACTACATCGAGCCACAAAGATAATTCAAAACGAGGGGATTAGCAAGAGAGCCATGCAACTCTTTTCGGAGGATGGTTCTCTGCTGACGTTTACCACATCCACCGCAATGGCTGATTGGGCTACCTGCCACACACCTCTCGAAAATCGCAGTAGACACACGCCTTCTTATCCTCGCATTGGCGGAAAGGCACATCGGGATCGTACATCTCCGAGAGTTTTGACGCCACCAACGACTCAAACTCCTCACGCATACTCGAATACATATCGCCCGTCGTCTTACGGCTCTTATCAACAAGCAGTGGCGAGTAGTCGGCATCGTGCATCGAACGCACATAATAGAGTACAGGGCGCACATCGCAACCTGAGGTATGGTACATCATCATCGCATAGAGCATCGTCTTGGTGATATTCGACACTCGCTCATCAGGCGAGCCATTGAAAAGTGCATCGAGCGAGTTATATTCGAGATGATTGCTTCCGGTCTTATAGTCGATGATGCGTATCGAGCCATCGCTCATCGAATCCACACGGTCGGATATTCCCTCGAAGTGCAGGCTCAGCTCACGTCCACCCACTCTAAACGGAAAGTCGTAGAACACCGGTTTTTCAAGCCTCTCAACACAGAAATTATCATGATTGCCATCATACGCCAACACATTACGCAGATAGCGCAATACGACACTTCTAATCAGCGTAAGGTCGCCACTATACTCCTCGGGGATAACCTTCTCGGTGCGGAGGTACTCATGGCGGATAGCCTCATCGACCGCCTGCTCAAGCTTCTCAGGCTTCGAGAGCGTCTTCAGTCGTTCTGCCACATCGCCCTTTGCCACAATTTCCGAATAGAGCAATTGGGCGGCATAGTGGAAGATATTTCCCAAAATGCGGTCGTCGATCTGCTCCTCGATTTCATCCTTGTTACGCAGCTGCGCCACCACCGAGAAGTAGAATTTCAGCGGGCAATCCACATATAGCGAGAAAGCCGTAGGCGACAATTTGGACTTTGCACCAGGATTGAGAAAACGCTGCATCGAGGCGAGCACCTTGGCACTCTTCTCAATCTCGATCTGCTCCTCATCCTCGAGGTTGACATCCACGCCCACCTCGATATGGCGGATTTTGAAATTGGTCTCGTACTCTAACTGACGGATATAACGACTCGGCTCTCCCGTGCTGCGCTCATCGGCATGCGAGCAGTAGAGCATATAGAGATTTTCACATCGTTGCATCAGGCGGTAGAAGTAGTAGGCATAGACACCCTCATGGTGCTCGGGGGTCGGCATTCCATAGGCATAGCGCAGATTGTATGGCACAAACGACGACTGCGCAGTGTGGCTACCCGGGAAATTATCATCGTTCATCGAGAGCAGTATCACATTGCGGAAATCGAGATTGCGGGTCTCGAGGATTCCCATAATCTGCACGACATCCAGAGGCTCCCCCTCAACCTGTATGCGCA
>JAFQFG010000036.1 GCA_017398695.1 Alistipes sp.
AAAATTTTGGAAATAGCAGAACGCCAACTCGAGGGAAGCGATATGTTCATTGTCGAGTGCACCTGCTCGCCCTCAAATGAGGTCGAACTGCTGATTGACAGCGACACTTCGGTGTCTATTGATGCCTGCGTAGCCCTCAACCGTGCCATTGATGCCGAGTTCGACCGCGATGAGGAGGATTTCTCACTGATGGTTGCTTCGGCAGGTATTGGTTCAGAGTTGCGCGTGTTGCGCCAATACTCTAAACTCATCGGAAAACCCGTAGAGGTGCTTCTGTGCAACGGAGTGAAGCTGCTCGCTATACTCGACGCGGCAGACGAGGAGTCGATTACCCTCTCCTATGACGAGAAGGTAGCAGTCGAGGGTAAAAAGAAGAAGGAGCTGCAGCATGTCGTAAAGCGCTACACGATGGACGAGGTCAAATACACCAAAGAGTACCTCGACTTCAAATAGAATCAACAAAAATCAAAAATATAGAGAAAAACATGAACAATCATAATCTTATCAGCAACTTTGCAGAGTTCAAAGAGCTGAAGAACATTGACAAGAGCACGATGATTGGCGTTTTGGAGGATGTGTTCCGCCACGCTATCCAGAAGCAGTATGGCACGGACGAGAACTTCGACGTAATCATCAACCCCGAGAAGGGCGACCTCGAGATTTGGCGCAACCGTGAGGTTGTGGCTGATGACGAGCGGACCGTTCCCGTATCGCAGATCTCTCTCTCGGAGATTCAGAAGATCGACTCTTCGTACGAGGTGGGTGACGAGTACACCGATGCTATCGGCTTCGAGCAGTTTGGCCGTCGTGCAGTTCTCTCGTTGCGCCAGAACCTCGCATCGCGCATCATCGACCTCGAAAAGGCCAACATCTACGAGAAGTACTCTGAAAAGGTTGGCGAGATCGTTTCGGGTGAGATTTATCAGGTATGGAAGAAGGAGGTTCTCATTCTCGATGACGAGGATAATGAACTGCTTTTGCCCAAAACCGAGCAGATCCCGGGTGATTTCTACCGCAAGGGTGACACCATCAAGGCAATCGTCAAGAGTGTCGAGATGAACAACAACAATCCCCGCATCATCCTCTCGCGCACAGCCAATCAGTTCCTCGAGCGCCTGTTCGAGCAGGAGGTTCCCGAGATTTTCGATGGTTTGATTACCATCAAGTCGATTGCACGCATCCCGGGCGAGAGAGCCAAGGTTGCCGTTGAGTCTTACGACGACCGCATCGATCCGGTAGGTGCTTGCGTAGGTATGAAAGGTTCGCGTATCTACACTATTGTCAAGGAGTTACACAACGAAAATATTGACGTTATCAACTATACGACCAATCCTCAGTTGATGATTCAGCGCACGCTCAATCCGGCAAAGGTTTCGAGCATTATTATCGACGAGGAGAAGAAGACAGCATCCGTATACCTCAAGCCCGATCAGGTATCGTTGGCTATCGGTAAGGGAGGTTTGAATATCCGTCTATCGAAGATGCTCACCGGTTACGACATCGACGTATATCGCGAAATCGAGGAGGAGGATGTAGCTCTCACCGAGTTCTCTGACGAGATCGAGGGCTGGATTATCGAAGCGCTGAAGGCTGTAGGTTTCGACACCGCCAAGAGCGTTCTCGAGCTCTCCGTAGAGGATATTGCCGCACGTGCCGACCTCGAGTTGGAGCAGGCTGAAAAGGTGGTGGCTGTTCTCAAGGCAGAATTCGAAGAGTAAACAATCTAAAACGAAAAACAGAGAGGAGTATATATGGATAACGAAAGAAAATTAAGGCTCATTCAGGTTGCAAAGGAGTTCAAGGTGGGACTGAATACCATCGTGGATCACTTGCAGAAGAAGGGCATCACAACTGACGGCTCACCCAATGCACAGGTGTCTGCCGAGATGTATGCCATTCTCGAGAAGGAGTTCGGCACAAACCGAAGTTCCGGAAACGAACGAAATGCCATTCGCGAAAAGATCTCACAGAAGCAGGCTACCGTCACTATTGACCAGGCTAAGCAACCCGAAAAGAAGGAGAGCGAGGAGTTTGTAGTAAAGAGCAATGTCATCAGTGTCAAGGATGAGATTCAGAAGCCGAAAATCTTAGGCAAAATCGACCTCAATCCAAAGCCGGCACCAAAGAAAGAGGAGCCGAAGGTGGAGGTAAAGCCTGAGGTTAAGGTCGAGGCAGCTCCCGCTATCGAGAAGAAGGAAGAGATAAAAGAGAGCCCCAAGAGCGCTCCGAAAAGCATCGAGGCCGAGAAGCCCGCGACACCGAAAAGTGAGCCGGCAAAGGTCGAGGCTCCGCAGCAACCCGAAAAGAAGGAAGACAACGTATTCCGTCCCTCGGTGGGCACGTTGGCAGGTCCTCAGATTCTCGGCACGATGGATGTCTCGGGAATGGTTCCGGGTGGCAAGCAGAAGCGCAAGCGTCTGAGCAAGGAGAAGGTTGATGTCAACAAGCCCTCGAACCAGCATCATGGTGCCAAGGAGCAGAAGGGCGGTCAGCACAACAACCAGGAGAACAACCGCAATGCCCAGGCTAAGCAGGAGAAGAAGAATAAGAAGCACAATAAG
>JAFQFG010000037.1 GCA_017398695.1 Alistipes sp.
CTTGGTCTCTTCCTCGTTCAAATCCTTCTCACACGACACAAACATTGCAAGCGCCGGCACTACAGCCAACATTGCAATAATCTTTTTCATTGTTTGAAAGTTTAGTTTCATAGTAGTTAGGTTTTTTATTGTTGAAAAAATAGTTTTAATCTTCGGGGTATGCCGCAACAAAGAGGTTGCGATTACGAATCTCATCCTTGATGGCATACAGATCGCTCAGGCGCACATCTCCCACAACATAGGAGGAGGTGTCGCTAATATAGCTCTCGCGAACCTTGAGGAACTTAAACAGTGCCAAATCATCCTTGCTCGTATAGCGCAGGTAGATGCGGAAAACAAAATCATCGGTATAATCGGGCACAACCTCAGCATTGAGTTTTTTGTACTCATATTTGTAGTTGTAGTGGCACGCCATAATATCGCTCAACACGGCCGAACCTGTCGGATAGCCACCGGCTCCTCTGCCGAACATAAATTGCTTATAGTAGAATTTACCCTTGATAACCACACCGTTGAACTCATCCTCGACACTGTAGATATATTTGTCGCGCGAGATAAGATGTGGCATTACGCTCATAATCATACGACCATCGGCAAGCTTCTCGACATGAGCCACCAGCTTGATACGGCGCTTCTTCTCGGTGGCAAAGCGAATATCGTCATCGTTCATGCGCGAGATGCCGTAGACAAATATCTTCTCGGGCGATACGTAACGTCCAAAGGCGTGTACTGTAATGATTATCAACTTGAAAAGTGAATCGAAACCATCAATATCAAGCGAGGGATCCGACTCGGCAAAGCCCAAATCCTGCGCCAGCTTCAGTGCTGCCGGATAGGACATATTCTCGTTAAAAATCTTCGAAAGGATAAAGTTCGATGAGCCGTTCAGAATACCCTTGACCGAGACCAGCAGATCGTTGTCGTAATACTCCTCAAGGTTACGAATTACGGGAATGCTGCCACATGCCGAGGCGTCATAGAGCAACGGCACCTGCTTCTCTCGTTGAATCTCGATGAACTCCTCGAGGTGGTAAGCAAGCATCTTCTTATTGCCCGTAACCACCGGAATACCCGACTCAAGAGCACGCTTCACTATGTGGTACGAAGCCTCAGCATTATCGATAAGCTCGACAACAAGGTTTATCTCCGGGTCGTTAAATATCTCATCGGGGTTGTCCGTGAAATCAACCTTTACACCGCGCTCCTTGTTGATATCACGCACACATACACGCTTAATGCGAGCCTCCTTAAGGTGAGTCTCCTCGAGCACATCATACAATCCGCGACCCACGGTACCAAAGCCAAAGAGTCCAATGTTAAGTACACCTCTTCTGTTCATTTTCTATCTTTTCTCCATAAAGTTCTTAATAATCGTGTTGAGTTGTTCGTGCTCAACCAAAAAGCCGTCATGACCGAAGTCCGAATCAATGATGTGGTACTCCACATCGGGGATATTCGCCACCATAACATCATGGTCAGAGGGCGGAAAGAGTATATCTGAGGTTATCGAAACGACTAAAACCTTCGCCTTGATGCCTGCCAGCTCCTCCTCAATTGTTCCGCGACCACGCGCGATATTATGCGAATCGACCGCCTGCGACAGGCGATAGTAGGAGTAGGCATTAAAACGACGACGCAACTTCTCTCCCTGATGTTGCTGGTAGGTCGTTGCACGATAGCCGTGCAGTTTCGACCAATCGGGATCCTGCTGTGTGCGGTCGTAGGCGACACCTCCGCGATAGCTGAGTAGAGCTATACTTCGCGCTGCAGCCATACCTGCTGCTCCGGCATCGTCACTACGCTCACCGAAGGTTTGATCGGCCTCTATGGCCATACGCTGCGACTCGTTGAAAGCCACAGCCCACGGCATCGAGCGTGGCGTAGTGGCGATAAATGCAGCCCTTTTGGCAAAATCGGGAGCTTGCACCACCCACTCCATACATTGAAATCCGCCTATCGAGCTGCCGATTAGGAGTTCGACCTGAGCGATACCGAGTCTCTCGGCAAGGCGTTGGTGGCAATGCACCATATCGCGCACCGTAATCTCCGGAAAGTCGCCATACCACTTCTCTCCCGTAGCCGGATTGACCGACAACGGGCCGGTAGTGCCATAGTGCGAGCCGAGGAAGTTGGCACAAACTACAAACCATCGCTCGGGATCGAGAAATCGACCCTTCTCGACCGTATGCTCCCACCAATCATCAACCTCCGAATTGGCCGTCAAGGCGTGACAGACCCAGATGACGTTATCCTTCGCCGGAGCGAGGGTTCCATAGGTCGAGTAGGCGATGGTCAGGTCGGGGAGTGTCGCTCCACACTCCAACTCCAGCGGTCTATCGAAATATGCGTATTGTACAGCCATCGTTATTCAACCATAGCAGCCGCAAAGGCCTGCTCGAAATCATCAATCAAATCCTCGACATTCTCCAAACCTGCCGAGAGGCGCAACAGTGTGGGCGAGATGCCAACTGCCGCCAAATCCTCGTCGCTCAACTGCTTATGAGTGGTCGATGCCGGGTGGGTTATGACAGTTATCGAGTCGCCAATCATCGTCATATTGGCAACCAACTTGAGCGATTCGACAAAACGCACCGTCGTATCGAGCGAACCCTTCAGCTCAACAGTCAGCACAGCACCGGCGCCATGACGGAAATATTTTTGAGCCATCGCGTGCGAGGGGTGGTCCTCAAATCCGACATAGCTCACCCGCTTCACAAGCGGATGCTGTCGGAAATACTCTGCCAAACGACGTGTCGATTCGACCGAGTGCTTCACACGCAGCGAGAGGGTCTCGAGCCCCAACTGCATAAGGTAAGAATCGAATGCCGATGGTGAGCAACCGAGATCGCGCAGACCATCCACGCGACACTTGACGATATAGGCCATATTGCCGAATGTCTCGTAAAACTTCAGACCGTGATAACCCTCCGAGGGCTCGCAAAGTGCGGGGAACTTGCCATTACCCCAATTATAGGTGCCGCCATCTACAATCACTCCGCCCATAGCCGTACCATGACCATTAATCCACTTCGTAGCCGACTCGACAACGATATCGGCTCCCCACTCAAGCGGACGGCACAGATATCCTCCGGCTCCGAACGTATTGTCCACGATGAAGGGAACATCGTAACGGTGAGCCAGCTCGGCAATAGCCTCCAAGTCGGGAACGTTACATCCCGGATTACCCATCGACTCGACATAGATAGCCTTCGTGCGCTCGTCAATCAACTTCTCCAACTCCTCAGCGCTCTCGTCCTTGGCCAAGCGGCAGTCGATGCCGAGTTTGCGGAACGAGATTTTGAACTGGTTGAAGGTACCACCATAGAGGTATGGCGATGCAACAATATTGTCGCCACTATCAGCCAACGAAGTTATGGCAATCAGCTGAGCCGACATTCCCGACGAGAGAGCCAACGCTCCGACACCACCCTCGAGTGCAGCAATACGCTCCTCGTAGGCCGATGTTGTCGGGTTTTGCAGGCGGGTATAGATATTACCGAACTCTTTGAGCTCGAACAGACGAGCCGCATGGTCACATGTGCGGAAGTGGTATGCCGCTGTGGGATATATCGCCACACCGCGCGAGCCCGTATGATCGGGATGGTAGCCACCGTGTATTTGCAGCGTTTCGAAACGCAATTTTTTCTCGGACATAAATTATCAACTATCAATTATCAATTATCAACTGTCAATTATCAATTATCAATTATCAATTATCTTGATGCTACCGAGTTGTCACTAATAGTTCCCATCGAGTCCAAAGCCCACGTGCCGTGTGCACGCAGAACCTGCTCGACGATATCGCGGACACAACCCCTGCCTCCGCCAAACTGCGACACGTAGCACGATGCCTCGATAATCTCCGTTGCGGCATCTGCCGGACAGACCGGAATACCAACCAGGCGCATGCACTCCAAGTCGGGGATATCGTCACCCACGTATATCACATTGTCGAGATTCACCCCTTCCGTCTCGGCAAACTCACGGATGGCCTTAATCTTATCCATGCAGTTTGTGTAGAGGTGCTTCACTCCCAATCGCTGCATACGCGATGCGAGCAGTGAGCCAAATCCGCCCGAAATCACACACACCTTATAGCCGTGCTTAATGGCATACGACAGCGCGTAACCATCCTTGGCATTATATCGACGCAAAAAATCCCCATCGGGCAGCGGCATTATACTGCCATCGGTCATCACACCATCCACATCGAACACAAATGCCTCGACCTCGGCTAATCTCTCTTTGAAGTTTCTTTCCATATATTTTGGCTTAATTTTTCATAAATATCACGTAGCTCCGGACTCTGTTCGAGCATCTTCAAGTGTCGCTCGATGGTTGTCCTGTCATTACGTTTTGCCGGTCCGGTCTGCACGGCCGACGGATTACCGCTCTCGATAGCCTTACGCGCAGTCTCGGCTATCAACGCAGAGAGGGTCGAGAATGGCAACCCAGCCCCCTGCATCAGCCCCGCCCCCACAGCGTAGAGGTGGTTGACGAAGTTGCAGACAACAACACCCGAGATGTGCGCCTGCGAGCGCATCTGCGAGTCGGCCACGATAACATTGCTGCTCAAGCATTCGGCAACAGTCCTAACCTCCGCGAGCAGCTCTTCATCCACAGCCTCCACAAAGAGCGGAATCTCTCTGAAATCGACCTTGCGCCCTGCAGTAAAGGTCTGCAACGGATAGATTACAGCGCGACGAGCGAAGCGTGACGGGATGGCATCAAGCGGCTGAGAGCCTGCCGTATGAGCCACAACAGCCCCCTCGGGCAACGGCAACGAAGCGAGCAGAGGCGTTATTGCCGAATCCGACACAGCGACAAGGTAGAGATCGGCAGTGGCAATATGGTCGGGGGTATCGCTCCACTCGCATTGTGCAAGTTGAGCCACAGCCCTGCCGCGTTCGGCATTGCGAGCAAAGATCTGTCGCACCTCAAAGCCACACTCGGGGAGTGCCCGAGCAAAGGCTTCGGCAACATTGCCACTTCCGACTATAACTACACTCTTCATCTCGACTCTCCTGCATCAATATCGGTCAACCTTATATTCTGTTGCGAAGTGCGAGCCTCCGCCTTTATACGATCCAATTCTGCACTCACTTGTTGCAGCTCCGGGCTTGCACTGAGATCTATCGAGCTGTTGCCCGAACGCTCAACAGCTTCTAAAATGTTATAAACGGTGAATGTCGACACATCCTTAGCCGGCACAAACGAATTCTCAAAACCCTTACCCTCGGCCGGCAACTCGATGAGTTGTCCCGCCTCGACCAACGAGTGCAGAACCGAGTTGACAATTCGGGTCGGCAGGTTCAACACACGCTTAACCTCCGTGAGCGATATCGCACCCTTGCCTGCCGAAAAGTGGCGAACAACAACCAACATCGCACCAAGCAACACCTTGCGACGTGAGTCGTAATTCACATGCAGCGACTCGCGCTCCTCGTCAAACTTGTCGATGTTCTGGTAGGCAAAAGCTAACTCGCCCCCGAAGAGGAGAATCATCCACGAATACTGCACCCACATCAAAAAGAGTGGCAGAGCTGCAAAACTTCCATAGATGGCGTTGTAGGAGGTCATCAAGGTCTGCAGGTAGAGATACCCCCACTGGAAGAGGATAAATGCCGTGCCGGCGACGATTCCTGCTGTGACGGCAGAGCCGACACGAACGGATGTGTTCGGGATGATGTAGTAGAGGAACGAGAACATCACCCACATAACTACTATCGAGACCAACTTCGACACCCACACAACCCACTCGGCATCAACACCTCCAAAGAGCCCTTGTGCATAGGAGTTGATGCCGTTTGCCGCAGCCCACAGAATTGGTGCCACGACAATCACTGCTATGTAGTCCGAATATTTGCGGGCGAGACTCCGCGAGGAGTTGACTTCCCAGATGTTGTTGAAAGCATCTTCAATCGAGCCGAAGACCCTGATTACCGCCCAAAACAGGGTTATGATTCCTACCGCGGCAACCACACCGCTCTTGGTGTTCTCGAGCGCTTTATTGGCAAACTCGACAACGTAGTCGATAATCTCGGGATTCTTCGGGAAGAGCGAATAGAGGTTTTCTATTAGGTCCTCAATGATACCGAAGCCCTTGACAATGGCAAAGACCACCGCCAAAATCGGAACAATCGAAATCAAGGTGTAGAAGGTGAGAGCCGCACAACGAACCAATGTGCCGTGCTCCTGCAATCCGCGAGCCGTGTAGAAGAAGAGTTTGTATTGACGCACAAGCCAATTGAGCCACGACGAACGGAACTCTTTATGAAAAATCGTGACCGTGAAAAACTCTATAATTTTGCGCATCGACATACTCTCCACACCTGTTTGAACTACCAAAGGTAGTTATTTTAATTTTATCGACAAAAAATTTGTGCCGACAGTTGTAAAGGCCACTCGTCCGCTACCACCCTCTTTGAGCCCCGTCATCGCCATCAAGCGCTCGGTCGAAAGGGGAAAATCCCGCTTGAGAATCTGCATCTTCCGACCCTTCATTTCGCGCTTGAGCCGTTTCGGCTCGAAAGGCTCGATGCTCTCAATTTCGTAGATACGACCTATAACATTTTCAGGGCGCTCCTCGGCAAATCCATATCCGTTCTCGCTCCAGATGTCGGCCTTGCCGGCAAGGTGTGCCCTTGCCAAACGGCTCTTCTGCAGTGCCACATCGGGCTGCACTAACCATCGGTAGGTTTCACCCTTGAACTCGGGAGCCAAGAAGACCTCGGAAGAGCCTGCCGGCAGCGTATAACTGCCTATACCTAAAGCTGTTGCCGTCAGTTTTCCACCATCTCCACCACCGATATAGATGAGCACCTCTTTACATTCGTCGCCAAGCGATACAACCTCGACACTACACCCCTCAAAGAGATGCTGTGCCTCCTCCACATCGAATATAGGCGATGCTTTGATACAGACTCTATCGGCAATAGTCAGCAATCGAGGCATCAGCGCAACCATATCGGGAGAGCAATCTTCGAGCCGCACAAGCTTCTCGCCCTTCGACCCGCGGCGATCGGGGTCGGCATAGCACCAATCAAAGTGGTCGGTGCACTCGGCCACATACGCTGCCGAGTCGGCACATACAACCTCGATGTTTGCAGCCCCTAACCTTCGGAAATTCTCACGAGCAACCTCCGCCAACACCTCATCGCGCTCGATGGTCACTACCCTATCAAACTTTCGTGACAAGTAGAGTGCATCCACTCCCAATCCACAGGTTAAATCGAGCACCGACCCTCCGGCAAGCGGTTTATGGGCAGCGCACTCTTCACTTGAAGATTGCTCAAAAGCGAGCGAAGGAATGATACATCGAGCATCGAAGTATGAAGGCAACTTCTTGCGTGCCCGACCAAGGTACTTGATCTGCGTTGCTACTTCGGCTGCGTGCTCGATGCGTTTATCGAGAGCAACAGAGAGCGCATCGCGCGAGATATTCTCGTCGATGGCCCGACAAACCTCTGCTTTGCAGAGCAATCTATAGTGTTCGTAGCTTATCACAGTTGCAAAGGTACCGATTTTTTTGGTTTGATGTTGCCAACAACCATAGTTATTGCTACTGCCACCCCATAAATCACCCACACGGCCCATGCCGGAAGTTCAAGTTCGACAGCCGACCACGACCACGCAGCAACCCCTTTAACTACAAAATTTAATCCCAAACCAATGGCAGAGAGCACCCATCCATAGACTCCGGCAATCGGAGCTATAGGCATTATAGTCCACACAACAGCAAGGGTGACAATAATATACGCACAGAGTATCACTATCGGGTTAAGTAGCACACCTACAATCGACACTATGCCGAAAGTGTGTGCCACCAAAGGCATCGTTGCAATGCTCGAAACCAAGCCCACGACCATCGTCGCCGACAAAGAGTCTATCCACCAAACATGCGTGCGCAACAATCCCATTATAGGAACTCCCCAGACCAAAATAGCCACAACAGCGATAAATGAGAGTTGAAAACCGATATCAAACAACCAGTCCGGCCGATAAACCAGCATAGCAAACGCTGTGGCTGACAAGATGTTGAGCGACACATAGTGCGAGGATGTTGCTACCGCTATCTGCAGTGCTGTGAACATCAGAGCTGCACGTATTACACTGGGCGAAAAACCACATATTGCAGCATATATCCATATCGGCACCACAACCAACACCGCTCGGATGACATTTCCATAAAAGAGATATGACAACCGCCTCAACAACAGATTAAAAAACAGAAAGACAATGCCTACATGCAGACCCGACACCGCCAACACATGCGATGCTCCGGCTCGGGCATAAGCCTGCCGCAATTCGGACGTCATTCTCCGCCTATCGCCCACAGCCATCGCCCCTATAACTGCCGACTCTTCACCCGCAAGGCCAAGTCGGTCCAAGCGCTCCACAGCTGATGTGTGGAGTGTGTTTTTGTCTAAATTTTCGACCTTTAGAATATCGTCTGATCGGAGAAATACCGTTCCGGCAAAGCCTCTGTGCGACATCAGTCGGCCATACGAACCAAACTTTTCGGGAAAGGGAACAACACGCCCTAAAGCTTCAATGCGGGTGGCAAAATCGGCCGTGATAAGAGTGTCGAGATAGAGGTTAACTCTCTGCTCGACAGCGTGAGTCGCACCATCGCACTCATACTCAATAATACGCGCCGGAGCCACTGTAAAGGCTTTTCGTGCCACCGGCTCATCGTCAACTTCAAGAACCATATAGAGGCTTCTGCCAACCGGAAGTTGCGGAGTAAATCCGCGCAACGAATAGAGTGCCCCACCGAAAAGAACCAAAGCTGCGACGATGTAGAGATTGCCGATGCGCGACTGTAAACCCACGGCCGTAAGGAGCAGACACAGTAGAAACCCTCCCCACAAAGCCCACCATGGAAGAGTGACCATATCGAACAGAATGATTCCTGCCATAAAAGCTATTACGGCAACAACCATCGGGTAGCGATGCACTCTCCATCTATTCATCGTTTAGGCTCTTATCGTCAACTCACTATTTGGGAAAATAAAAGTACAAAAAAATCTTTACCGGGGTGAAATTTTCAACTAAAAACCAAAAAAATATCGGTTTATGGTTGGATGTTGCGAAAATTTATTACCTTTGCACCGCAGTTGATGCCCAGGTGGCGAAATGGTAGACGCGCTCGTTTCAGGTGCGAGTGTTGAGAGACGTGTAGGTTCGA
>JAFQFG010000038.1 GCA_017398695.1 Alistipes sp.
CCCTCTTGGACGAGGATTTCTCGTGGCAGGCTGACCTTCCTGATGCAGTTGTTGAGCAGGAGCCCGAGGCTGAGCAGCCCGAGAATGTAACCGTATACCGCGAGGAGGCTGAGGCTCATCCCGCATACGTAGTACGTTATAAGGATTCGGAGGGTGTTGTTAAGTTCGGTTTCGTATTCACGGTTAACAAGGTTGTGTTGACTCAGACTATTACCGAGGAGGAGGTTCCGTCGGGCAAGCCCTACGTTGATCCTACCATCGAGGAGGTTCCCTACTACAACAACGCTCTGACTCTCCTGTACAAGGCGTTTGATGCGAACGGTAATTGGGTAAACTAAGAGATAGTTTTATACAATTTAGAGTATAGTGATGGAGTCGTCCGATATTTTCGGGCGACTCTGTTTTTTAGAGGTGAGGGCCGAACGGTTGGTACCAGAAATGATATAAACTAACTAAGTGGATAAATTTTGACAACTACTTAGATTATTTTTATTACCTTTGTTGGGTAGATAAAAATATTGTCATTTATGGAATTTGAAGGTGTAGTTTATAAGATATTGCCCGCAACAAGCGGAACATCCGCACGCGGAGAGTGGAAGCGTCAGGATGTGGTTTTTGAGCTTCCTCAGGAGTTCTCACGTAAGATTTGTGTGACCTTCTTCAATAAGGAGAGCGATGTGGCGCAGCTGCGTGAGGGTATGGCATATATGGTGTCGGTCAATGTCGAGTCACGAGAGTACAATGGCCGTTGGTATACAGATGTTCGCGCGTGGCGTGTGCAGCCTAAGGTTGTCGAAGCACCCGCTGCCGAGCCGGCAATGCCCGAGATGCCACCGTTTGCCGAGGAACCTTCGTATGCCGCAACTCCAGCGGCAGAGGTTGATGATCTGCCGTTCTAGTAGAGTCGGCTAATCTCTATCGAGTTGAATATTGTGTTGAATCCGTTGCAATCCTCTACGGACAAGGGGAGTGTGCCCAAATCGGAGCGCAAACTCCTCCTCGCTCATCGTGAGCCACTCTTCGGCCGTTAGTTCGGCCGGGTCGAATGGTTGGGCAAAATGGGGATTTGAGGCGTAGGGGGTAGTGCGGTTATGCGGGCAGCAACTCTGACACTCGTCACACCCAAAAATCCAGCCGTGAAGGCCTGTTTTGGAGGCGTTGCCACGATTGGCGGTGAGGCTTGAATTCTCGCTCTCATCGGATAATTTCTCGATTGTCAGACGAGATATGCAACGTCGGGCATCAATGTTCTTTGTGGGCAGAATGGCGCTGTTGGGACATGCGTCGACACATCGGTGACAATCACCGCAGCGCGACCCTTCGAAAGGGGTGTCGTAGTGGTCGACCTCGTCGTTGATGACCAACTCACCGAGTAGTACAAAGGTGCCGAACTCGGGGGTTACAAGCAGGGATTGTCGCCCGATCCACCCAAGACCGGCCTCGACAGCCAGCTGCTTCTCGAGCAGAGGTGCGGAGTCGGTAAATAGGCGGGCTTGCAGGGTCGGCATCTGCTTTTTAAGCGTGATATATAGCTCTTTGAGCATCTCCTTCAAGGAGGTGTGATAGTCGCGGTTGCAGGCGTAACTTGCGATCTTGCTACGGCATGTTGTGGGGTAGCCCAGGCTACGCGATGATTTGTAGTTGACGGCACAAACGATGACGGATTTTGCTCCATCGACCAACTTGGCAACATCGAAACGCTTGTCGAGGTTGCGCTCAAGGTAGTTGAGATCGGCATGATATCCCGATGCGAGCCACTCTCGAAAGCGGTGTTCGTTTTCGGCAAGATGATGGCATGAGGTTATGCCGCATAGGTCGAAACCTGTACGATATGCAATGTTTTTTATCAGCTTGCTCGGTATCATCGCTGCTTTTAGCTCTGTAATAGTTCAAAATTGACTCAAAAGTACTAATTTTTAGAAAAAAAACGTTATCTTTGAAGCGATTTGCGGTTTGAATAACCAACATATTTATGGAAAAGAACACAAAAACTACCCTCTATGAGGTTTTCCATCGCAGTATCAAGAACTTTGCAGAGCGTATTGCCTTCTCGATGTTTGATGGCGAATCACTGACTTTTGCTGAGGTGGGCCGTCGCGTTGCCCAAGTACAGGAAAATCTTAAATCAGCGGGACTGAAGGCCGGAGATAAGGTGGTGCTCTTGAGTAGCAATATGCCCAACTGGGGTGTCTGCTACTTCGCAGTTACCACTGCAGGACTTGTGGCCGTACCAATTCTCTCCGACTTTACGGGCGAGGAGTTGGATATGATTATCGAACACTCCGAGGCTAAGGCACTTCTCTGTTCGGATAAACTCTTTACGAAACTCTCCAAGACAACGGTCGAGAAGATGAATATCGTCATCCGTACCAAGAATTTGCGCGTCACGGCACAGCGCGTGAAGGAGGAGGGCTCGTTTGTGGTGCCACAGCCTGATGATTTGGCTGTAATTCTCTATACGTCGGGTACTACATCATCTCCAAAGGGAGTGATGCTCTCGCAGAATAATATCTGTGCTCAGATCCCGATGTACTACGGACTCTTCCCGATCGACGAGAACGATGTGTTCCTCTCGGTATTGCCGTTGGCACACACTTACGAATGCTCTGTCGGAATGATATATCCCTTCTCGATGGGTTCGAGTGTAGTCTACCTCGATCGTCCGCCCACGGCATCGGCTCTGATGCCGGCGCTGCGCGGTGTTAAACCGACTGTGATGATGATCGTTCCGTTGATTATCGAGAAGATCTATCGTAGCCAGGTTAAGGCCAAGTTTACCTCTAATGTCTTTTGGCGTACCGCTTGTAAGGTTGGCTTCCTTCGTCGCTACTTCCACCGTGTGGCAGGCAAGAAGCTTATGAAGGCATTTGGTGGTCGCATCCGCTTCCTCGGCATCGGTGGAGCAAAACTCGATAACGAGGCCGAGAAGTTTCTCCTGGAGGCTAAGTTCCCCTATGCTATCGGCTATGGTCTGACCGAGACGGCTCCGCTGTTGGCCGGTGCAGCACCCTCGATGGTGCGCTTGGGCTCGACCGGTATTGTCTGCTCCACAGTGACTATTCGCCTGGATAATATCAATCCCGAAACGGGTCAGGGCGAGATTGTTGCTCAGACTCCGAGTGCGATGATTGGCTACTATAAGAATCCGGAGGCTACCGCTGCCGCATTTACCGAGGATGGCTGGTTCCGTACGGGTGACCTCGGTTGCTTCGATCAGGATGACAGATTATACATCCGTGGCCGTCTAAAGAATATGATTGTCGGCCCGAGCGGTGAGAATATCTATCCCGAGGATATAGAGACTGTGCTTAATTCGCATGTGTTTGTGACCGAGTCGGTTGTGACCGAGCAGGATGGCCATCTTGTCGCTCTGGTTCACTTCGATACGGATGCCTTGGAGGCTAAGTTCGATGAGTGGAAAGAGGAGTTCGACATCAAGCGCAGCGAGTGGGAGCGCGAATGGGATAAGTGGATGGACGAGAAGAAGAAGGAGATTCTCGACTTCGTAAACTCGAAGGTCAATAAATTCTCGCGTATCAGTGAGGTCGTTGAGGAGAAGGAGGGATTTGTTAAGACTCCGACTCAGAAGATTAAGCGAGCTCTCTACTACAACCGCAAGAAGGGCGAACAACCCACGACTGAGCAGAAGTAAGGGCGAAAATGCAAACCTCCGAACCGAACAAAGGTGAGGAGTAGTTCGCGGCTTATTATACAACTTTAAGTGAAAAAGGGTGTGTTGCAACATTATGTTGACACACCCTTGCTCTTTTATCACTACTCTTTTGGTGTGAGGTGGTAAGTTGATATGAAAAAAAATATGTTGCCAGGTGCTATATTACTTGCTAATATTTATTAACTTTGTAGCACTGAGTATGAAGAACCTTTATTTTGTAGTGCTATGAAAAAGATAATGCTATTAGCCATTGGTGTGATGCTGGCGTGTGGCTCTGTTGAGGCGCAGAACTTTCTGCAGAGACTTGGTCGTGCAGTTGAGAAGAGTGTAACCAAAGAGATCTCCAATGCAGTGGCCAAAGAGGTGCGCAAAGGCCTGTCGGGCGAGAACGCCAACCGCAATAATCAGCAATCGGAACCGGCACCTGCTCCGGCACCTGCTCAACAGCAGCCCGAAACGGTGAAGAGTGCGCCTGTGGCCGGATCGCAACAGAAGGTGGACGATAGAGGCCAAGGAGTTCCGCGCGAGGCGGGTCTGGACTATGTGGATGAGTGGGGTATTAACCATGGTGGAGGTATCCTTATCGGAGAGGTGCTGTGGGCTCCGGTAAACTGTGGTTATCACGCAGAGGATTATCCCTATGGAAAGCTCTTCCAGTGGGGTAGAAAGCATGGCCAGGGCTATGGCGCCCCCTATCAAAAGGAGACCGACGAGGTGCGTCCCGATAAGACTACGGCTGATATAACCCCGGCTCCGGTGACACCCGCCGAGGCTCGTAAGCATCCTAATCGTTTCTATGCCCGTTCGGATATGTCGCTATTCAACTGGACAAGTAACGATATGAAGTTGTGGAACAACTTTACAGATGACGGTATCATCTTCAAGAATACGGATAATGACCCATGCCCCAAGGGGTGGCGTCTGCCGGAACTGTTTGACTTCTATAGCTTGGCTACCAACTACTCGAACTTTGTGCAACACCCCGATACCGGGCAGTGGGGTAGATGGTTCTCGGGCCCCAATCCTTACGGTCCGAATGTACCGCGCATCTTCCTGCCTGCGACGGGTCTGCGTACTCGTGACGGTGCTAGCTATGCGCGTGATAAGATAACACACTATTGGTCGCTGCGCCATGCCGGTGGTGAAGGCTTGATTTGGAATCTCTACTTCTGTGACGATGAGGTGGATGTGACCCCGTCGGCATTTCCTCACGAGGCTTTTGCGGTGCGCTGTGTGAAGGATATCGAGGGTCAGCGTATGCGATAGAGCATAGTCCATCGAGGTCAACAGAGGCTCTTGAACGGTGTTTGTGAGCCTCTGTCAGAGCCTCTATTGAGGTATGATATCCAGAGCTGCGGCACAGGTATAGCCTTCGTCGTAGAGGGCAAGAAGTTTGGAGGTGTTGCGTTCGATGCGGTCGACCTCGATAGGTCGCTCTGGGCGCAGAACGATCAGCCGTCCCTCCGACTCAAGTTGCTCCACCATGGATATCTGCTCGTTGTAGAGCGAGTTGCGATGTTGAATTGCTCTGCGCAATAGAGGATATTTCCTATAAATAAATGGAGGTATCGAGAGTGCTCGTTCCGCCTTGCGATAGCCCTTGTTGCGAGTCAGGACGACCAAATTGTTGTCGAAACCTAACTCTCGGGCTCGTAGCAGAGGTATCGAATCGGCAATGCCTCCGTCCAACATTGGCACCCCGTCAACATAGCTTATAGGCGATACGAACGGCAGACTGCTCGAAGCCTTGACTATGTCGATAATCCGTTGTGGATCATGTTTTTCATTGAAATAGCAGGCTTGCCCCGTGCGACAGTCGGTCGTGACCATCTCGAACTGCTCCCTGCAGTTGGCATAGGCAGGATAGTCGTAGGGGATGATGCGGTTGGGAAAGTCGTCAAACAATAGGTCGAAATCCATGATGTTCCCTTTGAAAATCAGGTGTTTGAGACTTATGTAGTGGTGCTTGTCCAGCAGGTCGATATTGCTGTACTTCGCGCGTCCGCGTTGCCCCGAAAGGTATGACAGTCCGTTGCATGCTCCGGCACTGACTCCGATAGTGTAGGGGAAGCGTATGCCACGATCCATAAGATTGTCCAGCACTCCGCATGTGAATACTCCACGCATGCCACCGCCTTCGAGAATCAACCCCGATTTTGTACTCATCCTATATTGCGCCTTCGCCATTCTGTTTGCACTGTTTTAGAATCTGTTTTGAATTTTATTAAATGAGTTAGTTTGTCGCTGCGAGAATTAGTTTCGGTCTCTTTGTGGCTTTTTTCGGCATCTATCCATTTTCAAAATTTGAAAATAGCCCGCTATTACCTGCATCTCACAAATGAATATCTGCTCGAAAAC
>JAFQFG010000039.1 GCA_017398695.1 Alistipes sp.
GCAAACTCTTCTCGGTTTGAGGTTGGTGGAGTTAGAATTAAGTGATGGTTGCGGAAATAAAAATGAGTTTTATTTCAAAGGTATTCCCGCTTCGGCTACGCCGGTCGAATCCGTCAACTCCCACACGAGAAGAGAGATTGGTTTCCCAATCTCTTTTTTTTGTTTATTGCTTTACCGATATGCCATAAGAGTATGCGCAGACAAAATAAAACCCCTGATAATAAGACTATTATCAGGGATTCTTTGTACTCGAAGCCGGGATCGAACCGGCACGGCCATTACTGGCCACAGGATTTTAAGTCCGGCGTGTCTACCTATTCCACCATTCGAGCAACCGCTTTCCTTTCGGTAAGACACGGCAAAAGTAGCAAAATTATTTCAATGTGCAAACCTTTGATTTATATATTCCGTAATCTTTTCTATTTCCGAGGGGTTAAACCACTCAATTTCTTCGTCTCGCCTAAACCAAGTGAGTTGTCGTTTGGCATATCTGCGGGAGTTGCGCTTAATGAGTTCGATGGCCTCATCGCGCGAAATCTTGCCGTCGAAGTAGTCGAACATCTCGCGGTAGCCAACCGTTTGCAGCGAGTTCAGATGCCTTAGGTGATTTACATTTCGGGCCTCCTGCTCCAATCCCTGCTCAACCATTATATCAACTCGTCGGTCAATACGATCGTATAGTATATCGCGTGGCATATCGACTCCAATCTTTATTATGTCGAAGTCTCGCTTTTGGCGCTTGCCTGTTCGCAGCTCCGAATATTTTTTGCCTGTCGATAGGCATACCTCCAAGGCTCTAAGTACTCTTGCCGGGTTCTTCAAATCGACCTTTGCGTAGAAATCGGGGTCGAGCTGCCTGAGTTGCTTGCATAAGGGTGCGAGTCCCTCGTTTTGTAATCTTACGGCAAGTTGCTCACGAAGTTCTGCGTCGGCTTCTGGCATATCGTCCATACCTTCGCATAGGGCTTTGACGTAGAGTCCTGAACCACCTACTGCCACAACGACATCGTGCGATTGGAAAAGATGTTCGAGGCGCTGCAGTGCTTCAGTCTCGTATGCGCCGCAATTGAAGTCCTGCGTGAGCTCGTGCGATGCGATGAAATGATGCTCAACTCTTTGCAACTGCTCGGCGTCGGGCTGTGCTGTGCCGATTGGTATGCCGCGATAGAATTGGCGCGAGTCGGTTGAAATTATGGGCGCAGAGTAGTGCTCGGCAATTGATATGCTGAGGTCGGTCTTTCCTGAGCCTGTGGGGCCAACTATGACTATGAGCCGTTTAGTACTCATCATCGTATCCGTCGTCACCTTCGAAATCGCTATATTCACCCATCATCTCCTCGAAAATTGAGCCACTCATTTCGCTTGCTTCGGGGTCGTACTGATCGGGGGCAGGCGAATGCTCAAATTGCACGCGCGGGTATTTCATTCCCTCCTGAGGCTCTTTTGCCTCGATGAGTTCCATATAGTACGCTCTCTGGTTGAAGGGGTCAAACAGATAGATCAAGCGATCGTGCAGATGGGTCAGGATGCTCTCCAAATGGGTTGTCTCCATAAGCTTAGGCGCATTGGAATCGCCTGATCCGGCATCTTCGTCCATATCCAGAGAAGAGTACTCCTCGGTAGGCTCCCAGCGGTCGTTAGCCGTAAAGAATGAGGCCATGCAGGGGTCGTAGCCGAGCATTGCGATTATGAAGTCGTGCAGATCGAGTAGGGTAGAGTCGGCTGCAATCTCGAAATCGCGAACAAAGTTGTCGTTCTCATCGCTGAGCATTCTGAATCTGAAAACCATTGACATAACTATCGGTATTAAAGTTTTGGTTTGTCAAACGACTAACCTTATTACAAATATAGTAAGAACTTGCGTAAAAATGGCAGAATGAGGGCAAAATATGATAAGTGGTTGGTATTTATACCATTTTTGTGTTATCCCGCCATATTTCTAATTTCGGCAGAAATAGCCGTATATGGTGGGTATTAGAGAAAGAATTGCTAC
>JAFQFG010000001.1 GCA_017398695.1 Alistipes sp.
TGTGCATAGGCATACTGCAGACCCTTCTCGACCGTATTTTTCGCAACGGTCCATACGTTTCCCCTTGAACCAAAGTTACCCTTGGCAAGTTTCAAAACTTTCTTTCTTCTTGCGCGTGACGCAACAGCATTTACTGAACGTGGCATAATAAAAAGTTTTTACAGAGTTGATAGCGACGGGCTTCTCTCCCGCTCTTTGGGGCTATGTCACTCTTTTGGTTAATAAAAAATTGTGAGCCTGGCGAGGTTAAAACTATTTAACCAACAGGTTCTTGATCTTTGCCTCATCGGCAGGAGCAACAGTGCTCGAATAGCACAGATTGCGCTTTTGTTTAGTCGACTTTTTGGTCAGGATGTGACTGTGATAAGCGTGCTTACGCTTGATCTTACCTGTGCCGGTGAAAGTAAAACGCTTCTTTGCAGCGGCATTAGTTTTCATTTTTGGCATTTTGAGTAAAAGTTAAATTAGTTAAACAATAGTCGGGCAAAGATACAAAATAATTGCGAATCGCAACCATTCAGCATAAAAATTTTCATGTTTTATGCCGAAAAAGGGGTTGCTAACCCAAAATCAGGTCGTCGATACGTACCTTCGGCACGTAGTGAATGCCATTTTCGCGATAGTAGGCATGGCTGTCAGCTTCACCGATTTCGACCAGCTCAATTCGGTCGGTGCCACGGCCAATGGCGAGAATGAGCAGTGGCTCGGCCTTCAAATTGAGAGCCTCTGCGATCTTTGTTTTGTCAAAAGCTCCGATGCAGATGCCGTTTAGGCCAATCTCGACGGCCTGCAACAGCATGCTTTGTGCCGAGATGCCGAGGTCCATGTCGACCCACTTGTCCTCTGCAACGGTTGAGCAGATGACGATAAAGGCATTTGGCTCACTCCCCTCTGTCGGGAGGTGTAGTTCGGGTAAAGCCCCACCTAAACGAATGTGCGGCAAGATTTTGTGCGCCTCCTCCAACGTGACGGGGCGGAAGCGCAACACTTGCGCATTGCGGGCAGAAGGTATGCGGGTGTTGACCTCGATAATGCGGCGTAGTTGATCTTCGCGTACGCGGAACGAAGGGTCGAAACCGCGATGACTGCGATTTTTGAGTAGTAGCCGTGCAAGTGAAGCCTGAGGTTTGCGAGAGGGAGTGCCGGCAGCCTTGCGGGCCATATACTCCTCCATTTTATTTCCCAAGTAGTTATCTGCCATGATGAACGATGTTAAGTTGGTGTACTTTATATACTAAAAAAGGTGGCACATGGCGGTATCGACTACCTGCGAATGTGCCACCTCAAGGCTATCCCTGCGGTCGGGGCTCTTATCTGCGACTCTGGTAGGGTTTGATTACTCCGCGTTGTGAGTTGCGGATAAACTCCACGAGAGAGTCGCGCTCGGGCGACTGCGGGAGTTCGGCCATGGCCTTCTCGCAAGCAGTCATATAATTCAGGTCGCTCTGGAAGAGTACGCGACAGGTGTCGTGAATTGCCGTAATCTGCTCGGGAGTAAATCCGCGACGGCTCAAGCCTACCTTGTTGATGCCGGCATAGCGAGAGCCCTCATTGGTTACGATGATGTAGGGTGGAACGTCCTGGCCGAGCAGTGTGCCGCCCTGGAGCATCGCATGGTCACCGATGTGTACCCACTGGTGGATGGCGGCATGTCCTCCGATAACTACCCAATCACCGACCTCGACTTCGCCTGCAAGTGATACGCGGTTGGCGATTACGCAGTGGTTGCCGACAACGTCGTCGTGTGCAACGTGAACGTATGCCATCAGCAGATTGTGACTGCCCACAACGGTGGTGCCGCGTGAAGCCGTACCACGTGCAATGGTTACACACTCACGGATATCGTTATAGTCGCCAATCTCGGCTGTGGTAACCTCGCCTGCGAACTTCAAATCCTGCGGCAGACATGCAATAGATGCACCGGTGTGAATCTTGTTGCCCTTGCCGATGCGTGCACCATCGTTGATGATGGCACCCGGTCCAATCCAACAATCATCGCCGATTACGACATCACCTGCAATGTATGCGAACGGCTCTACGGTTACATTATTACCCAACTTTGCATCGGGGTGGATATAAGCCAAATTGCTAATCATAGTTAAAAAGGGTTATGTTTTTTAGGTTTGCTATTTATTCTTGATAATCTGAGCCATGAGCATCGCCTCGCAGACGAGCTTATTGCCGACAAAAGCCTTGCCCTGCATCGTGGCCATTCCGCGACGCAACGGCTCGGTAAGCTGCAGCTCGAAGTGGAGCGTATCACCGGGAACGACCTTCTGCTTGAATCGCACGTTGTCAATGCGCAGGAAATAGGTTGAGTATGTCTCAGGATCGGGTACCGACGATAGTACCAAGATGCCTCCACACTGAGCCATAGCCTCGACCAGCAGTACACCCGGCATTACCGGCTCTTGCGGGAAGTGTCCCTGGAAGAAGGGCTCGTTCATCGAGACATTCTTGATGCCGGCAATCGAATCCTCTTCGATATGGAAAATTCTATCCACCAGCAGGAATGGGAAACGGTGGGGGAGCATGTTGCGAATCTGGTTGATATCGTACACGGGAGCCTTGTTCGGATCGTACTTGAAACGCGGTTTTTCACCTTCGCGACGCACGGTTACACGCAGTTGTTTCATGAACTCCGTGTTGGCATAGTGGCCGGGACGTGTAGCCCAGACGCTACCCTTGATTCGGCGACCCAGCAGAGCGAAATCTCCGAGCAAGTCGAGCAACTTATGGCGGGCCAGCTCGTTGGTTGCGCGCAGCTCAAGATTGTTCAGATAGCCATCCGTGATGCGGATATCCTCCTTGTTAAAGACCTTCTTTAGGTGCTCGAGTTGCTCGTCTGAAACCGGATTCTCGACTACGACGATTGCATTGTCGAGGTCACCACCCTTGATGAGGTTCATCTTGAAGAGCGGCTCCAGCTCATGCAAGAAAACGAATGTGCGACAGGGAGCAATTTTCTCCTCGTAATTGTCTGTGAGTTCGAATGTTGCATATTGATTGCCTATGACCTTCGAGTTGTAGTCGATATGCACCGAAGCCGAGTAGTCGTCATTGGGGTATAGTACCAAAACCACACCCTTTTCGGGAATCGAGTAGACCATCTTCTCGGTCACCTGATAATATTCGCGCTCGGCATCCTGCTCGACGATGCCTACTTCGTTGATTTTGGCTGCATATTCGCGAGCCGAGCCATCCATAATCGGGGTTTCGGGGGCGTTGATGTCGATAAGTGCATTGTCTACACCAAGAGTCCACAGAGCCGACATGATATGCTCGATGGTACTCACCTTGGCATCGCCTTTGGCGATAGTCGTACCGCGCGATGTATCGACAACATAGTCTGCGAGCGCCGGAACCGAAGGTGCGCCCTCGAGGTCAATTCTACGGAAAATGATTCCGTGGTTGGCGGGAGCAGGGTTAGCGGTCATGGTAACTGCCAATCCTGTATGTAGGCCCTTGCCTGAGAAGGTAATAGGGGCGTTCAATGTGTGCTGTTTTGATGACATAGTGCAAACTATTTTAATTTTCAAGTTTCGTTTTTAATGGTTCAATTTCTCGCTTTTTTTCTAAAAAAACACCAAATTGCACGTAAAGGTATAAAAAATAAGTTAAAAATAAGTATTTTTGCTGAAATTATCGGAATAAGAGTGAATAATTCAAACCATATAGAACCCGAATCGAAGAGTAAAACTCCGCGTAGAGAGCCGCGTAAGCCACGTTTGCGTCTGCCGTTTGATGACCGCAAGGAGGATATTGGTGAATGGGCATACGACCATCGTGTAGGCTTGGCGGTGACTCTGATTGTATATTTGGTGCTGGGAATACTCTTTATGGCCGGCAAGATTGTAGTGGGAGAGCGTCAAGGTGTATCGACAATTTTGGTCGATTTGGAGAACCTCGAAGCTTTGGAGCAGGAGCGTGACCGACTGCGCGAGGAGGTTGAGGCTCGTCTGCGTGATGAGGATTGGCGCAATATTCGCAATGTGTCATCCAATGAGAATGCTCTGAACGAGAACCTTAAGGATGACCGTGGCACCAAGACTGCCCAACTGAACCAATCGGCCGAGGCCGTGCAGCAGCGTATGAAGGCTAATCGCGAGGCATACGAGAGGGGAATTGCCGAGGTGAATAATATGGGCAAGCAGGATGGTGACAAGGGCGAGGAGAAGGTCGAATCGCGTAAGGTTAAGGGTATGGTGACCGTATCTTATTCGTTGTCAAATCCGGTGCGTCACCATCGCTACCTCGATAAGCCGGCCTATAAGTGCGAGGGTGGTGGAGAAGTTGTGGTCAGCATCACGGTCAATCGCAGTGGCGATGTGATCGGAGCATATGTTAAGTCGGGAGGCGATGAGTGTATGCGCCGTACGGCACTTGCTTCGGCTCGTCGATCGACATTTGATATTAACCAATCGGCTCCGGCAAAGCAGGTCGGAACGATAACGTATATATTTATACCGCAGTAGTAAAATTTACGATGCAGTAGTAAAAAGAGATTTTTTTGTGAAACGATTTGCAACGATACTCATTGCCCTGCTTGCAGGTGCACTCCTCGATGGAGCCTTCATGGCATCTGTCGAGCTTGGTGGCGTATCGTCTGCTAAGAGTCTACATAGAGGCTCGGAGTTGCTGGCTGATGTGATGGTGCAGATAGATTGTGCCCGCACGTACAACTCCGATTTGAAACTCCCTTCGGTGCCGAGCGTTACGGCCCCGCAACACGTGGAGCAGACTCTGCGCAACAATCAGGGTGGTGACCGTCGTGTCACATTCTGCTCGGTGGTTCGCGCAGCGGGTGCGGGGCGTGTGTATATCTCAACAAGACCTGTTTCGCGACTCCATGTCGGTGGTGCACCTTCGGACTATGCTGTTCGAATGCTCTGCCGACTGATTATTTAGCCATTGACGATAGTTGGTGCTTCTTGCAGCATATATACCCGATAACAGGACGTGTCGGGTGCTGCCTAAATTATTGTCAAACAGCTTAATAATCAAAAAAAATGGATAAAACACTTTTTTGCGAGGCGCTTTATGCCTTGCCCGATAATATTATTGTTAAACGCCGCAAGAGCGTGGTGATGCCTGTGGTTGCTATTGCGCTGGGTGCGCTCATTGTTGTGACCGGATACTCGTTGCCCGAGAGTCGCTCGGCTGCCGATTGGCACTCGTCTTTGTTGTTGACGGGTGCGGTCGTAGCAATTGTTGGATTTGTGATGCTGCTCGGACGTCTGTTTGGCGGAGAGGGCCATCCCTGCCTCGGTGAGGTTGGTGAGCCTTTGAAAATCTCCGAGTTGTCGTTTGCGCGTATGCAGATGCGTGAGGTTATGGCCGCCATCGACAATGGCGATATGGAAGCTCTGCTTGCTCTGCCCGAATCGTCGGTTGCGGCTGTGACAGTAGCTCTGTGTCGCACTTCGGATGGACGATTTGCTGTGTGCCAACCATTCGAGTATGTCGAGTTGGAGTATCGCCCGTTGCGTGAGGTGAAAATTTTGAAAAAGTAGTAAGATATCATGATAGGAGGCGAGAATTACCTATTGGTAGGAGCCGTGTTGCTCATAATAGCCGTATTTGCCGGCAAGGTGGCGTACCGTTTTGGTGCGCCGGCCTTGCTGCTCTTCTTGGGTGTCGGAATGTTCTTCGGCTACAATTTCATATCGTTCGACTCGGCAGAGTTCGCTCAGGTCGTAGGTATGATAGCGCTCTGTATCATCCTCTTCTCGGGAGGTATGGATACGCGATTTTCGGAGATCAGACCGGTGATGTCCCCGGGAGTGATGCTCGCAACGGTGGGTGTTATGCTTACGGCATTTATAGTGGCGGGGTTTGTGTGGTTGGTGGCTCCGCTGCTCGATATCTCGCTGACCTTCCCGTTTGCTCTGCTGTTGGCTGCCACGATGTCCTCGACCGACTCGGCATCCGTATTCTCGATTCTGCGTACCACGAAGCAGGGCTTGCGCGAAAATCTGCGACCGCTGCTTGAGTTGGAGAGTGGTAGTAACGACCCGATGGCATATATACTCACCGTTTTGTTGGTCGGCATACTCTCGGGTGGCAGTCATGAGGGCATGTCGGTCGGCACGAGCATCTTTATGTTCGTTGTGCAGATGTTTGTGGGTGTGTTGCTCGGATATGGACTCGGCAGAGGTACGGTGTGGGTTATCAACCATATCAATATTGCCAATACGTCACTCTATTCGGTGCTGTTGTTGGCATCGGTCTTTCTGACCTTCTCGTTCACTTCGTTATTGCAGGGTAATGGCTATCTTGCAGTCTACATCGCGGGCTTGGTTGTGGGCAATAATAAGTTGGTGCACAAGCGAACGATGACCACATTCTTCGATAGTTTTACGTGGCTCTGTCAGGTGATTATGTTCCTCACGCTGGGTCTGTTGGTCGATGTCGAAGAGCTGTTGCAGCCCGATATTGTGATTTTGGGATGCTTGGTCGGAGCCTTTATGATTTTGGTGGCACGTCCCGTGTCGGTCTTTGTCTGCCTGGCTCCCTTTCGCAAATTCTCGACAAAAGCCCGATTGTATATCTCGTGGGTGGGTCTGCGTGGAGCAGTGCCTATTATCTTCGCAACATATCCGGTGGTTGAGCATATTGAGGGCGCAGAGATGCTCTTCAATATCGTGTTCTTCGTGACGCTGATCTCAATGGCTGTGCAGGGTACAACCGTGAGCGGTATGGCAAATGCTCTCGGCTTGGCCTACGAGGAGCGTTCATCGTCGTTTGGCGAGGAGTTGCAGGAGCGTATGACGGCCGCGTTTACCGAGGTGGAAGTCAACGAGTTGATGCTGGGCAAAGGTAGCAAATTGAGCGAGATTCAGCTGCCCGATAATACACTTGTGGTGATGATCTGTCGCGATGGCGATTACTTCGTACCGCGAGGTAATACCGAACTGCTTGAAGGGGATAAACTCCTGGTGCTCTCCGACCGTAACGATGAGCTGGATTCGCAGTACCGCGAATTTGGTATCGACGAGGTGCTGAAGTTGTAGAGTGGCAACTCTGTTTACATAACCTCTGATAAAAAGCGTGTCCAAGAGTTTTGGACACGCTTTCTCTTTGCGCTAATCTGCGTCAATCGTTATATTAGCTGATTGCGATAAGAACTGCGGTGATGATGACTGTGGTCAGCGTGTAGCGATTGAATGGCGAATAGACCGGATCGAGCTCATTCGGATCGCGTTTGTTGGCGAATGCCTCACTCGTGCAGATGGCCGCAAGGGCGATGGCTGCAAGGATGTCGAGCGATACCACGAACCAACGATATACCTCACGGAATGCCGATATCGAGATGTGGTTTGCTGCCATGCCGTCAAAAATCCAAAGGCTTAATGAGCTGTTAGCCAGTGCCCAATAGCTCTCGACAACGCACTTTGCACATACGATCCATACCGCTATGCGTACTATGGTCGAGAACCAATTGTTTGCCGCTACAAGCGATAGCGTATAGGCTAAAATCAGCGGAGTTACAATCTGAGCTGTGGCAACAACGTGCAATGACCATGCAGGCATAAACTCGACGCCCACGAGCTCCAAAACAGCAAAGTAGATAGCCCAAAGAGCATAGAGAATAGTTGCAATCTTTGAAGCTGTGCGGGTGGCCGTGTTGGAGGCTATGCGCCATAACAGGAAGAAACCTAACGCTGAGAGTAGGTTCAAAAATACGCTGCTCGGAAGTTTGCCTACAAAATCACCGGCTAAGCCAACCATTCCGAGTGCGTGGCATACCCAGGGAACGGCTACCAAAAACATTGCGACCCATTGTTTTGCGCAGACCCCTATAGGGGTTCGATAATCACTCTTTCCCATATTTCCCCAATTTTATGTCCGCTGCACCAGGCGGAGTTTAACATCAGGGCGAGGTGCCTGCGCCCCTTTTTTTCGTAAATTTATGAAAAGAAGCGTAAAAAAACAATACTTCACCCCCGAAAAAACGATAAAATATGACAAAAATCTACATAAAGTGGCTATTTGTTGTAATATTCCTCTCGGCATGTGTTTTAATTAAGATAATTTTATTACCTTTGTACGCTTATTGGCATAGGGTGTCAATAGATGATGAACTAACAATTAAACTAAACAATAACAAAAAATTAATTCACATGCAAAGTAAAGGCGCAATTAAATTACTCGCAGTCCTTTTGGGACTCGCTTGTATTTTCCAGCTCTCGTTTACTCTGAAGACCGCTAACGTAGAGAAGAAGGCGGTTGAGTATGCTCAGGCTTTTGCCGAGGAGGAGCAGGCAGCAATGGAGCAGTACTATCTCGACTCTGTTGCAAACAAACCGGTTTACAACGTTCTTGTAAAGAAGTACACCTACCAGGAGTGTAAGGAGCGTGAGATCAACCTTGGTCTTGACCTTAAGGGTGGTATGAACGTGATGCTCGAGATTCAGGTTGAGGATGTAGTGAAGGCTTTGGCAGGCGACAGCCAGAATGAGCCGGCATTCGTATCTGCAATGGAGGTGGCAAACGAGGCTATGAAGCAGGGTACCGATGACTTTATCGGTGCATTTGCTAAGGCTTATGCGACTTCGACCAACGGAGCACCGCTTGCAGCTATCTTCGTAAGCCCCGATCGTAAGGATATCACTCCTAATAGCACCGACGAGGAGGTTGTGAAGGTTCTTCGTAAGGAGACTGATGATGCTATCGCTGCATCGTTCAACATTATCCGTAGCCGTATCGACCACTTCGGTGTTACGCAGCCCAATATCCAGCGTCTGCCCAACTCGAACCGTATCTTGGTTGAGTTGCCGGGCGTTAAGGAGCCGGAGCGTGTGCGTAAGCTTCTCCAGGGTACTGCATCGTTGGAGTTCTGGACTACCTACAACGCCCCCGAGCTTTTGTCGTCGTTGGCACAGGCTGACCGTGCATTGAAGGTGGTTCTCGGTGATGTGGCTACAGAAGAGGCTGCTCCTGCTACAGAGGCTGCACCTGCTGAGGCTGAGGGTCTTATCGGTGAGGTTGCCGAGGGTGAGCAGAATGTTGAGCAGGCTGCAAATCAGCACTACGACCGTGCACAGAACCCGCTCTTGGCAATTCTGGATCCCTACTATGCAGGTGGTGCTGTGATCGGTGCTGCAACTACAGCTGACATTGCTACCGTGAACAAGTATCTGGCTATGGATGTAGTGAAGGAGTTGTTCCCCGCAGACGTTATGTTCAAGTGGGGTATCAAGCCCGATGCTATGTACGATAACAAGGTGGCTCTCTATGCAATCAAAGTTGAGCGTCCCGATGGTAAGGCTCCGCTGGATGGTAGCGTAATCTCGGATGCACGTGAGGCATACGCACAGAAGGGTGCTGAGGCAGAGGTTTCGATGTCGATGAACTCGAACGGTGTTGCTGAGTGGGCTCGTCTGACTGCTGACAACGTAGGCAAGTGCATCGCTATCGTTCTGGATGGCTATGTATATTCGGCTCCGGTTGTTCGTCAGAAGATCGAGGGTGGTAACTCGTCGATCTCGGGTAACTTCACCATTCAGGAGGCTCAGGACTTGGCAAACGTGCTCAAGTCGGGTAAGGTTCCCGCTCCGGCTCGTATCATTCAGGACGAGGTGGTTGGTCCTTCGCTCGGTCAGGAGTGTATTGACGCATGTTTGATCTCGTTCGTTATCGCTTTTTTCCTCGTGCTGCTCTATATGGGTCTCTTCTATCGCACGGCAGGTTGGTTGGCAGATATTGCACTTGTGACCAACGTATTCCTGTTGATGGGTATTCTCGTATCGTTCGGTGCCGTATTGACTCTGCCGGGTATTGCCGGTATCGTTTTGACGATGGGTATGGCTGTGGATGCTAACGTGATTATCTACGAGCGTATCAAGGAGGAGTTGCGTGGCGGTAAGGGTCTTGCTTCGGCTATCAAGGATGGTTTCTCGAATGCTTACTCGGCAATTATCGACGGCCAGCTTACGACTATCATCACCGGTATCGTTCTCTTCGTGTTCGGTAATGGTCCTGTTCAGGGCTTCGCAACTACGCTGGTTATCGGTATCATCACTTCGCTCTTCTGCTCGATCTTCATCACTCGTCTTTTGCTCGAGTGGGTTGCCGGCAAGTGGGGCAAGCTCTCGTTCTCGCGTAAGTTCTCGGAGAACTTCTTGGCAAATGTCAAGTTCGACTTCATCGGTAAGCGCAAGTACTCTTATATTATTATAGGTGTGATGGCGGTTCTGTCGGTTGTGTCGTTCGCAGTTCGCGGTCTGAATATGGGTGTTGATTTCACCGGTGGTCGTATCTACGTTGTTCGCTTCGACCAGCCCGTGTCGGATGATGCAGTTCGTGAGGCTATCAATGCGAAGTTCTCGACTATCGAGGGTGTTGATGCTTCGAATATCAGCTGCGAGGTTAAGCAGTTCGGTGATGACAACCAGATGCGTATCTTTACTCAGTACAAGTACGACGATACTTCGGAGGAGACTACTGCAGAGGTTGACCAGCTGATTTATGATGCTGTGAAGGGTCTTTACTCTTACGACATCACCCTCGATCAGTTCAAGGATACGGTTAGCGACGAGAATGGTATCGTTTCGTCGAACAAGATCGGTCCTGCAATTGCTCGTGATATGATTTTCAACGCATTCTATGCTGTAATCTTCTCGCTTATCGCTATCGGTCTTTACATCGTTTTGCGATTCAAGAAGTGGCAGTGGGCACTCGGTGCAACTTCGGCACTTGCTCTGAATGCATTTATGGTTATCGGTATCTTCTCGTTGCTCTATGGTTTGATGCCCTTCTCGATGGAGATTGATCAGGCATTCATTGCTGCAATCCTGACCATCATCGGTTACTCGATTAACGATACTGTGGTTATCTTCGACCGTATCCGTGAGTTCTTGTCGCTCTATCCGAAGCGCGCATTCCGTGATAATATCAACAACGCAATCGGTTCGACCCTCTCGCGTACTATCAATACATCGGTAACGACATTGGTTACTCTGATTGCAATCTTCCTGTTCGGTGGCGAGACCATCCGTGGCTTCATCTTCGCGTTGTTGCTCGGTATCACCATCGGTACTCTCTCTTCGATCTTCGTTGCAACTCCTATTGCATACGACTTGATGAAGAAGAAGGAGAATAAGTAATAACTGAGAACCTTTACGATAAGAATCCGCCTGAGTTTTCGGGCGGATTTTTTTGTATTTTGAATAGTATCTGTTATCTTTGCAATATACAACAAATTAAAAGACTACAACTATGAGGTTTGGAACTACCGAGATTATTCTCATCGTGCTGCTTATTGTTCTGCTCTTTGGAGCGAAGAAGATACCCGAACTAATGCGTGGTATGGGTCGTGGTGTTAAGGAGTTCAAGGATGCTGTGAATAAGGATTACAGCGCCGAGGATGTCGACCCGACCGAGAATAAGAGCGATAAGCCTGCTCCGACAAAGGAGGAGTAATCAACTCACATATATATTTTTCTGCGATGGCACTCTTCAAGGTAAGTGAGCCCGAAGAGGTCGATATGTCCTTTTGGGAGCATCTCGACGCGTTGCGTCCGCGTATTATACGCTCGGTCGTGGCGATGCTTGTCTTTATGGTTGTCGCCTTTCTGTTTGGCGATGCGTTGATGTCTGTGGTTACGGGCCCGATGTCGTCGTGGTTTCCGACCAATAGGTTTTTTGCCTGGATGGCAGATGTGCTCTCTTCGGATGTGTTGCGTATCAATAGCACTCCGGTGCAGCTCATCAATACCGCAATGGCGGGCCAACTCAATCTGCACCTCTCGATGGCATTTCATACGGCACTGCTTCTGACAATTCCCTATCTGTTGTGGGAGTTTTGGGGCTTTGTGCGACCGGCTCTCACGGCCAATGAGCAGCGCAGAGGTCGTTTTTTTGTGTTGCAGGTGTCGATGTGCTTCTTTGCGGGGGTGCTTTTCGGCTATTTTGTGTTGGCTCCACTGTCGGTGAATTTCTTATCGGGGTATACGGTCAGCTCGTCTATTGCCAATATGATTGACATCTCGTCCTATATGTCGTTGGTGTTGAATATGACCTTCGTCTGTGGTGTGATTTTCTTGTTGCCGGTGCTGGCAAGTCTGCTTTCGGGCATGGGTTTGCTTACGGCTGACTTTATGCGTAAATATCGCCGTCATTCCATCATCGTTTTGGCTGTTTTGGCTGCATTCGTCACTCCGCCCGATGCTGTGAGTATGATTTTGGTGCTGATCCCGCTATACGGCCTCTATGAGTTGAGTATTGCGGTTGCAGCACGTGGCGAAGGACGCTACCAGGCATCTCTCAATAAGTAGCAGGTGTGCGAATTGACTATGATAGCAAAACAGAGGGCGAGAAGTGTCAATCTTCTCGCCCATAATTTAGAATCTAAAAAGCGCCACTTTTGGCATCATTACCGTTTTTCGCTAAAGATGGCTCAGCTGCAAACAGCTTTCATAGAGCGGTGACCCTCGCCCTTTGTGCTATAACGAGGGGTACTTCTCTTTGATGTAGTTTTGGAACGGCTCTTTGTAGTTCTCGCCCAGAGGCACGTACTCATTGTTGTTGAGGAATACTCGACCTCGGGCATATCCGGTTACACACTTTAGATTAACGATGTATGAACGGTGTACGCGCATGAACATATCCGAGGGCAGTGTGGTCTCGATATTCTTGATGCGGAAGAGAGTCATGATGCGAGAGCCGTCTGCGAGGTGCAGACGCACATATTCGCCACTGCTTTCGATGTAGATGATATCTTTGACCTTGATGAGTGAGACCTTGTGATCGGCGCGGATAGAGATATGCTCGTTATCCGAAGGATCGGACTCGCCCTCACTTGAGGGAGGGTTGCTATTCCCCTTGATAAGTTCATATAGCGACAGCGCCTTATTTGCCGAACGGTTGAAATCGGCAAAGCTGAAGGGCTTGAGCAGATAGTCTACCGCATCGAGCTTGAAACCTTCGACAGCGAACTCGGAGTACGCTGTTGTGAAGATTATCATCGGTCGATGAGTCGTTAGCGAGCGCACGAACTCTGTGCCGGTGAGGTCGGGCATGTTGATATCGACAAATATCAAATCGACACTCTCATTAGCCAGAAAACGTTGGGCATCAATGGCGTTGCTAAACTCTGCAACATGCTCCAAAAATGGAACTTTCGAAATATAGGCTTTAATCTGACCGAGAGCCAACGGCTCATCGTCAATGGTTATACATTTAATCATTGTTATTTACACGGAATTAAGAGTTCTACATTGTATTCATTCGGATTTGAGTCATCGGTGATAAGCGAGTAGTCGGCTCCGTAGAGCATGTCAAGACGCTTACGAACATTCTCAAGTCCAA
>JAFQFG010000040.1 GCA_017398695.1 Alistipes sp.
ACATCTACGATTGGAGCGACCATATTGATTATAGTAAGCCGGTGGAGATACGTGAAATGGCACGGGATGTACACGAACGTAGAAGACTCTCTTATCGTGATGGAGATGATGCGGTGCAGAGGTTTAATTCCGAGAATGATACACTGCTCGGGGAGTGGAGCTTCGACATCTCTTCACGTGCTGCCATCGAGGGGGAGGAGCTGCTGATGAGCCAGCTATTCTCGCCTACGGTGAGCCTTTGCGATCGCTTTGTCAATGCCCGATCGGCCGAGATAATGCAGGTGTATAATGGCGAAACAGATGGCTCGGACGATGGTGTGGGATTGTTGTCGCGTGTCGTCAGATTTGCCGGAATGGTGCCTCTGGATGAGCACGAGAGATGGGGCTATCCGTATAGCGATGCGGAGTATCCGTTGGCGGCATTCCACTATGCCGGCGGTGATGACTGCGAGGGATTTACTCTCGGGTTTGAGGATCGTGACGGATGTCAGGGGTTGCATAGATTCTACGATAAGCAGTTCAGCGAGGAGGCTACGCTGCATCGTGTGTCGCTCTCGATGCATATCTCGGCAGAGGAGTTTGGGCATCTGTTCCACTTTATTGAGGGTAAACCGTCAATCCGTTCGGCCTTTGCTCTGAAAATTCGCGGCATGAGGCATCTCTATAGGCTGCACGCGATAGAGAGATATGACATCTCGACAGGAGTCGCCCAATGTGTATTCGCACAGATTGAGGCGCAGTGTCAGTAGCGTGTGAGTGGCTCTCTGCTTGTCGCTTGATGGGACTCTCGGCTCCACATCAAGTGAAAAATGTGTCGCTCGAAGCTAACGGTTCGGGCACAAATCTAACTATCAAAACAATCTATCATGAAATCAGAAATTAACATTCGTAACACGGCAGATGTTTGCTATATCGACATTGACGGTGTTATCGGAGTTCCCGAAGAGTGGCAATTCGATGATTCGGCCTCGAGGATTACGACATTTGAGAAATTCAAGGACCAAGTGGCTCAAATTGCCAATATCGACAACACGGAGGTGGTGGTCAATATCCGCTCAACGGGCGGAGATGTGAACGATGCGTTGCTTATATATGATGCACTCTGCGCTCTGGATGCCCACATCGTGACTCGATGCTATGGCTATACAGCCTCGGCTGCAACCATCATTGCCCAGGCAGCCAGCGAAGGATGCCGTCAAATCTCGGCCAATGCACTGTATCTCATTCACAACTCGATATGCTCAACCGAGGGCAATGCTGCCGAGATGGAGGCCAAGGCCGATCTGTTGCATAAGACCGACCGTCGTTTGGCCGAGGTCTACGCTGCTCGTTCGGGACGCAGCGCGGAGGAGTTCGAAACTTTGATGAACGAGAATGGCGGCAGTGGTCGATGGCTTTCACCCGAGGAGGTTGTCGAGGCCGCACTGGCCGATGAGATTATCAACGACGGGACTGCAAAGTCGGTCGATAGGAAGAGAGTGGTGGCATCCCTCTCCGGAGGATGGTCTAAACTGCTTGCAGCACTTGGTCTTGCAGATGCAGATGTGGCTAATCCCGAGGATTTTGCAGATAGGAACATTACGCATTTCGATAGTCCGGTTGCAGCCGGAGAGGTGAAGCGTACTGTGTCGACTATCGCCTTTCAAGATGGGCAACGCCGCACAGCTCCCACCCAAATCAAATCCAAGGAGGACCCCTCAATTAACGGAGATATGCGTCGCAGACCCAATGATGAGGCTTATGCTGCCGATGTGCGCTCCTTATCGAGACTCTAAACAACAATTACAAACAAATCAAACCAACAACATCTAAAACTTAAAAATTATGGCTTTAATCGAAAATTCAAAAATCTATTCAGGTAACGATCTCGAAAATATCTTTTTCCGCCCGATGATTGCGGAGAATGGCATCGCCGATCAGGGTGTGCGCGTTCTGTTCAACATGCCCGTTCCGACCACAATCCACCTCTGGAGTGCAAGCGAAGGTGTCCTTAAGCCCTATGAGAGTGGCTGGCAGGGTGGCTCGACCTCGGTAAAGAGTGCCAAGACGCTTGAGATGTCAAAGGTGAAGGCCGAGTCGGCTTACTCTGCTTCGGAGTACTCTTCAAAGGTCTATGAGCATATCGTATCGCGTCCGGATGTCAATCTTCAGGATTTGTCGGGAACCGATCTCGAGGAGGCCGAGACCGCAATCTTCAAGCGTGCCATTGCCGAGGAGTTGCGCGTGGCTACTTGGATTGGCAATGCCATGTCAACAAAGTACGACATCTTCAATGGTATCCTCTGTAACGTGGATATAGCCTACGGAGAGAAATTGAAGGAGCCCTTCCGCATCTCGGATAACGTGACCGCAGAGAGTGTGCTTGATCTTCTGGCCGGAGTGTGGGAGCAGGCTTCGGATGCTTTGAAGGCACTCAAGAAGGATGGCCATCTGGCATTCTACGTATCGTCGGATGTCTATCGCGCCTACGAGGACTTCATCTACGCGAGCAGCATGGATAATAATGTGCTGAACTGCACCGAGGATTACTCATCGCTCTTCTATCGCGGTATTCCGCTGGTGGATATTGGTGTGACTGCTGCGATGTTAGAGGATAGCGGTCTTGCGACTTCGCAGTGCCTGCTTACCGATAGCCGCAACCTTATTCTCGCGCTGAACACGTCGGACTATCCCGATGCCGAGGTGCGTATGTGGTACAACCCCGATGAGATGGAGAATCGTCAGCGTGCCGTGTTCCTCGCTGCTGCCGACTTTATCGACTTCGATTTGGTGTCGTTGGGTCACGCATAGTGTCGTATGATGAAGAGCACTTCTCAAAGCTCCTCCCACTGTAAACCGGTGGGAGGAGTCCGATCGGTGAAACTGTGTGCGGCTGATAATGTGACCAATGTGCTGTTTGATGATGAGCGGGCAGAGTGTGTTCGCTTGAAGTTCGTCGATGACCAGGCTGTTATGGAGTGTTCGCTGGTTGAAGATGCCTCCACGTTCGAAGAGCTCTTTGCGTTTGATGGAGATATCGTATCTGTGCGACACACTTTAACATTGGTTGCAGACCGAAATATGGCCGAAGCGTGGCTTGAGTCGACATTTAGCCGTGAGAGTGGTCGCGTAGGATTGTGTGCCCTGGTGACACTTAACGATGGCCGTCGGTTGTTGGTCGGATATTCCGAGCGTTTCGGTGCTCAACAGCCTCTGCGTGTGAAGCAGATAGCCTCCGGGTCGGGTAGTAAACGTATCGACATCCCACGATTGACGATGACTCTCGAGAGCTTCGACACCTCGGCAGCTGCAATATGCAGAATTTAAGACGGCCCGCATGTCGAGTAAAGACCGTTTGGATTTGTTTAATGAATTAATAAGGTTCGCTTTATGGAAAAATCTATGAAAACTCAAATAGCAACCGTTGGCAATAGGGTAGATCCCTACATCTCGATGGGCAGGCCTTGTGTCGAAAACGATAAATTCTGGCGTTGGGGAGATGATAATCTCTTCCCGGCAGCTCTGGCTTTGATGTCGCGACGTTCGGCTACCCACCGAAGAATTATCAACGACAAGGCCGACTACATCTCGGGTAAGGGCTTTACCTATGACCCCGAAGAGCATCTCCTTGGAGAGTTTGTGGCCTCGGTGAACAGCAATGGAGAGTCTCTGCGCCAAGTGCTGAATAAGTTGGCATTCGACAAGTCGCTCTTTGGGAATGCCTTTTTGGAGGTGATTACCGATGCGGAACGCTCGTTTCTGTCGCTCTTTCATCAAGATGCATCGTGCTGTCGTGTAGCAAAGGATGATAAGCACATCGTTCTACACCACGATTGGTCAAACTTCGATGTGGCTTCGTCGGTAACACTGCCTATCTATCCTCTCTTCGAGGAGCAATCTGATGGTACGTTGCGCTCGATGATCCACTACAAGGATTATGAGCCGATGTTCAACCACTATGGCGTGCCGCCCTACATCGCCGGCATGAACGTGTCGGCCATAGCCTACAAGACCGATAAGTGGAATATCTCGCGATTGGATAACTCGTTCCAGCTCTCGGGTGTGATGATTTTAGATGGCGGTGCCGATGATGAGTTTGAGGTGGATCGAGTTGCGCGCATAGCCGAGCAGAAGTTTGCCGGTAACCCCGGTCAGGTTATGTTCGTGGTGCGTAATAGTGCCGAAGAGGACAATTCTCGATTTATCCCATTCGCATCGCAGAGTGATGGCGATTGGAAGCAACTTCACGATCAGGCAACATCCGACATCGTGGTCGCGCATTCATGGTTCCGCTCGCTCAGCGGATTGGACTACTCGTCGGGGTTCAACTCCGAGCGAATACTCCACGAGTATGAAATAGCCCTCAATACGGTGATTCTTGCCGAGCAGTCCGAATTGATGGAGCCGATTCTCAATGTGTTGCGCGATGTTGCCGGCATCAACTCGTCGTCGTTGCAGATAATAAATCGTCCGCCGACACGCTCGAAACCTATATATATGAAGGTGTGGGAGGCTCGTAAGGCCGATGGCCTTGACTACGATCCCGAGGACGAAAAACAGCAATATTATCTCGCGCAGATAACAAAGTATAACATAACAAGTATCGACTAAAGATATGAAACAGACTCTAATTACCCCCGAATCGGTGGTCGCACTTGCATTTAACGATGGTGAGTGTTTCGATGCCGAGACCATCTCCTCTTTGGATATAGCGGTGGCCGAGGAGCGCCATGTTGTGGCGGTGGTGGGCTCTGAGATGTATGAGGCGATGCGCAATGGAGCCTATGCCGACTTCTGTGAGGAGTATGTAGCTCCTGTTGTAGCTCTGCGTACGCGACTGTTGATGTTGCCCTCGATGGTTGCCCGCAGTGGTCGCTTTGGAGTGAGTGTCCCCGCCTCCACGAGCCACAAATCTCCATCCGACAATCAAGTGCGGCATCTCGAACGCTCCCTGCGCGAGAAGGCCCGTACACTTCAGCGTCGAATGTGCCGATATCTGAACGACAATGCCGGTCAGTTCCCAGAGTATGATCCGGCTCGAAATGTTCTAAACCGTTGTTGTAGTGATGGAAACATTGTCCAGACTCTTTAATATGGCACTCATCGGTACACTTTCGCTCTTTGCTCCGATTGCTCCACTTGTGGGGTGTGCCGTGACCTTCGTGGCGGTGGATTTCGTTACGGGTGTGGCGGCAAGTCGTGCCCGAGCCCATGCTCAAGGCGAAGAGTGGTTCTTCGAGAGCCATGAGGCATGGCATACGGTTCTTAAACTCGGTTTTGTGGTGGTAGCGATTGCAATGTCGTGGTTGGTCGAGAGGTTCGTACTCGATTTCGTGACGCTCAATCTGGCCAAGATGTTTACGGGATTTACCTGTGCTGTGGAATTTTGGTCGTTCCTTGAAAATGCATCGCAACTCTCCGACTCTCCGATATTTGTATGGCTGAAGCGCTATGCGCGTCGTCGAATACGAAAGGAGGTCGATGGTGAGTAGAGGTCTTGATAATTGCAATCCCGGCAATATCCGCCGTTCGCGAGTGCGCTACAAGGGCGAGCTGCCGCATAGCACCGACCCCGAATTTCGACAGTTCGAGAGTGTCGAGTGGGGCTATCGGGCGATATTTATGTTGCTATACACCTATCATCATCGTCATGGTTGCCGCACGCTGCGTCAGATGATAGACCGCTATGCTCCGCCCTCGGAGAACCCGACATCGGCCTATCTTCGATTTGTGTCGCAGCAGTCGGGTATCGACCCTGACTATGTGTTGGATGTGACAAATGAAATCTTGATGGTCGAAGTTGTATGTGCCATTTCTCACTTCGAGAATGGAGTGCCGGCCGACCGCAATGCCGTATGTCGAGGCTGGGAACTCTTCTGCGGTAAATAAGAGATGGGGCTGTCGCAACACAAATGTCGGACAGCCCCATTGTTGGTAATAATCTCTTTCGGCTATGCTATGCCTTGAATGCAGCCTGCATTTTAGCAGTAACGTCCGATGAGATAGTGCGCTCGGTCGAGAGAATCATATTCTTGATAGCCAACGGAGTCGATTTTCCATGACCGATGGTTACCGGTGCATTCACTCCAAGGACGGGTGTTCCACCGACGTTCTCGTAGTTCATTGCCGACCAGAAAGGATTGGTCAATCCCATGCGCGAGTTGATCTGGTAGAAACCCTCGACCATCTTCAGGATGATGTTGCCGACGAAACCGTCACAAACCACAACATCGGCAATCTTGCCCGTGAAGAGGTACGATGACTCGACATTACCCACGAAGTTAAACTTGCCCTTCTCGGCCTCGGCCTTCATCAGCGCGTATGTAGCTTGCGATTGAGCATTGCCCTTAGTCTCCTCTTCGCCGATATTGAGCAATGCTACACGGGGCTTCTCGATGCCGAGTGCAGACTCTGCGAAGATTGAGCCAATAACTCCGTACTGGCACAGCACCTCAGGCTTGCAATCAACATTCAGACCCACATCCAACAACATCAGAGGCTCGCCCTTGATGTTGGGTACAACGGTCGAGATTGTTGGACGTATAACTCCCTCAATGGGCTTTACTGCGAACATCGAGCCGACCATCATGGCACCGGTGCTGCCGGCACTTGCGAAGCCTTGAATCAGACCCTTGGCGAGGTAGCCGAAGCCGACCGTAATGCTCGAGTTTGCCTTCTGCTGGAATGCCTTTGCGGGATGGTCGCCCATCTCGATAACCTCGGTTGTGTGTACTATTTCGATTTTATCGCTATTGCAATTTTCTGCTGCAAGGATTGCCTTGATCTGCTCTTCATCACCAAAGAGAACGATGTGGCTGTCGGCACCCAACTCATTCACTGCCATAACAGCACCTTTAACTGCTGCCTCTGGAGCGAAGTCGCCACCCATTGCATCTAAACCTATTTTTAACATAATTCCTCTAATTTTGATGGTTTTACGGATGTAAATATAGTGTTTTTTTACAAAAAAAAGACACTATCTGTGAAAATAGTGTCTTTTTCTCTACAGCCGGTTGTCAAAATTACTCGGCAACCTTCTTCTCGATAGCGAGCTTACCGCGGTAGAAACCGCACTCGGGGCATACTCGGTGGTAAAGTACCGATGCGCCGCAGTTCGAGCAAGTTACAACGGTCGGAATCTCCGCCTTGTAGTGAGTTCTTCTTTTGTCTCTTCTGGTTGACGAGACTTTGTGTTTAGGATGTGCCATATTTCAAAAACTGTTAAAATTTATAATTTTCTAAAAATATCTCTCTTTTAATCTCTTAGTCAATATCCCCCTCTTCGTCAATCTCCTTCTCTAAGTCAATTCCCCTCTCTAAGTCAATCGCCTTCTATTCGTCAATCTCCCCCTCTTCGTTGATCCCCTTCTATTCGCTCTGCTCCTCATCGTCGCTCTCCTCGACCACCGTAAAGCGGGCAAGCATATCGGGATTACACTCTCCCTCTGCATGCACTCGACTGTAGGGCAGTGCCAGCACAATACTCTCATATATGTACTGCGCAAGCGATACCTCTCCATCTGCAGGTGAAATCCACATCACCTCTCCGTCATAGTCGCGCACCTCTGCCGAGAACTTTACGAGCAACTCTCCATCATACTCGATGGGAACCTTGCAATCCTCCAAGCAGCGATCGCACTCGCACACCACATAGCCGTCGATCGCAAATCCTAATTCGAGCATCGTCTCCGAGCGCTCCATGGTGACATGGACGTTACAGTCGCCACCCTTGATATCGACATTCTCCATCTGCTCGAAAAACGCATCATCGACTTTGAAGTCAAATTCGTGATGGCCATTTTTCAACCCTTTGTAGGCTATCGAGTATCTCTTTGCAATCTCCATTCTACGCAATTAGTCCGCAAATGTACGATAAATTCATAAATTGTGCAAAGTTTTCGACGAATTTAGTATTTTTGTTGCAGTAAAATGTTGTTATATGGGCAAAAAAGAGGGTTTTGAGGTCGAAATATGGAGTGATTTCGAGGAGTTTTGGTGTTATAACATCATGGTTACCTGCGGGTGCTTCGATGAGAATGGTGGTCGAGTGGGCTTTGCATCGGCCGATGACTCCGTGGCTCCGGTAGGTGCAAATCTCGCCAAGCGCCCGAGCGATTACCCGTCGAAGCGTATGGTGAAGTTCGATACCGAAGAGTGCGACCACCTACTTATGTATATATATGTCATCCCCCATACGATACCCATCGACCGAGCAATTGATGAGCATAAGCCTTTTATGCTCAATGTGCGTATAACCCGAGGTGGGAGTTTGGTCGTAAGCCGCAACCTGCAGGTCAATCGCTGGTCGGGAGCCTCGTTGGAGGTGCGCAGCAATAACGAATAGAGAGGGGCTTTGCGGTTAATGGCTTAGGGAAAGTCTGATTGGCCCATGCCGGAGGTGGGGCTACACACCATCTATTTGACGAAGAGGATTTTTAGAGATAGAGATCCCCTTCGTCTTTTTTTGCTGTATGTAATTATAATCACTTGAAAAA
>JAFQFG010000041.1 GCA_017398695.1 Alistipes sp.
CTCTCGGCGAGGTTGATGTAGTTGAGGTTCTCGACCTCGGCAATCACCTTCTTAACACCCATTCTCTTGGCGAGCATCGCTGTCAGAATGTTGGTCTCGCTTCGTCCCGTGACAGCCACAAAGGCATCCATATTCGACAGGCCCTCCTCCATCATTGCCTCGGTGTTGCGACCATCCTCGTTTATTATAAGAGTTTTGTCCAACAACTCTGCCAAACGATACGCCTTGTCGGCATTGTAGTCGATGAGCTTGATGTTTACCTCGTCCTGCAACTCGGTGGCAATGCGCACGCCTATGCGTGAACCTCCAAGAATCATCATATTTTGCACCCTTACGTCGGTCTGACCCGAGAGAGCCATCACATCATGCAGTGACTCCTGGCTTGTGATGACATAGATAAGGTCATCCTCCATGAATCCGTCTGCTCCGGTGGGGATGATGGTCTGACCTCCGCGCGATATTGCCACGGTGCGGAAACTCAAGACGGAATCCTCCTCGGTAAGAGATGCCAATGTGCGACCAACCAGCGGAGAGGTCGCCTCTAAGCGGAATACGACCAGCGAGAGCTTGCCATTCGAGAAGTCGACATACTCGGTTGTTGCGGTGTGGCCAAGCAGGTTGATAACCTCGCCTGCCGCCACCTTTTCGGGGTAGAAGAGGTAGTCGATGCCCATATTGATAAACATCTCCTTGTTGTTGGGCTCGAGATACTCGTTATTGTCGATGCGGGCGATAGATTTTTTGGCTCCGAGCTGCTTGGCCATAATTGCCGAGAGAACATTGTCGTTCTCGATGTGGTCCACAGCGATAAAGAGGTCGCATTTGCGCACTGATGCCTTGCGCAGTATCGCAAAGGTCGTGGCATCACCCTCGACCGTGATGACATCGGCAAGGCTGCTCACCTCCGTAAGCAGTTTTGCATCTTTGTCGATGACCGTAATGTCGTGACCATTACCGCTGAGCATCTTCGCCAAGTGGCTACCCATCTCGCCAGCACCCGATATAACAATCTTCATAACTTCTCCTCCACAATAAACTCTGCCCGAGGCTCGTTTTCGAGCCGTATGCGTCACTCAATGCGCAGTCAAGGCAATATTTTTGCAAAATAACTCACAAATGTATACATTTGTAGTCGGAAAAACAAAAGTTAAACTCAAAATTTGATAATTATGCCTGCTTGGTTAGTTGTAATACTCTTCGCGATAGGTGCTGTGGCACTGTTTGTTGTCGGAATGTCGATAACCATCATCTTCAAAGGCCACTTCATAGATAGCGAAATTTCAACCAATAAAAACATGCAGAAACTCGGCATAAAGTGTGCCGTGCAGGAGACTCGCGAGGATATGGGTATGGCCGACTGCTCGGATGATGCAGCGGGTTGCAGCGGCAACTGCTCGGCGTGCGATATCGAACACTCCGCCAAAGCGAACAACGACAAATAAAACTATACGACAATGAAGAAACTTATCACTTTGATGCTCGCCATTATCATGGGTGGCGCATCGCTCATGGCTCAGTCCGTAGCTCCGAAGGATATGCCTCGCTCGATTTACACGGGATTCTGGCGTGCAGGGCACGTTCAAGGAGTTGCCCTCGACACCGAGCGCAAGCACGTCTACTACTCGTTTACGACGATGCTCGTCAAGACCGACTTGAAGGGTAATGTCATCGGCACGGTGACGGGTCTGCTCGGCCATCTCGGTTGCATTGATTTTAACGATGAGGATGGCCGCCTGTATGGTTCACTCGAGTATAAGAATGATGCCATCGGCAAGGGTATTATGCGTCAGGAGAAGTCTGATAAAACCCTGCAGGATGGATTCTACGTGGCTATTTTCGATGTTGAGAAGATCACGCGCGAGGGTATGAGTGCTGAGAAAGACGGCATCATGACTTCGGTATTCCTGCCGACGATATTGGCAGACTACAAGGCTGTGGTACCGACCGAAAAGGGAGCAGAAACTCCTCATCGTTTTGGATGCAGCGGTTTTGACGGATTGACCTTTGGCCCCGCTTTCGGCAAGAGCGGAGGTCGCAAATATCTGACTGTTGCTTACGGAATCTACCGCGATAAGGAGCGTTCGGATAACGACTATCAGGTATTGTTGCAGTACGATACACGCGGCTGGTCGAAATACGAAGCGCCACTCTCGCAGGATAATATGCACCGCAACGGTCCCGCGAAGCCGGTAAGCTACTACTTTGCATACACAGGTAATACCTCCTATGGCGTTCAGAATCTGGAGTATGATGCCGAGTCAAATCTCTGGTTTATGGCAGTGTACAAGGGCAAGAAGGAGCAGTTTGCGAACTTCTCGACCTATGTTGTCGATGGATCGAAAGCTCCTCGCAAGGAGGCTTTGAAGGGTGTGAAGTATGTCAAGAAGGGTAAGGTCGTGTCGCTACTCGAACGAGGTGAGCGTGATGCCAAAAATCCGGAGATTTACGGCTGGCGTGACGATATTGGTGCCAAGGGATTGTGCGCTATCGGGGATGGATATTTCTATGCTGCTCACGGCAAAAAGACAAAGCAGGGACAAGATTGCGATGCACGCCTCTATCGCTTTGTTGGCGGTGATACCCAAGGCTTTGAGAGGGTAGAGTAGGCTTTGAGGGCCTTGCTATAAGATTCTTACAAGAAGAGGATGTCCAAAAACTTGCTGGACATCCTCTTTGCTTTGATAAGTTGTCGACTGCTACAACTGTGCGAGGCACTCGGTAACGTTCTTCTCGATACGTGCGAGGATGTCGTCACCCTCAGCCTTGACGAACTTTTCACCGGTGATGTTCTCATAGAGTTCGATGTAACGCTCGGTAATGCTTGCGACGATCTCGGGGGTCATCTCGGGCACCTGCTGACCCTCTTGTCCCTGAAATCCGTTAGCCATCAACCATTCGCGCACAAACTCTTTAGAGAGTTGCTTCTGCTTCTCTCCGGCAGCCAAGCGCTCCTCATAACCCTCAGCGTAGAAGTAGCGTGATGAGTCGGGAGTGTGAATTTCGTCCATCAGATAGATCTGTCCGTTCTTCTTGCCGAACTCATATTTGGTGTCGACCAAGATAAGACCCATCTTTGCGGCAATCTCGGTTCCGCGCTGGAATATTGCACGGGTATAGGCCTCCAACTGCTCATAGTCCTCGCGACTCACGATTCCGCGTGCGATAATCTCCTCCTTCGAGATATCCTCATCGTGACCCTCATCAGCCTTGGTTGTGGGGGTGATGATAGGCTCGGGGAAACGCTGGTTCTCGACCATGCCGTCGGGCATTGCCACACCGCAGATAGTGCGCTTACCGGCCTTGTACTCGCGCCAAGCGTGTCCCGAGAGATAACCACGGATGACCATCTCGACCTTGAAAGGCTCGCATTTGTGGCCTACGGTAACCATCGGGTCGGGAACGGCTATCTTCCAGTTGGGGAGGATGTCGGTGGTAGCATCGAGGAACTTGGCTGCAATTTGGTTCAGCACCTGTCCCTTGAAGGGAATACCCTCGGGAAGAACGACATCGAATGCCGAGATACGGTCCGAAACGACCATTACCAAATAGTCGCCCTCGATGCTGTATACATCACGTACTTTGCCCACGTAGTGGCCGGTCTGCCCCGGCAGATTGAAGTTGGTTTTAACAATAGCTTGCATAGTGTTTTTATCTTTTTGTTTGTGTTGTTGCTTCTTGTTGAAGAGTGTTGCGTGACAAAAGTAGTTATTTTTTTTGCATTGCGATTTGAGTCGAAGGATTAGTTATAAAATATTTATAAACAGCAGAGGGGTCGCTCAACCCGAAAGTCGAACAACCCCTCTGTTATTGTCTGGTTCGAAGATTACTTAACCTCCAACTTGCCGGTCAGGCGGATATCGGCCGACGAAGCACCCACGTGAACGGTGAATGTTCCGGGCTCGACAACCCACCCTCTGAGCATCGGGTCGTAGAAACGGAATGCCTCCTCGTCAAGACGAACGCTAACCTTTTGGCTCTCGCCCGGCTGCAAGAATACCTTGTCAAAGCCCTTGAGCTCCTTGGCGGGGCGCACCAGACGGCACTCGTCATCGCCAACATATACCTGTGCAACCTCGGCACCGGCAACCTTACCCGTATTCTTGACATTGAAACTTACGACGAACTCCTTGCCATCTTGCTCGATTGCGATATCCGAGTAGTCGAATGTGGTGTAGCTCAGACCAAAACCGAACGGGAAGAGCGGCTTCACGTTGTTCTTCTCATAGCCACGGTAGCCCATGAAGATACCCTCGCGATACTCTACGCGCGAGTAGGGGTTGATTTCGGGCTTGCGGATGCGAGGTACATTCTCGTAGTAGTTCGAGTAGCAGGGGTTGTCTGCCCACTTCGCCTCGAACGATACGGGCAACTTACCCGAAGGAGAAACTCTACCTGTGATAATCTCTGCAACGGCTTGTCCTCCCTGCTGTCCGGGGTACCATGCCATCAGCACAGCCTTAACGTCATCCATCCACGATGCCATCTCGATAGCACCGCCACCGTTGAGGACAACCACAACATTCTCGTTGAGGGATGTTGCAGCCTTCAAATATTCAATCTGGCCGATAGGTAACTCAAAGGTACGATCCGAATTCTCGCGCTCGGTAAGGTTGTTGTGTCCAAGGCATACTACGATGCAGTCTGCCTCCGAGAGCGACTTCTTCATTGCAGCATCCTCCAACATCGGAACCTCGAATGCGAGGTCAAGACCCGGAGAACCCGAAGTATTGAAGTGCTCAACCACAAACTCATAAACCTCGCCAGCCTTCAAGTCGAGGTCGCAGTAACCATTCTGCCAACTTGAACTGCTCCACTCCTCGACCATCTTCTTGCCATTGACTAAGAGACGGACGCCGTCGTTGCCGCTTGCTTGCACGCGATACTTCTCATTTGCGAGAGGCTTGTAATAGAAGGTGTGGCGCGACGAGAAGTTGTCGGTCTTGACATCCTCGAATGCCTCGCCCGTAAAGTACGGAATATGAACCTTTTCAGCCACCTTGACGTTCACGGGTGCGCCTTGGAGGTCACCGTTGTTGAAGATTTCAACCTTAACACCGACGGTCTTCAACTCCTTGTCTGCAAAAGAACCCTCCAAGTGAGCCTTGACATTGGGAACAAGCACCTCGGTCTTAACCTTTTTGTCGATGGTGCTCATACCCTTTGCAATTGAACTCGAAATAAGCGGAGTAACGAAACCGCTACCACCACCCGTTACGATACGATCGGCATTGGGACCATAAACGACAAACTTGCCCTTCTTCAAAGGCAGGAAGTTATTATCGTTTTTGAGCATTACGATTGCTGCACGCGAAAGTTCGTGAGCCACAGCATCGCACTCGGGGTTATTTTCGGGCAGCGACTTATCGAGTTGCTCACGCTTGTCGAACTCGAATGCCAAGATATTCTGAATAATGTTCTGACACTTCTGGTCGAATGCAGATTCGGGAAGAACGCCCTGCTCAACGAGTGACTTCATGAGCGACGGCTCCATGCACTGCGGAAGCGGCATCTCCAAATCGACACCCCAGCGAGCAACATTCAGTGGCGAGTAGCACGATACCCAGTCCGACATCACAAATCCGGCATAGCCCCACTGCTCGCGCAAAACCTCCTGATTCAGGTACTTACTTTCCGAAGCATGAACGCTGTTTACGAGGTTGTACGAGGTCATAATCGAAGCGACGTTTGCCTTCTTTACTGCCTTCTCGAATGCCGGTAAGTAGATTTCGTGCAGGGTGCGCTCATCGATATCCGACGATACACCGTGGCGAGCATACTCCTGGTTGTTGCCGGCAAAGTGCTTGATACAAGCCATCACACCCTGGCTCTGAACGCCCTTGATGTAACTTGCAGCAATCTCACCGGCGAGGAACGGATCCTCTCCAAAATACTCGAAATTACGACCGCAGAGGGGCGAACGGTAGATGTTTGCACCCGGGCCGAGCAGGATATGCACTCCGCGAGCGCGAGAGTCTTTGCCCAGCGAGATACCCATCTTCTCGATAAGGTCGGTATCCCACGTTGCTGCGGCTGCTACGCCACTGGGGTAGAGCGTACTCTTGGTGTTGTTGCGCACTCCCTGCGGGCCATCAGCCATGCGTACTGCGGGCAGACCCAAGTGGGGAATTTCGCGGATGTACCATCTCTCATAACCGCCAACATAGGCGATCTTCTCTTCGAGAGTCATCTTCTTTACGATCTCGGCAGCACGATCCTTGTGCTGCTGTGTAACCACGTACGGCTGTGCCAAGATGGGCATAGCCAGCGCGGCTGCAATCAACGTAATAACGATTCGTTTCATTGAAATTTGTGTTAGGTTAATAATATACTGTATGTTTACACTCTTTTGCAGGGTAAATATAGCGAGAATTTTGGACTCTGCCAAATTCTACTTTATAAATAGCAGTTCGCGATACTTGGGCAGTGTCCACAATTGGTCATCCACAACCTCCTCCAACTTGTCGATATGCTTGCGGATTGGGTCGAGATAGCTCATCACGTTGTCGTGGTATGCCAGGGCTCGTTCGTATGTAGACTCAATGCGGTTGGCAACCTTGCGGGCTTCGACCATCTCGGAGGTCAACTGCTGGATGGCTGCAGTGTGCTCCTGGATTGTGCGGATAAGCTCGATGTCGGCTTTGGCATCAAGTCCCAACTCCTTCATCTTCCAAGCCTTGTCAAGCAGTATAGCTTCGTATTTCGATGCCAGAGGTACGATGTTGTTCATCGCAAGGTCGCCAAGTACGCGAGCCTCAATCTGTATCTTCTTGACATACATCTCCCACTTTACCTCGGTGCGGGCTTCGAGTTCGATGGCTGTGTAGACACCCTGACGCTCAAACATCTCGATTGACTTCTTGTCGAGATAGCGACCCAAAACCACCGGTGTTGATGTTTCGCAATCCAGACCACGCTTCAAGGCCTCTGCGCGCCACTCTTCCGAATATCCATTACCCTCGAAATGAATGGCCTTGCACGAACGGATCATTCGCTTCAGCACCTCATATATGGCCTTCTCCTTCTTGGCACCACCCTCGATAAGGGTATCTACCTCGCACTTAAATGCCGCGAGTTCATCAGCCACAGCCGAGTTGAGAACAATCATCGCCTCAGCGCAATTGTCCGAAGCACCCACAGCGCGGAACTCGAAACGGTTGCCGGTGAAGGCAAAGGGCGAGGTGCGGTTGCGGTCGGTGTTGTCGAGCAGCAGGCTCGGAATGCGCGAGATGCCACTCATGCGAAAGACATTCTTCGCATCGAAACGTATGGCTTCGCTACTCGGACTTGCCTCCAACTTGTCGAGCAGTGCCGAAATCTGAGCCCCGAGGAATGTCGAGATGATTGCCGGAGGTGCCTCGCCTGCACCAAGACGGTGCTCATTGGTGGCGCTCATCACCGAAGCTTTGAGCAACCCGTTGTGCTTGTAAACTGCCGATATGACATTCACAAGGAAGGTGATAAACTGTAAATTCTCTATTGCAGTGTGACCCGGGCCGAGCAGGTTGACACCCGTGTCGGTGCCGAGCGACCAGTTGTTGTGCTTGCCCGAGCCGTTTACCCCCTTGAAGGGCTTTTCGTGCAACAGAACACGGAATGAGTGGCGACGTGCCACCTTGTCCATTATGGTCATCAGCAGCTGGTTGTGGTCGTTGGCCAGGTTTGCCTCTTCGTAGACGGGAGCCAACTCGAACTGGTTGGGTGCCACCTCGTTGTGGCGAGTCTTGACGGGTATGCCGAGTTTCAGACACTCATACTCCAAGTCGCGCATGAATGAGAGTACGCGCATCGGAATAGCACCGAAGTAGTGGTCTTCCAATTGCTGATTCTTTGCCGACTCGTGACCCATAAGCGTTCTGCCGGTCATTACAAGGTCGGGACGTGCAGCCCATAGACTCTCATCGACCAGGAAGTACTCCTGCTCCCAACCCAAGTATGAGAATACACGGCCTACGCTCTTGTCAAAGTAGCGACATACCTCGGTTGCAGCCTTATCGACTGCCGATATCGAGCGCAGAAGCGGTGTCTTGTAGTCGAGAGCTTCGCCCGTGTAGGCGATAAATACAGTCGGAATACAGAGCGTGGTGTCGACAATAAATGCCGGTGATGTGGGATCCCATGCCGAATAACCTCGAGCCTCGAATGTGTTGCGTATGCCGCCACTCGGGAATGATGAAGCGTCAGGCTCCTGCTGAATGAGTAACTTGCCCGAGAACTCCTCCAATACACCTCCCTTGCGGTCGGGTTCGGCAAAGGCATCGTGCTTCTCGGCAGTACCGCCCGTGAGCGGCTGGAACCAGTGAGTGTAGTGGTCGGCTCCGTTCTCCATTGCCCATTGGCGCATACCGGCAGCGATGCTGTCCGCCACCTCTCGCGAGAAGGGTGTGCCGTTCTCGATTGTCTGCATCAGCGCTTCATAGGTGCTTTTTGTGAGGTATTTGCGCATGGCCTTGTGTCCAAAGACTTTCTCTCCGAAGTAATCTGAAGGACGGCCCTCGGGTGCTTCGACCTCTACGGCACGGTGGTTGAGTGCCGCATCGACCATCTTAAATCTCAAAAGTTCCATATTATTTTGATTTTTTGGATTTGTTGTCTGTTCTCGTTTTGCAAAAGTAATAGTTTTTGGCTGAAATAATGATTTTTTAAGCAATTTTTTGAGAAAAAACAATTTTGTTTATCGTTATTCGATATGAGCGTTGTGTAAAAAGTGGTTTATGTGCCAAAATATCGCTTATTTTTGGTTGCATGGCTAAAAACTGAACAACTTGTGTGATGGTGAGTAATCGCAAGGCCGATGGGGCCATAGAAGTGGTAATTTTGAGAATTGTGAATTTATTTGTACCTTTGCCCGATAATATGTGTTTATATATTTATAAGTAATGGCAGTAAAACTTTTTACTATACCCAATATGTTGACCCTCTGCAACCTTCTTTGTGGTGCGGGAGCTGCGGTGTCGGCATTGGTTTGGGGCGATCTCCAAACTGCGTTTTTGTTGGTTGTTGCCTCAGCGGTTTTCGACTTTTTTGACGGGCTTTCGGCACGTCTGCTTAATCAATACTCGGCAATAGGTGTTCAGCTCGACTCGTTGGCCGATATGGTGTCATTCGGTTTTGCTCCGGCGGCAGTGATGATGTCGCTCTTTTCGGAAACGAGCTCGTGGCTTGAGTGGAGCGATACTATGCTCAAAGTTGGATATTTCGTGCCACTCATGATGACGGCATTCTCGGCACTGCGATTGGCTAAGTTCAATATTGACGATACGCAACACACTGAGTTTGAGGGTCTGCCCACACCGGCAAATGCGCTGTTTTGCATGTCGCTCGGTCTCCTGTCGGAGTTGGGTTTGGTGATGGTTCCCCGCGAGGTGATTATGGTGTTGTCGGTGGTGATGTCGGTGTTGTTGGTCTGCCGTGTGAGGATGTTCTCACTCAAGTTTGAGGGCTTTGGTTGGGCTGCCAATAAACTGAGATATGCATTTTTGCTGTTGGCTGTGGCAGTGATAGCTGTTGATTACAGATTTGCCGTTACGACCATTATGGTGCTGTATGTGCTGATTTCTGTTGTTCGTCACCTTGCGAAATGCAATAAAAACGGAAGATAGCGAGTTTATAGTAAGGCCGATAATGAAGAGAATGGGTTGCATATTGGTTATGGCGATGGCGCTGTTGGTGCTTGCAAAGCCTTGTGTTGTGATGGCACAGGATGCGAGTACACTGATGCGTGCCCAGCGCAATGCCAATAATCCAAACGATCCGTTCAATACCGCAGCCGGCAACGGGTATGGCAATAATCCATACAATAATCAGAGTGGGGATGGCACCACAGGGGATGATCCCAATGCTCCGAATGGACAGAATCAGCAAGACTCGACCAAGAAGAAACGTATCAAGAAACCGCTTGAGTCTTACTACTTCAATGACTCTATTCGAGCTCTGCCCAACTTTGAGTGGAATGTGAGCCGCGACTACAATACGGTTAAGGTGATGCCGATAGATACGACCTTGGCAGATTGGCGTTTGGACTATCCGTTCTATCGCAAGGGTGTGGGTGATATGACCATCGGTAGCCTTGGTCAGGCATCACAGCCGACCAACTACTTCGAGCGTCCTGACGAGTTTGACTTCACATTCACGAAGCCCTACTACGTCTACAACTATACGACCGAGAATGTGCCGTTCTACAACTCCAAGAAACCCTACATGAATATGACCTACCGCGAGTCGGGTCAGAAACGATATCGCGAGGAGGATTTCGCTATCACGTTGGCACAGAATGTCAATCCGTCAACGGGCTTCAATGTCAACTATAAGGCTCGTGGTACGAAGGGTAAATACGATTGGTCGCGAACAAAGAACCATAATCTTTCGCTCGCGGGCTCGCATACCGGTAAGCGTTACTCGGTCCATGCGGCATACGTTAATAACATCATCGAGCAACGCGAAAACGGAGGTGTAGTAGGCATGTGGGCAATTACTGATACTGTTTTCGAGATGCCTTCAGGTGTGCCGATGAAGTTGGCAACGGCCGAGGCCAAGAACCACTATCGCAATAATGCTTTCTTTGTGAAGCAGGCGATAGCGATACCTCTGCAACGAGTCACCGAGCGTGACTTCTCGATTGCCGACCTCTCGGCGGTCTACATAGGTCACACCTTCGAGTACAACACCTGGAGCAAGGTTTATACCGATAAATATGCCACCTTTACCAATGAGCGTGGTCAGCGCAATGAGGATGGGTCGTACACCACAACAACCGATGTCTACTACAAGCATTGGTATATCAATCCGACGCAAACCCGCGACTCTATTA
>JAFQFG010000042.1 GCA_017398695.1 Alistipes sp.
ATGGCATTCCGTGTTCCTACTTTGGATGTTTCGGTTGTTGACCTTACTGTAAACTTGGCAAAGCCTGCAACTTATGCTGAGATCTGCGCTGCTATGAAGGCTGCTTCGGAGGGTGAGTTGAAGGGTGTTCTCGGTTACACCGAGGAGGATGTTGTTTCGTCGGATTTCCTCGGCGATGCACGCACTTCGATCTTCGATGCAAAGGCTGGTATCGCTCTTACCGATACTTTCGTTAAGGTTGTATCGTGGTATGACAACGAGTGGGGTTACTCGAACAAGGTTCTCGACCTCATCTCGGTTATGAAGGCTTACAACAAGTAATAAGTTTAGACTTCATAAAGCATGGGGCTGTCCGAAAAGACAGCCCCATTTCTTTTTCTATCATTTTATATACCCTCTCGTTATATACCCCCTCGTTATATGCCCTCTCGGGGATGGAGCAATTAACCCCCACACCCCGCATTGACAATCTCTATCCAAGGTAGGCACCCGATGAGCGCAACTCCTCACGCAACGCCTCAACATCGACCTGCGAAGGAAGTACTCCTGCCTTCACCGCCAGACGAGCTGCACGACCTGCAGCCTCACCCAAAGCCATACATGTCGACATCACACGTGTCGAAGCCATAGCCTCGTGGCTCATCGACGAGCATCGACCAGCAACGAGCAGACCCTCGACCTTCGCGGGCAGCAGACAACGATAGGGAATATCGTAACAGTCATCACAATAGTAGAGCGTGCAGTCGCCTCCCTTTGCATGGTGGATATCCACGGGATAGCTTGCCACAGCAATCGTATCCTCGAAACGACGGCAAGCGACGATGTCGTCATCCGTAAGCACATACTTACCAACGATCACACGACTCTCGCGAATACCCATAAAGTCGGCAACCTGCGCCATATAGGCATTCTCAAAGCCGGGAACGAACGCCTTCAAGTAGCGTTGAATTTCGTATATCTGTTTGCGAGCCGTCATCTCGCCATAGGTATAGCTCTCGGGCTTGGTCGAGTCGACACCATTCACACGCGACATATTGACCCATATCTCGTCGTCCATCATACCCGTAATCAGGATTGTACGAGCCACAGGAATCTCGATGCCGGCCTCCTGCGCCTTGCGGATGCGGTTACGCAGACCCACCGTAATGAACTTACCCTCACGGAAGTGCTCGTGGGGCATAATATCCATATCGAACTCCTCGGGATCACCCGTGATGGCATCACGCAGACGTTGCACATCGACACCGCGCATTTGGAACATCAAGGTCGGTGGCTGCATACCGCCCTCGGCATCACCCTTGTGGCACTCGACACCGGCACGGCAAGCGACATCACCATCGCCCGTGCAGTCGATAACACACTTCGCGAGTATGGCCTCGCGACCTGCTTTCGACTCGATAATAACACCTTTAACCTCATCACCCTCGCGAATAGCATCGACCGTGAAGGCATAAAGCAATACCTCGACTCCACACTCCTCCATAATCTCAAAAGCCACACGCTTTGCCTCGTCAGGATTGATAATCGTAAGGCTGACGTGCAACTGGCAGGGTCGATGGTCGCTTGCAGCACCACGAGCCTGCAAACGGTCGATAAATCTCTGGGGCAAACCTTTGATAATCTGGTTGCCCTTACGGCCAAGGTAGCTCAAAATGGGGAGTCCGATGGTCAGGTTGCCACCGAGATAGCCTCGACTCTCGACAATCATAACTCTCAAACCATCTGCCGCAGCAGCCTGCGCTGCCATAATTCCGGCCGGGCCACCGCCGACAACCAATACATCAACTTCCGAGCGCACCGCAATCTCGCGTGCGGGTTCTTTTACTGTCTTCATATTATATCGCTTTCAGATTTTATTCCTTATTCTGTTATTTGGTTGTCGGAGTCTCGGGACGCACCATCTTTGCAAGAATCAAAGCCGAGAGAGGGTGCAGCACTGCCATAACACCGAAGAGCACTGTCCACATCTCGGATGGTATCGAGCCGACAAACTGATTGAACACAACGCTTCCCAATGCTCCAGCTCCACAACAGATGCCCATAACACTTGCCACATTCTTAATCGGGAATGTCTCGGCCAGCACCACCGGCAACGTATAGAGCCAACTCAAACACATTACCGCCACGAGCGAGAATATTGCAACCACAAGACCCACTCTCCATGCAAAGGGCAGAGCCTCAGTTCCTCCCACAAATGGCACTACCGCACAGAGCGGAGCAGCCACAACCGTAGCAATAAGTGTCACTTTACGCGAAGAGAGGCTTGCGCGACCGCGACGAATCATCGCATCGGACCACATCGAGGTCAGAATGCCACCGATAGCTCCCACCAGGAACGGTATGCCACCAATCCACTGAATCATATCGAGAGTCTGCTGGTGCGTCAGGTTTTGAGCCTCACCCATGCTGCGCAGATATCCCGGCAACCAGAAGCAGCAGAAGTACCACACCGGGTCGCTGATAAGGCGAATCAGAAATGCTCCCCAAAGAGTGCGGGTACGGAACAGACCTCCGAGCGTAAAGGGCTTCACCTCCTCGCCCGTAGGACTCTTACGATCGGCATTGATCGTTAGATCCAGCACCTCCTGAGAAGGGGTCTTATATACAAATATCCACACCAGGGCAATCGCCAAGCCCACAAAGCCCGCAATGAGGAATACATCCTGCCACGATGACAACCAGCGCATAAGTGCTGCAATAACGAGTGGAGCTATCACTGCGCCAAGTGAGCCACCGACCGTGCAAAGACTATTTGCCGTTGCTCGCTGACGCTTCTCGAACCAGAGAGTTACCGCCACAAGTTGGCCTGCGAAAATCGTAGGCTCGGCAAGGCCAAGCACCCCTCGGCAGGCAGCAAATTGCCACAACTCCTGCGCGACACCTCCACCAATGCAGGCGAGCGACCAAACAACGATACCGCTCAGCATCACCGACTTTGGGCCAAATCGGTCGACCAAAAATCCCGATATGGGATACATCAGAGCATAGCAAATCAGAAAGATATTGACAATCCATGCATACTCCAGATCGCCTATTGCGAAGTGGTCGAGAATTTCGGGTTTGAGAATCGACAGCAACTGTCGATCGAGGTAGTTGCAGATGATGGCAACGAAGATTGTTGCAACAATCACCCACTTGCGATTGGATGTTTTCAGGATACTCATTTTGTGATTTTTGGTAACTATCACAAAAGTAGCAAAATATTTTTATACTACCAAACACCCTCGGCTGACCATGCAGCTCAGGCTCTTTAACGCAATCGGTTCTATCAATAGCCCATTTCGTCCTATCTCATTTGTGAGCGAAGCACCGTTAGGGTAAAACCGTTAGCTTTGCAACACTCCTCGCATGGAAGGCTTCGCAACCCAACCTCCGAGGGTGATGATTTTTCGCACAAAAAATGAAAATTTTGGTCACAGGCATAGCTGGTTTTATAGGCTATCATCTCGCCACACGATTGGCAGACGATGGCCACGAGGTGGTCGGCATAGATTCACTGAACGACTACTACTCCGTTGCCTTGAAGTGTGGCCGATTGGCGGATCTCGGTCTGTCGGCAGGTCCGTTCTTCGACTCTCTGCCCTATCGTAGCTCCACACACCCGAATATCTCTTTTTTCAAGATATCCATAGATGACCGTCATGCACTGCCACGACTCTTCGACCGTGAGGGGTTTGAGGTGGTGATAAACCTCGCAGCACAGGCCGGTGTTCGCTATTCGCTTGAGAATCCATTTGCCTACGTCGACAGCAACATCACGGGAATGGTCAACATCCTCGAATGTTGTCGTCATTATCACGTCCGCCACCTGCTCTATGCTTCTTCAAGCTCGGTCTATGGTACCAACACCAAGATCCCATTCTCGGAGGAGGATGCGGTCGAGAACCCTGCCTCGCTCTACGCTGCCACCAAGCGCAGCGACGAACTGCTGGCACAGCTCTACGCCCGACTCTTCGGCATTCCCTCAACGGGGCTGCGCTTCTTCACAGTCTATGGACCATGGGGTCGACCCGACATGTCGCCGATGCTCTTTGCGGATGCCATCTGCGAAGGTCGACCGATTCGGCTCTTCAACCACGGAGAGATGATGCGCGACTTCACATTCGTAGGCGATATTGTCGAGGGTATTGTCCGGTTGCTGGACAAAGTGCCCGAGGGTGTAACACCGAGTGATATTTTCAACATCGGGCGTGGCGAGCCGATACATCTTCTGGAGTTTATCACCGAGATTGAGCGGGCCCTGGGTCGCAAGGCTCGGTTTGAGATGTTGCCGATGCAGGCCGGAGATGTCCCCCTCACCTTTGCCGACACCTCGAAACTACGCTCCCGCACAGGATATGCACCGACAACCTCACTACGCGAAGGCGTAGAGCTATTTGTAGAGTGGTACCTATCTAATAAAAATCCGCTAAAACCACATAAACAGACTCATAACGAGATAAATAGACATGAATCAGTTGCTACAATATGACTTTACGATAGTCATTCCCATCTTCAACGAGCAGGAGAATCTCCCCCGACTCGAACAGACTCTTCGTGACTACATCGCCAAAGCATCACGCCCGACATGCGTACTCTTTGTTGATGACGGCTCGAGTGATGGTTCTCTTGAGGGTATTATCCGCATCTGCAGACACAACGCAGGTTTTTTCTACATCGGTTTCGAGGAGAATGTCGGACTTAGTGCTGCCATAAAGGCGGGTATCGACCACACCACCTCTCCGCTTGTGGGCTACATTGATGCCGATCTGCAGACCTCGCCCGACGACTTCGAACGGCTACTACCCTTCACTGCGGAGTATACCCTCGTTACAGGGATACGGGCTTCACGCAAGGATTCTCCATTCAAACGCCTGCAATCGAAGATAGCCAACGGCTGGCGCAGAGCCATGACGGGCGATGGAGCAACCGACACCGGCTGTCCGTTGAAGATTATGCAGACATCTGCCGCCAAGCGACTGCCCCTCTTTCGGGGCATGCATCGCTTTCTGCCGGCACTTATCCTCTTGCAGGATGGAGGTCGATACAAAGAGTTACCCGTGCGCCACTTCCCCCGCACAGCCGGCACCTCGAAATTTCACCTTTGGAATCGGCTGGTTGCACCCTTTGTAGATTGTTTCGCCTATCGCTGGATGCGCAGTCGCTATATCAACTATCGCATCTGCAACACTAACCTCTAAATGGCACACTCGACAGTCGTATACACAATCGGCTTTGCGGCACAAGCCCTCTTCTCGGCACGCATCCTCATTCAGTGGATACTCTCCGAACGGGCAGGGCGTATCATCTCACCCACAGCCTATTGGGTTTGTAGTGTCGCGGGGTCGTGGCTGCTATTTACGTATGGATGGTTGCGAGATGATTTTTCGATAATCTTCGGGCAGATTATCTCATACTACATCTACATCTGGAATCTCGACAGCAAGGGCGTATGGCGCAAACTGCACCCTCTGCTACGTACACTACTCATCGCGACACCCATCGCAGCCTTCGTTGCCATTGCACACGATGCGCCTCAATTCGCAGCCGACTTCCTACACAATAAAGAGGTGCCACTATGGTTGCTCCTATTCGGATCGGCCGGTCAGCTGCTCTTCACCCTGCGCTTTGTATATCAGTGGCTCTACTCGCGACAGCACGGAGGCTCATCGCTGCCCCTCGGCTTTTGGATTATGAGTCTTACCGGCTCGTCAATGATTGTCACCTACGGCCTCATCCGCCTTGACCCCGTGTTAATACTTGGCCAGGCATGCGGAATGGTTGCCTACTCACGAAATATAGTTATCGCCCTGCGAACGCTCAAAGCCGCCCGCCATGCAGAGTAAAACACTCCGATACCTGCCACTACTCTACCTCGCAGCATTGCTTCCGGTGATGATCTTGCGCGACTTCACCCCGTCGAACGAGTTGCGCTACCTAAGTATCGCCGATGAGGCCATAGCCAACGGCAATCTATTTACGTTCAGCAATCAGGGAGTACCTTATGCCGACAAGCCGCCACTCTACATCTGGATTGTAATGCTCGGGCGCACCCTCTTTGGCGAGCATGTAATGTGGTTTTTGGCTCTCTTCTCGTTCGTGCCGGCACTTGTGACTCTCCGCACAATGAATTGTTGGGTCGCCGATCTTATGACCACGAGCGAGCGTGCCACCGCCACGTTGATGCTGATGAGCTGCGGATTGTTTCTCGGCCTGGCAATCTTCCTGCGGATGGATATGTTGATGAATATGTTTATCACGCTGGCTCTATACACCTTTTATCAGATATACAGCTCCAAGGCCGACACCATCCGCAACCGCACCCTCTTTGGCTTTTGGCTCTTTATGGCGCTATTTACAAAGGGACCCGTAGGCATCCTCGTTCCGCTGGTTTCGACCGTCACATTCCTTATCTGCAAGCGGCAGTGGCGCACAATCGGCCGATATTGGGGATGGCGCACGTGGACCATTCTCTTGGTCGGGTGTGCCGCATGGTGGGGAGGCGTTCTTGCCGAGGGAGGGGTCGACTACCTCCACAATCTGCTCTTCCACCAAACCATCGACCGTGCAGTCGATGCGTTCCACCACAAAGAGCCTCCGTACTACTACCTAATCTCGATGTGGTACTCGATGGCTCCGTGGTCACCACTCGCAGTGGTTGCCACGGTGGTCGGAGTGGCTAAAGGGTTGCTCAAAAGCGATGTCGAACAACTCTTTGCAACCATCATTCTCACCACCCTTGTAATGCTCTCGGCATTCAGTTCGAAGATTGCAGTCTACCTCTCACCCATATTCCCGTTCGCTATCTACCTCGGAGCATTAATCTCCATACGCATGGGACGTACGCTCTGTTTTACACTCTGTGTCGCGCTACCTGCCGCCATCTTCATACTCGCACTGCCGGCACTTACCGTAGTGGCTCGACAGCCCGACCTCGCCTGGCTCGACAACGTGTGGCTATATGGCGCAGGCGCAATCTTATCTCTTGCCGGCATCGGAGCTCTTTTCGCCCTGCTTCATCACCGCAACACTCTACAACCGGCCATCCGAACACTCTCCGCAGGGTTGCTTGCAGCGCTCTTCGTCGGAGGGTTTTCCCTCAGGCAATTAAATGTCGAATTGGGATATGGCTCGCTTTGCCATAAGGCTCTCGATGTTGCGAAACAGCACAACACGAGTTCCAACTTCTACGTTTGGCGACTTCATCGGCCTGAGAATATGGATGTCTACCTCGGCTGCGATATCAAGAAGGTCACCACCGACGAGATTCTCACGGGGCAGTGCAAGGATGGTGTGCTGATGCTTCCAACTCACCGCCTGCGCAAGGATCCACACCTGAAGGGGGCTATCTCCTCGCACAGGTGCGACACCGTAGGCCGCTATCTCGTGGTTACGCTCTAACCCATGTGGCCCTCCATCACGACAATCTATTCCTCTTTTTGTTTGCAAAACAGAGATGGTTTTGTATTTTTGTTGAACCAAACACGAAACATTGATACTTAACCTATTATCTATGACGATATTTTACTACACTCTGCTAACCCTGATCTTTTGCCTGACACCGGCCGGAGTGATATGGCTGTGTCGCAGATTTCCACTGCTGAACAAGATTGGGCCGATCATGATTCTCTACGGCATCGGCATGCTTATCGGCAACTTTCCGATGGTTCCCGCCGAGATTAAGACTCTGCAGGATATTCTGCCAAACGTGATGATTCCGCTGGCTATACCGATGATGCTTTTCGGCTGCTCCTTCACACGCAAGGATGCGGGATTGCAACTCAAGGTTGTCATCAGCGGTTTTCTCTCGGTGATGGTGGCTGTAATTATCGGCTATCTGCTCTTTGGCAGCAAGATTGATAACGGAGCCGAGGTTGGCGGCATTATCTCGGGAATGTATACCGGTGGTACGCTTAATGCAGCGGCTCTGCAGGCGATATTCAAGATTAACAGCGAGCAGTTTATTCTGATAAACTCATACGACATCATCATCTCGTTCCTCTACTTCGTCTTTCTGTTCAGCATCGGCATACCGCTTTTCCGATGGCTCTATGGCGAGAAAAAGCACCACATCTCACAGAGCGAGCATCTCGAACTCAAGGAGCGCATCGAAGCCGAAAAGCAGAATCCCTATCGAGATTTATGGTCGAAGAGCGGAGCAAAACAGATAGGCAAAATTGTGCTTACGACCATTGCCGTCGTCGCGGTGTCGGCCGTGGTGGCTATCCTGATGCCCGAACAGTGGTTTATGGTGGTATTCATATTGATGCTGACCACATTGGGCGTGGCTTGTTCATTTATCCGACCCGTGCGCGAGCTCTCGGCCTCGTACGACATAGGCATGTATCTGATCTACATCTTCAGCATAACCATCGCCTCGATGGCCGACTTTTCAAATCTCGATCTGGTTGGAGGGATCAATCAACTCGCATTTATGACCATAGCGGTATTCCTGTCGCTACTCCTGCACGCGGTAATATGTCGTTTTCTGAAGGTCGATGCCGATTCGATGGTCATCTCATCGGTGGCATTTATCAACTCGCCACCATTTGTGCCTATGGTGGCGGCTGCAATGCGGAATAAGAGGTCGCTTGTAATCGGTCTGTGTGCCGGAATTGTCGGTTATGCCATAGGCAATCACTTCGGAGTGATTATGGCAGAACTTTTATCGAGATTGTAGATGAGCGGTGGGGGCGAATTAGATATCCTCTTCGTCAATCCCGTCATCGTAATAGTTCATCATCAGGGCGTCTATCTCACGACGCTCTTTTTTTGTCGGACGTCCCATACCACGCTCGCGGAATACAAAGACGGTTTCACGCGGAGCAAAGAGCTTATCCAACTCCTCCTGAGGGGTGATATTCAGGCAATACATCGGCACATTCTTGGCCGGCTGACGGCTCGACACATAGTCCAGAACGCGGTAGCGATAGACTACGGGCAGTCGCTTGACTGTAATTTCGTCACCCACACGCACCTCTCGCGAAGGCTTGCAATAGGCATCGTTGACCAACACTTTATTATTGCGAATGGCATCGGCTGCATCGCTACGTGTCTTGAAGATACGCACCGCCCACAAGTATTTATCTAATCTGACCTCCATCGTTCTACTCCGTATTATTTCCCTACAATCGACTCTCCGCGAGGCTTGTCGTGTGACTTCTCGTCATTCTGACGGCTGACGCTCTGAATCATACCGATAGCAATTGCCGTAAAGAGCATCGACGAACCGCCACGCGAGATGAGTGGCAGATTTTGACCCGTCTCGGGGATGAGGTTCACCGTCACCATAATATGCAGCAACGCCTGACACGTTATCGTCAACACAAGCCCCAAGACCAAAAGTCCCGGGAATGCGGTTTCGCAGTGTTTGAAGATCTCTATTCCGCGGAAGAATATCCACAGATACAACAACAAAACGAGCAGGGCCATAATCAGGCCATACTCCTCCACAAAAAAGGCATAGATGTAGTCGCTCTCGGGGTGTGTCATCTCGACTCGCACAGCACTACGGCCTGCACCTCGGCCAAGCAGTCCACCCTCATAGATGGCTATCATCGAACGCTCGGTATCGGTCAGATCCTGCACATCCTTATCCACCTGCGAGTGAGTCCACAAGTCAACCCACGTACTCACTCTACCTCCGGCAGTATCGGCACGACCCAAACCAAGTATTGCAATCACTCCAACCGCAGCCACCGCTAAGCCTACAACCTTCGCCAATTCAGCCAGCCTTACACGACCGATAAACATCATCACCAACGACACACCGAAGACCAACACGGCCGAGGAGGTGTGTGCCGGAAAGATTACAACACACGAAGCGAGCATCGGAGCGAGGATGGGTAGTGTACCACTCATCCAAATCCGTTTCTGAGCCGGGTCGGTAAACCACTTCACCGGATTGAGGCTTGGAACTATTCGCAGACGATCCATAACGCTCTGTCGCGAAGATAGTTGTCGCGCAAGGAACATAATGGTAGCTATCTTCAGCGCCTCGGAGGGCTGGAATTGAAATCCTAAAATAGATATCCAACGGGCTGCTCCATTGGTGACACCGCCAATAAACGGCACTGCCAACGTGAGCAATAATGAGAGTATATAGACCACCGTCGCCAGACGATTGTAGACCCTGCAGTTGATGCGGTGCACAACCAGCACCACCGGCACACAAATAACCAGCAACACTATCAGATGTTGCTTAAGAAAACTGGCCGTGGTGCGCGCATCACGCGGATTATAACCCATCTTTGCTGTCGACGAATAGACAACAAGTATAGAGATGATGACCAGTGCCGCCACAATCACCCACAACACCTTGTCACCGGCAAAAAAGGAGAAATTTCCACTCGTTTTCTTCTCGTCAGACATACTTCTACTACGCTTTTGTTCTAAATGTTGTTGCGAACCCACTCCTTGAACAGTTCGCCTCGATTTTCATAATTCTTGAAGAGGTCGAAACTTGCACATGCCGGTGAGAGCAGGACAACATCGCCACTCTCCGCCTCGGCCACCGCTGCACGCATAGCCTCATCAAGCGATGCGGTCGAAACGATCCTCGGCACCACACCCGTAAAGTCACGAACCAACTTCTCGTTATCCAAGCCCATACATATCAGAGCCTTAACCTTCGCTCGCGCGAACTCTTTGAGAGGTGTGTAATCGTTGCCCTTATCCGTGCCACCTGCAATCCACACTACGGGACGTGTCATACTCTCGAGCGCATACCACACCGAGTCGACATTCGTCGCCTTCGAATCGTTCACATAGAGCACTCCATCGACCTCGCGCACCGGCTCCAGACGATGCTCCACCGGCGAGAACTCATATATCGACTTGGCGATACTCTCGGCATCCACTCCGGCCGCAAGCGTAGCCAAGGCTGCAGCCATGGCATTATAGGCATTATGCAGCCCCTGAATCTGCATCTTTGTCGTATCAATTTCGACCGAGCGCGCGCCTACTGAGGCGGTGAATAGCCCATCCGATGAGAGAAATGCGTCACCGGCACCGCTCGCCACACTCGACTTGGCCATAAACGGAAGTTGGCGCACATTACCGGTGAGTCGCTCAACCTCGTGCCATACGGTCTGATCGTCAGCGCAATAGACAAAGTAGTTACGGGAATTTTGATTTTGCGTGATACGCATCTTCGAGTCGACATAGTTCTGGAAGCAGTAGTCATATCGGTCGAGATGGTCGGGTGTGATATTCATCAACACCGCAACATCCGCCCTGAAACGATACATCCCATCGAGCTGGAACGAGCTGAGCTCCAAGACATACCAATCGTGCTGACCCGTTGCAACCGAGTAGGCGAAACTCTCACCTATATTACCACCCAATGACACATTCACACCTGCATCGCGCATAATCTTATAGATGAGCGAGGTGGTCGTTGTCTTGCCATTCGAGCCGGTAATGCAGATCGTGCGAGCCTTACCCATATAGCGCGATGCAAACTCCATCTCCGAGATTATCGGGATATTACGCTCGCGCAGAGCCTTCACCACAGGAGCCTTTTCGGGAATACCCGGGGATTTCACAACCTCCGTAGCAGAGAGGATTCGCTCCATGGTGTGGCCGCCCTCTTCGTAAGGAACACACCACTCATCGAGCTTCGAGCGAAACCGCTCGGCAATGCGACCCGCATCCGAGAGGAACACATCAAAGCCCTGCTTCTTTGCCAATATGGCCGAACCATAACCACTGATTCCGCCACCGAGTACAACTATTCGTTTCATCACTGCCTATCGAATCTTAAGTGTTACAAGGGTTATAGCCGCCAACAGCATCGACACGATGATAAATCGGAATACAATCTTGGTCTCAAAATAGCCCTTCTTCTGGAAATGGTGATGCATAGGCGACATAAGCAATATGCGTCGACCCTCGCCATACTTGCGCTTGGTATACTTGAAATATCCCACTTGCATCATCACCGAGACACTCTCGGCCAGGAATACTCCGCAGAGCACCGGCAACAACAACTCCTTGCGAATACAAAGCGCAAAGACCGCAATGATTCCTCCGATTGCCAACGAACCCGTATCACCCATAAAAATCTGCGCCGGGAAGCTGTTGTACCACATAAAGCCAATGAGCGCTCCTGCCAATGCGGCCGCAAAGACCACCAACTCTCCGCTGTCGGGGATATACATAATGTTGAGATAGTCGGCATAGACCACGTGTCCCGAGAGGTATGCCAACACACCAAGCACCGCCACTATCGGAATCGAAACACCCGTCAGCAGGCCATCCAAACCATCCGTCAGATTTGCTCCATTCGAGACGGCTGTAACCACAAATATCGCTACCACAACATAGAGCAGCCACGCCCAAGTCTCATCTCCACCCGTAACCCAGTCGTAGTGAAACTCGTTATCCTTCACAAATGGGATGGTTGTAGTCGGCATCTTGACACTCTGGGTCGAAACGACAACCTGCTCAATGCTCGATGCAACCGCCTCGCCCGACTCCTCGGCAATATAGACCGTTTCGACCGGAGCGGTCATCTTCTCACGCACCACAACATCCTCCGAGAGCCACATTGTTGTTCCGACAATGATACCCAAACCGACCTGGCCGACAATCTTAAATCGACCCTTCAAACCCTCCTTATGATGGCGAAAAACCTTGATATAGTCATCTAAAAAGCCGATAACGCCAAGCCACACAGTCGACACGAGCATCAGTTGGATGTAGATATTATCCAAGCGACCAAATAGTAACATCGGCACCAACACCGCAATCAAGATAATCAATCCGCCCATCGTGGGTGTTCCGCGCTTCTCGAGCTGGCCTTGCAATCCGAGGTCACGAACCTCCTCGCCAATCTGGCGACGTTGCAATGCGCGGATAATGGGCATTCCGAAGACGATGACAATCAACAACGAGAAAATTATTGCCATAGCCGAGCGGAACGAAATATATTGAAACATTCCCGAACCCGGAAGATCGTACACACGATCAAGATAGTTAAATAGCGAGTAGAGCATTTTTATTCAAGTATTGTAGGTTATTTTCTATTTGCAAAGTGTTTTCTAATCTCTTCACGATCATCGAAATGAATCTTCTCGGTGCCGATGACCTGGTAGGTTTCGTGGCCCTTGCCGGCCAACAGGATTATATCGCCCGGACGGGCAAGCATCGCAGCCGTACGGATAGCCTCACCTCGGTCTGCAATCTTCAGATAGCGGGCATCGAGAGGCAACCCCTCAACCATATCGCGCAAAATCTGCTCGGGATCCTCGGTGCGAGGGTTGTCGGATGTAAAAATCGACGTATCGGCATACTTCACGGCTATCGTCGCCATCTCGGGTCGCTTGGTCTTATCGCGGTCGCCACCACATCCGCACAGAACGATAAGCTTTTGGTCGGGCTGACGAATCTCCTCGATGGTCGAAATGACATTCTCCAGCGCATCGGGTGTGTGGGCATAGTCCACAACAGCCGTAGTGCCATCCGCAGCACGTATATACTCAAATCGGCCACTTACCGATTGCAGGGTGCTGATTGCGGTCAGCACCTCCTCCTTGCGCTGGCCGAGCATCAATGCCGTAGCGTAAATAGTCAACATGTTGTAGGCATTAAATCGGCCAATGCACTTGACCCATACCTCCTCTCCATCCAGGCGCAACAACATGCCATCCATAAGCATCTCGACAACCTTGCAGCGGAAATCGGCCATCGAACGCAACGAGAGAGTGCGCACCGCAGCTCGCGTATTCTGCACCATCACCCTACCGTTGCGATCGTCGATGTTGGTCAACGCAAAGGCCTCCTTGGGCAGATGGTCGAAGAAGAGTTTTTTTGCACGCAGATACTCCGCAAAGGTTTTGTGGTAATCCAGGTGGTCGTGCGTAAGGTTCGTGAAGATTCCACCCACAAACCGCACACCTCGAATACGGTCCTGCACGATGGCATGCGACGAACACTCCATAAAGCAGTAGTCACATCCCGCATCGACCATCTCGCGCAGCATCGCATTCAAGCGTATCGAGTCGGGGGTCGTATGTGTCGATTCGATCTCTCGCTCGCCCACACGATAGACCACTGTCGATATCAGGCCTGCACGATAGCCGAGCATGCGGAAGAGGTCATAGAGCAGTGTTGCCGTGGTGGTCTTGCCGTTCGTACCCGTCACACCGACAAGTTGTAGCTCTCGGCTTGGATGGTCATAAAAGGCGGCAGCCATATCGGCCATCGCAGCGTTCGTATCGGCCACCCGCACATAGCAGACACCCTCGGCAGGGCTCTCGGGAAGACGCTCACACACAACTGCACACGCACCGCGCTCCACAGCTTGCGGAATGTAGTTGTGTCCATCACTCTGCACACCGACCACTGCAAAGAAGCAATCTCCGGCAGCCACTCGACGCGAGTCATAGTTCAGTGCCACAATCTCGGTCTGCAGATCTCCAACAACTTGCAAAACCTCAACCGAAGCGATAATATCTTGTAATCTTTTCATCTCCTACTTAAGTGTTAATTCAACTTGCGAGGCTCGACGCACCGGCTCTCCGGCTCGTATGCTCTGCTTGCGCACAGCTCCCTTACCCGATGTCTTGACCTTCAAGCCTCGATTCTCGAGGATAAAAAGCGCATCCTTGAGTCCCATACCACGCACATCGGGCATCCGCATCAACTCCTCATCCAGTTGGCTGATAACCACATTATACGTCGAATCGACACGGGCTGTTCCCCACCCGGCTCGACGGTCGTATGTCACTCGTGGCGAGAGTTCACGCGCGACCTTATGTGTTTGGGCAATATTTCCACCCTTGATCTCTGTTGGATGGTGTTCGAACTCCTCTTCGTCCACTCGGCCATACCAATCGTTCTCTCGATTGTAGATGAATGATGCCACCTTCTTCTCCACCGGACCCGCCAAGCCGGCTCCATAGTAGGTACCCGTACCACGCTTCTTGAAGATGCTCGTCAGCACCGTATAACGCGGATTGTCGGCCGGAAAGTATGCCGCCATCGAGCCTATGTAATAGTGGTCTTCGTAAGATATCTTGCCTTGCGCAAATTGGGCTGTACCCGTCTTGGCTCCGGCACGGAACGGCACCTTCCCCTCACCGAAATACTCCTTGGCCGTACCCTCTATCGCAACACCCTCCAAGCACTCGCGCACCATCGCAAGGGTCTTATCCGAGCAGATCTTATCGACCAACACCTCGACCGGAATCTCCTTGACGATCTTGTCGTCTTTCTCAAGTTTTGTGACCAATCGCGGTGCCACCATCTTACCCCCGTTGGCCACGGCATTATAGAGAGTGAGCACCTGTATCGGAGTGAGCTCGATTCCATATCCGTAGCCCAACTTTATCAGAGTAGTATGCTTATACCATATACTCGAGCCGGGATAGGGAAAGCGTGGAGATATCTCATCCATGCCGGGAAGAGAGGTCATCACCTTACGGTCGAGATGCAACGAGCGCAGGAACTCGACATATCGCTCGGGGTTCTTGTTGTAGGTCTCGTAGACAGCCTTGGCAAAATAGACATTGGCCGACTCGGCCACAGCCTTGCGCATATCGATCTTTGCACCCACATTGTGCGAGTCGGCAACCTTAATCTGTGGAGCATTTTCGGTAATAACCACTCTTTTTCCACTACCCGAATCATACTCGGTCGAGAGTGGCAATCCGGCCTCCTCAAGCAGCGCCAGCAATACCGCCAACTTAAAGGTCGAGCCCGGCTCGGCTCGTGACTTGAGGGCGTGGTTGTAGTTCTCGACATAGCGTCCCTGCTCATTGCGGCTCAGATTGACCATTGCCAGCAGGTCGCCTGTTGCAGCCTCCATGACCATCGTAGTACCCCATACACCATTCTCCTTCTCGAGTTGATCGCGCAAAGCGCGGTCAGCAACCTCCTGGATATCAATGTCGATAGTCGTGTAGACATTCATTCCGTCCACTGCATCCACATTCTCGTCACTCTCGATACGCGCTGTGTAGCCCGGGGCTATGCGTTGGCGCAGTTCGATGCCATCCTGACCCTGCAACTCCTCGCGGAAGATATGCTCAATGCCGTAGGTTCCTTGCGTTTCGCTACTGCGGCCAATGGTGCATCGCGCCAACTCCTGACGAGGAAACACACGTTCGTCATGCTTCTCGAAGTCGTAGACCATACCCATATTCCAATTCAAAATCGGGAATGTTCTCAAGGTCTGCCACTCGCTGAAGTCTATATCGCGAAACAACCTGACCGGATCGTGCTTGCGCACCGTATCGTAAATTTTTTCGGTCTTAAACTCCTTGCCACGCATTCGGTCCCACATACGACCCATCCACCCCTCCGAACGGGGGATGAGGGTATCCTTGACGTAGGTAACTTTGAAATGTTTGTTGCGCTCGGCAATCAATCGGTCGTAGTATTGCTTTGCGCTCTTATCTTTGAAATAGTTGGCAAGCAGTTTTGCAAGCGAATCGCAATTTTCGCGATACTCCTTTTCGTTATCAAAACCCTCACAGCCAAAGTCGAAGAGAACCGTATAGCGGAATATGGAGGTTGCCAATGGCTCACCCGTACGCGAAAAGATGGTTCCACGATGTGCCAATACCTCCTTTTTCGAGAAGATCTTACGATCGAGTTTTTCGGCATTGACCCTCGTGTCGTGGCTCAAAAACTGCACACAAATCAATCGTGCCGCAATAATGAAGCCCACAACAAAGAAGAGCAGGTACAACACTCGTACTCGCAGCAAAATATCCTCTTTTATCTTCTTCGGTTCCTTCGCCATGGTTACTCTATTACTTCATTGGGTCGCAACGGGTCATACAACTCCAAACCTCGCTCGCGCAGGCTCTCGACAATCGCCGAGTGAGAACAGCGACGATAGCACTGCTCCTGCAGACGAATCGAACGCTCGTGCAACAACTGCACCTCGGTCGACAGTCGTGCATAGCGTATATCAAGACTCAATGTCCAGAACAGCACCACGATACTCGCAAAAAACATTGCAGCAATGATGCCTATATATCTATAATTCTCACGAACGTTGTCATGCAAGAGAATTCTACCCGAAAACATCTGTCGCCAAAGGCTCGAACTGCGCTTGCGACTCTTCTCCTCCTCGGCTGCACGCTCGGCACGTTCGGCCTCCATCTGCTCACGGTCAATACGCAGATCATCCTCGGCCTCACCGCTATTCATGCGCAACACCTCGCGCCGTATGGTGCGAGCCAACGCTTCACGCTCGGCAGCAGCCTGCGCCTCGCGTTCGCGGTCGGGGTTGAAGTCGGTATCTTTATACATCTCTATCCTACAATTTTATCGCTGCACGCAGTTTGGCTGAACGGGAACGAGGATTGCGCGCAATCTCCTCATCGGTAGGTATCACAGCCTTGCGGGTCACAACCTCAAAAGGCGATGATGCACGACCGTAAAAATCCTTCTCTACCCGACCCTCAAAGTTGCCGCTCTTGAAGAAGTTTTTAACCAGACGATCCTCCAAAGAGTGGTAGGAAATAACCACCAAACGACCACCCGGACGCAGCACCTTCAAGCTCTGCTCAAGCGCCATCTTCAGCGCCTCCATCTCGCCATTAACCTCGATACGCAACGCCTGAAAGAGCTTGGTAAGGAATTTGGCCTCATCCTTCTTCGGAGTGCAGGGCGCAACTGCCGCCACAAGCTCTCCCGTAGTCTGAATTGCCGCACTCTTGCGCGCGCGCTCGATGCAGTTGGCAATCTTCCATGTCGTATCGAGCTCGCCGTACATCTTCAGCACCTCGGCCAAAGACTCGACATCGTAACCATTAACCACATCGGCTGCAGTCACTCCGCCACGACGATTCATACGCATGTCGAGCGGTGCATCACTACGGAACGAAAATCCGCGCTCGGCAGCATCGAAGTGGTGTGATGACACACCGAGATCGGCCAACACACCATCGACCTGCGTCACTCCGCGCAGACGCAAAGCTCCGCGCATGAAGCGGAAGTTGCTCTCCACATAGTTAAATCGCTCGTCATCAGGGCAATTTGCTTTCGTGTCGGCATCTTGGTCAAACGAGTAGAGTCGCCCCTCGGCTCCCAACTTCGAGAGGATATGGCGCGAGTGCCCACCTCCACCGAATGTCAAATCGGCGTAGCATCCCTCAGCTCTTATGTCGAGCAGGTCGACCGACTCTTCGAGCAGCACCGGGATATGGTATAAAGTCGTATTCGTAGTCATTTGCATATTTGGTTGTAAAGTTACTGATTTTAGCAGAAAAGTTGCAATAATCTTCCAGAGAATTTTTCAACAACTTTTATGGAGATCAATATTGCCCAACTTTTAAGTGAGCGATATCCGCATTTGGCGAAGATTTTACCCGCATTTGCACTACACTCTCTGCAGCGTCTGCTACACGAGCATGAGATTAACGAGATATTGGCCCACTACGGAGGTTTATCGCCTGCTGCGTTTCTGCAGAGCACTCTGCATCATCTCGACATCGACTATTCGGTCGATTTTTCACCTCGGATTACACGCGATGGTCGTTATATTTTCGTGTCGAACCACCCTTTTGGCGGCATTGATGGGATGATTCTTGCCGACATGCTTATCCGTCGTTTCGGAGATGTGCGAGTGGTGGTCAACCACATGCTCTCGCTCATCGAACCGTTGGCACCGTTGTGGATACCCGTACAACCCAACTCGCGACAGAAAGCCGAGGTGGCTCGACACTTCGACCACGAACTTATGGGCGACCGCCCGATTGCCACCTTCCCGGCCGGACTTTGTTCTCGGCTCACCAATGGAAAAGTCACCGATCCGGCATGGAAACCCACCTTCGTGCGCAAGGCTTATGCTTCACATCGAGCTATCGTTCCTGTCTATTTCGAAGGCCAATTATCGAACAACTTTTATCGGATAGCTCTATTACGCAAAACGCTGGGTATCAAGACCAACATCGAGAGCATATTGCTTGTTGACGAACTTTTCAGACGAAGAGGATGCAGCCTTCGCATAGTGGTTGGCGACCCCATCTTCCCGAGTGAACTGCAACAACACGGAGTCGTCTTTGAGCAGTGCAACTATGTTCGCGAGCAGACCTATTCACTCGCTTCTAAACTGAGTATATATGGATAAGATCATTGACCCCGTTGAACGCTGCGCGTTGGCGGCAGAACTCACCCCCGAGCGGATGGTACGCACTACGCGACACGCCTCAAATGAGATCTACATCTTCACAGCTGCCGAGTGCCCAATGCTTATGCGCGAGGTGGGCCGACTACGCGAAGAGGCTTTCCGCGCTGCAGGTGGCGGCACAGGGCTGAGTCTCGATATCGACAGTGCAGATTTGAACGAAGGAGGTTACCACCAACTGATAATCTGGGACCCCACAAACCACGAAATTGTCGGTGGATACAGATATATTATATGCCAATCGGAGCATCCCGACAACCTCTCGACCGAACACTACTTCCGATTCAGCAGCCGCTTCCGTCGCAATTTTTTACCATACACCATCGAACTCGGACGCTCGTTCGTACAACCGGCATACCAGACACGTCGCAATCCCAAGAGCATCTATGCCCTTGACAATCTGTGGGATGGATTGGGGGCTGTGGTTGCGCGCAACCCCTCAATTCGCTACCTTTTTGGCAAAGTGACCATCTACACCTGCTACAACCGTACGGCCCGCAATGCTTTGCTCTGGTTCATGCGACGTTTCTTCCCCGACCGCGAACGATTGGTCACAGCTCGTCGGCCTCTCGATGAGGAGTGGGACAACACCTTCTACGAAAGACTCTTCTCGGGTCGTAACTACGAAGAGAACTACAAGATTTTGGTGCGCACAATACGCGAAAATGACGAGTCGATACCTCCTCTGATAAACTCCTATATGAACCTCTCACGCACGATGCGCGTGTTCGACACGGTGCGCAACCCCGACTTCGGCAATGTCGAAGAGACGGGGATAATGCTCACCATACCCGACATATATCCCGAAAAACGAGCACGATATATCGTTGAATAACAGTATGTTGAACACTTAAACAAGACGGCGGCAGGTCGACCGGTCGGTAAGCGTCTGTTTGTCGTAATCGAGGGCATCAATGACGGCCAAACCGCACCGTTTGCCCACCTCCAATCGGCCAAGCGAATCTCCGTAGCCGAGGGCATCAGCGCCATTGGCTGTCGCCCAGGTCAAAATCTCGTCAAGAGGGTACTCATTGAGCCTCTTCAGCTCTGCCAGCATCGATAGCGAGCCATTGGAGGCCAACGAGTCGGTGCCGACACAGATATTCAGACCATTGCGTCGCAACAGGTTGATATCGGGCTTCAATCCCGAGATATAGTCATTCGAGCCAAGGCAGACAACCCAATAGACCGGAGCTGTGAAGTGGCTCATAATCACATCTATATCGCGCTGCGTGACACAGCAGTTATGAACCAGCATAACGCTTCGCTCGGCAGGCACACTCGCCACAACTCTCTCGGCCGGAGAGGCATAGTGCAGAAAATCACACTCCCAACCCTGCGTCTTGTACCACTCACTCAATGCTCCGTGACCCTCGTAGAGTTCACGTTCACCGGGTGACTCCATAAAGTGAATGGAGAGAGGAGCATCGCCCTTGCAACAGACCTGTTTGAAGATTTCGTCCTGCAACGAGTATGTCGAGTGGGGTGAAAGTGATGTCTCGGGATAGTGAAGCATCGGCTCAAGAGCCTCAATCGAGGCTGTTCGCAGTCCAAATACCTCGGCAAAGGTTCGATAACGAATCGGGCTATTGGCTTTAACACTGAAGGCCGACACACCGTTGGCAATATCTCCAACAGCCCCGACACCCTCCTGCCACATCTTCACATCCGCCTGTCGGATTGCCTCCTCCATCTGCTCAGCGGTGAAGAGATTGCGCGTGCGAGCCACACCGGCAGCAAAAGCGGCAAAGCCTCCGCGCGGCTCAATCTGCCCCTCGAGATAGGACAACTCTATGTGGCAATGGGCATTGACAAGAGCCGGCACGAGAATACCGGCGTAGAACTCTACACCCTCCATCGCATCGAGCCGCTCCCACTGCCCGATGTCGACCACCTCGTCATCACAAAAAGTGATAATCGGTTTAGATACTATCCCTGTGGGCAACAGCGCCAGATGTGAGGCTATCCTGCGCCTCGAAGAGCGAGAGGAATTCATCGGCAAAAATCTTTATAACCAACTGCTTGGCATAGAGCGAATCAACAGCCTCGGCTACCGTCGGAACATGAACGACACTCAAGTCGGTAACGGTAAGTCCCGTATGATTTTTTTTGCGTTTCTTTGGGCTTTCGGACCTGCTCGGTTTCTCTACATGCAGAAGGTCGATAACCAATCGCACAGCCTCTTCATCGGCAACCAAGACACGCGAAAAATCATCCGGCTCAAATGTCTTGCGCAGGATATACTGCTGACGGCCGAATACGGTACTATCACTACGCTCGAACCATGCAACAACCTTGCGCTGATTGTTATTATCAAGCGAATCGACCATGTAGTCAAACTTTATCTTATACTCGCCAGGTCGCAAATTGTTGATGGTAATTATGCGCTTGGTGCTATCCTTGAGACTCTTGATGTGTATGAGCGAATCGGCATAGACGGTGCGGGTAAAGAGTCGACGAGCCGTATTGTCAATAGTGTCGAGCACAGCGACCTCCTTCTCATAGAACTTTCCCTCCTGCTCAAGAATGTCGATAGCAACCTCAACAACATCACCCAAACGAGCACTCTTGCGCTTGGAAAAGTTGCCAATGGTAAATCGCACATCCTCGATGGTGTAGCCATATTTTTCGAATATCGGCTCGTAGAAATTCAACGTGTCACACTCGACATTCTCATTCTCGATATAGGCATTCGTGAGGAACGCATCATGGAAAATCAGAGCGAGCGTATCGTCCGGAATAATCTTATGTCGGGCACAGGCAATAGCCAATATTGCCACCGCGATAACGGTCAATGATTTGAAAAAACGCTTCATAGCACCACAAATATATACAAAATTTTGCAAAATATAGTTGTTGTTGAATAATTTTATGTATATTTGCGTTATGTATTGCGCACTATGTCCGCGCGCGTAGCACGCAAAGGGCCTTTTTAAGGTGGCAAATGAGCCTATCCGCTGATGGGGGTTGGGCGATTGGAGTCGCGGGCGATATGGGCGCAAACTTTTGGCAAACAAGATTTTACACAACAAAGAGATATTACTAAACAAAACTTTATTAAATTTTAACTACTATGAAAAACATTTTGAAAATGACAATGGTTCTGGCTGTCGCATCGCTCGCATTCTCGAGCTGCAACTGCTTTAAGAAGATGGCCAAGAACCAGGACGAGGTCACTTTGGCCTGCAACCCCGAGGTTCTTGTCCTCAACAATGGCAAGGTAGCTGCCGACATTCAGGTAAACTTCCCTGCAAAGTACTTCAACAAGAAGGCTGAGTTGCGTGTAACTCCCGTTATCGTATTCGAGGGTGGTGAGGTAGCCGCTCCGACCAAGTGCCTCCAGGGCGAGAAGGTTAAGGAGAACTACAAGACCGTTACTTCGGAGGGTGGTCGTTACACCTACCACGTAGAGTTCCCCTACGACGATCGTATGCAGCAGAGTGAGTTGCAGATCCGCGTAGAGGTTAAGTGCCCGGGTGGTCCTTGCAAGGAGTTTACTCTCATCAACGCTAACAACGGTGCTATGCCGACCAAGGAGGAGGCAGCTGTTCTCGCAGCAGGTGGTGCAGAGGCTCAGGCTCTCGCTCGCCAGTTCGGTCGCACTCTTGCAAAGGGTGTCAACACCCTGCAGAAGGAGCTCGACTTCGCTGAGGTTATGCAGCCGGTTGCTAACAACTACAAGAACGTAACTACCGTTGTTACCAAGGCTGACGTGGTTTACAAAATCAACAGCTCGAAGGTTTGCAAGAAGGCTGTCGAGACTGAGGCTCTCTCGGCTTTGAAGGCTAAGGTTGCTGAGAACAAGGCTAACGACCGCGCAACACAGACTGTATATGTAAACGGTTACGCTTCGCCCGATGGTCCGGAGAAGTTCAACGATAAGCTCTCGAGCGCACGTTCGCAGTCGGGTAAGGAGGCTGTTGAGGAGTTGCTCGCAGAGGCCGGCATCCAGATCGACGCTGCATCGTACGGTGAGGACTGGGAAGGCTTCAAGGCTGCAGTTGCTGCTTCGAACATCGCTGATAAGGATCTGATTCTCCAGGTTCTCGGTATGTACGATTCGTCGGCTCAGCGCGAGAAGGAGATTAAGAACATGTCGTCGGTTTACAAGAGCCTTAAGACTGATGTTCTTCCCCAGTTGCGCCGTGCACAGGTTGTCAACAGCGCAGACATCACCGGTAAGACTGATGCCGAGATGGCTGCTCTCGTTCAGGCTGGCAACGCTGCAGCTCTCGATCTCGAGGAGTTGCTCCACGTTGCAGAGGCTCGTCCTGAGGTAGCTGTTGCTGCTTTGGAGTACGCTGCATCGAAGTACAATGACGCTCGCGTTTACAACAACCTCGGTCTTGCTTATGCAGAGGCTGGTGAGAATGCAAAGGCTCTCGCAGCATTCGAGAACGCTGTTAAGGCTGGTGGCAACTCGGCAGAGCTCAACAACAACCTCGCTCTTGCTCACCTTGCAAACGGCAATGTTGAGAAGGCTAAGGAGTATGCAAAGGCTGGCAACTCGAATGTTCAGGCATTGGTAAATGCAGCTGAGGGTAACTACGCACAGGCTTCGTCGAACCTCTCGGGTTACAACGCAGCTATCGCTCAGTTCATGAATGGTGACCTCGCAGCAGCTAAGAAGAGCCTTGCAAACGATAACTCGGCAAAGGCTGACTACCTGCGTGCTGTAATCGCAGCTAAGGAGGGTAACGTAAACAATGCGAAGGTTCAGCTCAACAATGCAATTTCGAAGGATGCATCGCTCGAGGCTAAGGCTAAGAAGGATGTTAACCTTGCAAGCCTCTTCTAATAGAGAGCTACGAAATAACTACCGCGAGGTGTCCGAATTCGGGCACCTCGTTTTTTATGTGTGTTTATGTATGGGACGGGCTTCGTGTACCCAACCTCTACATCGGGGGGGGTAACTGAGCGGCTGCACCGTCGATTGCGGATGGGGATTTGTTAGAGTGTGGAGAGGGCATACCTTATATAATATTATATAACTACATAATTAACGGTGGGTGGTGATGCCGGAGTTATAAAGCATCTTAGCAAGATGGCGGCAAGGATCAGACCACCACTCCTCGCACTGAATATGCATATATTACATAGCCGAGGAGTTGCAGTTTAAGGCATTAAGCATGAGTATGGCAAGAAGGCTATCCGCCAGAACAATGGCCGATATACAGACAAAAAGAGAGCGGCCGTCCAACACTCCGGACAGCCGCTCTTAATCGAAATAATCTGTCAAACCTCCTACTTCGCACGAACCGCCTTGAGAGATCCCTCAACCTTGATCGGACGAAGAGTCGCCACCGAGCTGAAGCGACGCAGTGTGCTTCGTGCTGCCACGCGACCTGCTCTTCCAACCGACGCCTGCGACCCAGACAACTCACCTGCAGCAACCTTGACAGCACCGGTGTAAGAACCGGTAATCTTATGCTCGAGGACATCTGCCAAGTTCAGGGTCAACGTATAGTTCGAATCGCTCTTTACAATCGAGAACGAACCCGAAGCAACCAAAGCCCTAGCCGCGGTCTCACCGTCTGCAGTGAGCTTACCATAATAGGTGGGCAGGATATAACCCTCCTGATCAACATCTCCCGTGTAAGCCGTACCCGCATCACCGGCATTGCCTGTGATGGTATAAGTACCCTCGGGGGTCGACTGGCTCAACGCAGTGAAGAACTCCGCAATCACAAACTCGCGACCCGTAGCGTCAAACATGCCAATCTCCCAATTGTTAGTACCAATATCGTAGTAATCACCATAATAGTAGGCCTCGGCACTTGCAATATCGAGTTCTACGTCACCGGTCAATGTGGTGGTATCATAATCTCCACTGCCCGAGCCGCTGCCCGAACCGCCACTGGTGTAGATAAAGGTATGCTTCGTCAGAGCCGTCGTGGGAACACCCTCGAAACCAAAGACATAGACCGTATAAGACTCACCATCACTTAACGAGTTGGTGTAATCGAAAGCATCGGTGCCCTGAACGATATAGTACTCCAAATAACCCAAATCCCGATAATACGTAATCAAGTCATTCATAATATACTCATCGTCCTTTCCCTCATAGGTTTCACTCGGAACAACATCCCAAAAATAGGGGTCATTATTGCTTGTCGAAACCATCACCGTGCCGCCATTTACCTCGATGGTGAATGTGTTTGACGAGCTCTTAGCCGCCTCGGTGGTAAAGGGCTCAAGCGTAAGTTCGGAGTTGGGGTTAAGCTTTGCATCCAGTGCAAAGGCAAAGATGTAGTACTCCGTGCCGGGAATAAGCTCACCATTGTATGTGTACTCATCATTACCTACCGAGACGGCAGATGCCAATGAGCTACCGGACTCCTCGCAATAGGCGCGCAAAGCCTCAACCATAGCCACCATAAACTCCTTGTCGCTCTTGTAAGTCGCATAGACCTCCTTGGTGACCTTATCAAAATAGTAAAGGGCTGTCTCATCGCTCGGAACGACCGAAACCTTTGCTCCTGAAGTTGTTATGTCGCTAACCTCAATTTCGAAGGTCATGTCCGATAATCCGGATCCGTTACCGCCATTGTTATTTCCGATCTTGTCACATCCGACAATCAGCAGGGCTAATGCCGAGAAAAGCACTGCTACAAGTTTTTTTGTTTTCATAAATCTGTACATTGTATAAATATGGCGCAAATATATGTATAATCTTCAAGAATTAGCAATAGTTAGCTAAAAAACTGCAGATTAAATTGGAGCGTAGGTTGTTCGTGCGATGTTGAGTTGTGAATTTCGGAAATTAGTTCTATATTTGTCACGCAAAAAAGCGAGGAGAGGTGCAGGAGTGGTTGAACTGGCCCGCCTGGAAAGCGAGTAAACGTCAAAAGCGTTTCAGGGGTTCGAATCCCCTTCTCTCCGCAAAGAATAAACGAAGCAAAAAGGTGTCGAAAATTCGACACCTTTTGTTTTTGGATAGTATGGCGCAAATTTATTTGCAGACATAGTAGCCAAAAACAAAAAGAGTTGATTTATCAACTTTTTGCTGAGTACAGTTCTTTGCAAGGGCCCCACCGGCGAGGTGAGG
>JAFQFG010000043.1 GCA_017398695.1 Alistipes sp.
TCGAAATTGGCCCATGCATAGCCATCGCCGATCACGCTGTTATAAGGCACTCCGCGCACCGTATTGATACTTCCCAAGCCATCCGAAACAATCTGGCGGAGGTAGAGGGTATTGATATTCTGCAAAGTGTAGTACGGAGCATTGCCGGCCAATTTGCCCTGATATGCAAGGTGGTAGGCAAACACAATCCTATCCTGCCAAAGAGGTACATATTGGCGGAAGTGGGCAGCCAACTTCAAGTAGTGGTAGCCCTCTTTGCCACGACCATTGAGGATATCGGGCGAGCCGTAGGCATAAACTTCAGCCCATATACCGCGAGTCGGATCTGCCTCATGCTCACGACTATCGTAGACCAATCCGGCCTTGAACTCTATATGATGACCGCCATGTGCCTCATTTGCACCAATCAAGCCCGCCTTCTGGTAGAGTTGCCAGAGCGAAGCAGAGTGGATACCTTGTCCGATAAGGTAGTTATTTGCGACTTTAGAGTCGTATGCTGGTGCGCCCTTCTTCTTGAGCGTAATATCCTGGATATCATACCACCAATATGAAACACCGGCAGCCCAGCGGAATTTATTGGTATAGATCTCTCCCTGGAAATCAGCCATCACGCGCAACATGTCACGACGCACATTATACATCGCCACTCGGTTCATCTGTTTCTTACCGCTTGCCAAATGGGTATAGTAGGGCGAAGCCGCACCATTAAAGCCCATGAACGGATACATCTGCGCCAAGATATATGTCGCAGCGGCCGTAAGGCGCACTTTCGGTATCAGATACTTCGAGTCGTAGAAGAAGTGGAGTTTAACTTGATCTTTTGTGGTCCACGACAAATCGACATTAAACTTATGCTTATATCCCGGATAGGTCGAGCCATCGCCATAGTCAAAAATCTCACAGAGGGCTCCAATCTGAAAGCCCGTGTCACTATTAAAGCCAATCGAAGGGAACGGAGCGAAATTCCAACCCTTCTTCACGGTCTGCGCCTTTGTGTCAGTCGCTGCCACCTCACTCTTCTTCTCTCTCTTCTCGGTTGCTGCAGCATCCGACTCCACGGCAATGCCGTTAGCGTAGATATTCGATGCGAACAGAGTCGCAATCGCCAATGTTACGATGTGCTTAATCTTCATAGTCACAACTTTTATTTGTTACTGAATATAATTTCACGAATCTTGCTATACTTCTCTCGCAGGGGCTTATTGCGCAACAATCGCATATCCGAGATAATAAGTCTTAATAGTCGATAGACCTCCTGCGCCACTATCGGAGCCGGCAATGCAGCCAGCGTGAGTGGCAATGCCCACTGCCACGGCAGACATAGGTATGCTATCACCGAGTAGACAATCATCAACACGGGCCATACGAGTATGCTGACCAGATAACGCACCGAGTTGTGGAAGGCGTTATCCTTAAACATGCCACACAACTTTGCCAACAGACCCGACAGAGGCAATGTCAGTATGGTTGCAGGTATCGAATAGGGCAACGACACCAGCAGAATCAAGTACTTTACAATCTGCGAAAAGGTGAAGTTTCGCACCGCCACCGATGATAAACTGATCTTGCCGGCCAAACGCATTCGCGCAGCCTCTCCTCCCAAAGTCAACAAGCGCTCTGCCACTTCGGGCTTCTCTTCACGCAGACGGGAAATCTGCGCTACGGTAGCATTATTGGCCTCAAAGTAGAGATCCATAGCCCGAGCTTTGCGCCACTTTTTATCACTGCGACGCAGATGCCTTACACGACGTTTAACCACCGCAGCACACACCTCGTGCGTAGCCTCATAGTGTTCGTCATTCGGAATGTAGAATATCGCATCCTTCAATCGGTCGTCAAGCACTCCTCTTATTATATTCATCTGCTCGGCAGTGCTCATATCGCGGTGTGCAGCAATAAACTCCTGCACATTTATCGGCTCGCCAATCTGCACCCTCACGGTCGAACGAAAACGGAAGAAGTTGCCGTAGCGCAATCCCACAGGAACGATATAGAGCGGCATATCGGGCATCAACTCCTGAGCCTGAAAAGCTATACGAAAAATACCTTTAGCCAGCGGTTGTGACGAGAATTTGGTCTGGTGCTGCCCTTCGGGGAAGATACAGAACGGCACCTTGTCACGCAGGACATCGACCGCCTTCTCGATAGTTTCGTTATTCTTGCGCACCTCATCCGCTCCGTCGCGCATGCGCATAATCGGCATGATCTTGAGCCAGCGGAAAATCTTTGCCAAAATGGGCTTCTTGAAGATATCGGCTCTCGCCACAAAGACCTTCGCCTTGTGGTCCATAGCCAGAATTACCAGCGCATCCATCAGTGCGTTGGTATGGTTCGGAGCATAGATAATCGCACCATCCTGAGGGATGCGCTCCTTGTTTACATATTTTATGTGACGATACGAAAGTTTGAGTCCGAAATCCACGTAATAACGCAGCACATCGTACCAAAAATCGTAATCCTGAATCTTTTTCGCTTTCGACATAATCTCTTCGGTAGGGTTATGCGTGTTGTTCGTCAATGGTTGTACGACGGAAAATCGTAGCCACACTCAGACCCGAAATAATATGCCAAATACCCCACAATGCAGTAATAATCACCATACCGCCATTATTCTGCCATACATCCGCAGGGAATATTGCCGGATTGAACAGAAGGGCCAAACCAAGACCCGAATTTTGAATACCGACCTCGATCGTCAGCGAACGACGATCTGTCTTGGGCAAGTGCATCAGCGTTGCACCATAGAAACCTGTGCTGAGTGCAGTAGCGTTGTGGATAATTACCACCGTCAGTGCGCAAAGGATGGCTGCATAGATAGTCCAGCGTTGCTCCAGAGCTGTGAGTACCTGCGTAAGCGAAACGGCTACCATTCCCAAGAACAGAAGGATTGAGAGAATCGAGGTTGGTCGCTTCAGCTTATTCGACAGATTGGGGAAGTAGCGCGAAACAAGCAAACCGAGCACGATAGGCACACCGAGGATAAGCAAAATCTGCTCAAGCATATCGCCGAACGGGATACTCAACGTAGGGATGTCGTTATGCACCGATGCGTAGCGGCAGTAAAGCGAGCCCCAGAGCCAGAAATTAAATGGCGTGATAATAGGTGCAAATGCGGTCGATATGGCAGTCATCGAGACCGACAGCTCGATATTTCCCTTCGAGAGTGACGAGATAAAGTTCGATATATTGCCACCCGGACACGAAGCCACAAGCAACATACCGATAGCCACCATAGGCGTAATAAACGGGTTAAGCACAACTACCACCAAGAATGTCATCGCAGGCAGTGCCACCCACTGCAGAGCAAGACCCGTAATCACCGATTTAGGGTTGCGGAATACATCCTTAAATGTCTGCAACTTAATACCCAACGCCACGCCAAACATCACAAATGCCAATATGATGTTGACGACAAACATTTCACCTGCTCCGAGATTGATATTCAGAGCATCAAGAAATTGTAACTGTTCCTTCATCTATGTATTAAATTTTATTACAACCGCCCGGCGGTCGCAGTAAGTTTATATTATCCAAATTCCACGCCTGAGTGCAACCACAAGCCTTTTTGCGACCTTTTAGACCATAGATTACACTCCCCATATTTCACAAATATACTATTTATTTCCATAAATACGCCTTTTTGAACAGAAAATAGGTCTTTATACCTACTCCTTGCATCAACCGCAAGCACTCGATTACCTCCCCACAAAAAAAATCCGCTGCAACGGACTAACCATTGCAGCGGACTCATACCGAAAGCTTAGGATTACTTCGTAGCCGCAGCCTCGGGGCGCATAACTACATAGACCATGTTGTTATCCTTGAGAATCTTCTTTGCAAGCTTCTGTACATCGCTGTATTTGAGATTCTTCACAATATCCTCATAGGTACCATACTGGTCGATACCCTCCTCATACCAAGCGCGGATTACCTGCATCCAGCCATTATTCTGCTCGAGGGTATTCTTCCAATTCTTGAGGAAGAACTCGCGCGACTTCTCGATATCCTCGGCGAGCGGGCCCTCCTTGGCAATCTTCTGAATCTCAGCGAGTACGATACCGCTCAACTCATCGGCCTGCTTCTCGTTGGTATCGAAAGAAATCTTCATCTTGTAGGTCTCGAACGGAGCATCCTCAAACGAGCCCTGAACACCGACACCGTAAGTACCGCCCTTCTCCTCGCGAATCGAGATGAGATAGCGCGAGTTGAGTGCCTGTGTGAGGAAAATCATCGTCAGACGATTCTTGAGCGTTGCCTTTGCCTTGCCGGTGAAGATGCGCGATACCGAAACCTTCGGTTGCTGCATCGGAGCCTTGAAGTCGTTGACAACCTCGCCCTTTGCATAGCGCACGCCATCATCCACGAACGAAAGCTTCTGCTTCGACGCGGGCAGCGAGCCGATATACTTCTCAACCAACGGACGCAAAGTCTCGAGGTCTACATTGCCGACAATCGTGTAGGTAAAGGTGTTGCCATTGGGATAGAAAGTCGCAAACACCTCGTCCAGACGGTCGAAATTAACCTTGTCGAGCATCTCCATCGAGAGAGCCTGACGGCGCGGATTGTCGCCATAGAGGGTCTTCTCCTCCTGCTCGCCCATGATGTAGTCGGGATTGGTCTTAAGGTTATCGACATAAGCGCGATACTGCTTCATCACAGTCTCAAAGTCGTTCTTGTCGAAGCGCGGAGCAGTAATATTGAGGTAGAGCAGCTGCATCATCGTCTCGATATCCTTGGGCGAGCAGTTACCATTCACACCGTGGTCATACTCGCTGGCATTGAGATATACGGTTGCCGACTTGCCCGAGAGTTGTTTACGCAGGTCTGCACGCGAGAACTTCGATACGCCCGACATCTGGACCATTGTCGGGATGAAGAGACCGGTGTAGTAGTCATCGTCCGAAAGGAGCGAAAGACCACCATCGCTGTAACCCTTCAACAACACCTCATCAGCCTTCAACGTTGACGGCTTAACAATTACGCGAGTGCCGTTTGCCAGAGTCCACTCGGTAGTGCCGAGCTTCTCGTTGAAGCCGGTCTTAACCACGGGCGAGCCCTTCAGCTCGACATTCTCACCGATGAGAGGCTCCTTCACAACATTATCCTCATAGGGAGCAATCTCCGAAGTTGCCACCTTCTTGATAATACCCAGCACCTCGGCCTCGGTAGGATTAACCACACCCTCCTTCTCGGGAGCGTTCATAATCACAATCTGGTTGGTCGGGGTGATAAGTTTGCTTGCCAGCTGGTTGATAACATCCACGTTCAACACATGCTTGATAAGCATGCTATCCAACTGCCACTCGGTCTTGGCATCAGGCATCGGGCTGTTGTTGCGGAAGTTGTCGAGGTAGATCTCCACATACTCGCCATTCTTGCGGTCGTTGCGGTTGTTGTAAGCACGCTCGCAGCTACGCAGAAGATCGTTCTGTGCACGCTCGAACTCGCCCGGAGTAAAGCCGTGACGACGGATACGCTCAACCTCGGTAGCGATAGCCTCAAAAGCGGTTGCGAGCTTGCCGTCCTGCGACTGTGCTGCCACGCTGAACGACTCGAACGTCGGGCAGATACCGAACGAGCCATCGCTCATACCCGCACCCACAAAGGGAGCATCGGGTTTCATTGCAATCTCCGACAGACGGGCATTACCCATGCGGGTCATCAGGATAGTTGCCACATTCATCATCTCAGCGTAAATCGTATTGGCATACTGCTTCGGAACGAGGTTGCCACGCTTGAAGATGTAACGTACAACCGAATTACTCATCTCGGGATCGGTAAACACCGAAACAATAGGCTCCTCGTTATCGGGAACTATGATAACCTCCTTCTGCGCAGCATCAGCAGGCGAAGCGGGCACATCGCTCATCAACTCTTTGAGCTTATTCTCCACATAGTCCACATCAATATCACCGACAACAGCCACAGCCTGCAACTCGGGACGATACCACTTGCGGTAGAACGATTCAAGATCGCTGTGCGAGAAGCCCTTCAGACCGTCGAGGTGGCCGATAAGGTTGCGGTGCTCATACTTCGTACCGCGAGCAACAGTCTGAATCATGTTGATGGTCGAACGCCACGAAGCTCCGTCGCGGGTACGCAACTCCTCCATAATCACACCACGCTCGGAGTCAATCTCCTTGGGTGCGAGGGTGATGAAGTGCGACCAGTCGTGCAGCACGAGCAGTGCGCTATCGACAATCTCCTTGCGGGTTGTCGGAACATCGCGCAGCTGATACTCGGTGTAGTCCCACGAAGTACCTGCGTTCAGATTGTAGCCGAACTTAACACCTATGCTCTCCAAGTAGTTGATAAGCTGCTTGCCGGGGAGATTCTTGGTGCCGTTGAAAGCCATGTGCTCGAGGAAGTGAGCCAGACCCTGCTGGTTGTCGTCCTCCTGAATTGCTCCCACATCGTGCAGGATGTAGAAGTGAGCCTGTCCCTTGGGTTTCTCGTTGTGACGGATGTAGTAGGTAAGTCCGTTTTCGAGTTTGCCTACACGAACATCCTTGTCTGCCTCTATCGGCTGCATCGGGTTGAATTGAGCCGATACGCTCGCCGCCGTAATCATTGCGACAACGAACAAAAATAGTCGTTTCATTGTTTTGTATAAATTAAAAGGTTATTTGTTGTTTATTCTTTCTTCTTTTGCCATTAACCACCGGCTAAAATTAATTGATAATTGACAATTGATAATTGATAGTTGATAATTAAAGGTAATTTATTTAATTGTGAATTGTGAATTGTGAATTGCAAGTTACAACTTGCGAATTAGTTTCTCCGGAACTCCAATATCTCTCCGGGTTGGCACTCTAATTCGCGGCAGATCGCCTCGAGTGTCGAGAGGCGAATCGCCCGAGCCTTGCCGGTCTTAAATATCGAGAGGTTCGCAGGCGTGATGTTGACTCTTTCGGCCAATTCGGTGAGCGTCATCTTGCGCTTTGCCATCACTACATCCATATTTATGATTATAGCCATTGCAAATCCCCCCCCCTTAAAATTCTGGTTATACTCTGCATAATATCAATATTTTAGCTCCAATCTAACCCTCGCCCGACAATAGATGCTCCAACTCCGCGGAGCATTTGTCGAACATTTACAATTGCAAAGTTAGAAAAAAATATGGCGAATATCAAATATTATTTATTGTTTTACGATAAAAAACCTCATCCTGCACTATTTCAAACGGGGTTTTATAGTGTCGTATTGTTCCGAAACAGAGAAAAATGATTGTCGGATTAGTAAAAATATGATACATTTGCCGAGCTCAAAAACAAGGAGAACTTATGTTATCTGGAAATAGTTACGACTTCAAGGTCGAGCCGCAGGATGTCGATTTTGCCCTTCGCGCACGACTTGCCGCCATGTGCGGAAACATTCTCAACATCGCCGGACTCGATGCTCACCGCAACGGATTTGGCACCGAAGCCTTAATGAAGCAGAACAATTCGTGGGTACTGTCACGCATGGCTTTCGAATTTGATTATCTGCCCAAGCAGTATGACGACTACCGGATTCGCACGTGGATTGTCGACTCGGGTCGCATCATCTCGGTGCGTAATTTCGCCATCACGAATGCCGCAGGCGAGGTCTTCGGCAGGGTGACCTCGCAGTGGTGCATGATCAACCTCGATACTCGTCGCCCATGCGACCTGACACCCGTCATCAAGAGTCGTCGTCAATATGTTTTTGACGAGCCGGCCCCGTGTGAAGCCCCGCGCAAGCTTGCAGCCATCGAGGCAGAGAGCACCGTGGAGCATCGTATCGTCTATAGCGATATCGACTTTAATCGACATGTCAATACGTTGCGCTATATCGAGATGATGGTCGACACGCTCCCTATCGAACTGCTTGCCGAGCCACACGCCATGCGCCTCGACCTCCACTTTGTGAAGGAGTCGCGCTATGGTCAGACCCTCACGATTGGCACTCGCCACGAGGCAGATTGCTGGCTCTTCGAGATTAAGGACAACGACGGTGCCGTCATCTGCCGTGCCGCCCTCGAAGTGCGATAGAGAGGAAAAAAGAGAAAAACGGTTTATAACGAAGCGCGGACCCTTTGCGAGTCTGCGCTTCGCTGTTATAAGAGCGATCATACCTCCTCATCAATCTACCAAGAGCTGCATCCGTATTTGCATAAATTTCTCGAAACCGACACTACTGCCGGCAAGTCGGCAAGGGCGTGTATCAAATAAAATATTAAGGTTACGACAAAAGGTTGTGCTTTTTTCGATAAATTTCATATCTTTGTACCCTAATGAATATGTACACGAATATATAAAGAGTATAGAGATATGAAATTTTTATTGCGTCTGTTTTCGGTTGTTGCGGCTCTGTTCGTTACGTTCGGAGCATCGGCACAGAGTGGTGACCCTTCGGTAAAGTGGAAGGGCGAGGTCAAGGAGTTGGGCGAGAACGCCTACGAATTGCTGCTTGAAGGCACTGTTCGCGAGGGTTGGCACACCTACGACCTCCATTCGAGCTATTCATCGACATATATCGACCTTGCGGAGAGCTCCGGCATCACCTTCGATGGCGAGCCATACGAGGTAACCCCCTCGAAGAGAGTCGAGGCTGATGGCGAGGCGCATGGCGAGTACTACGGCACCTTCGTCCTGGGCCAGAAGTTCTCGCTCGCAGAGGGTGCAGGCAAGATTAAGGGTAAGGTTATCTGGATGTCCTGCATCGGTACGCAGTGCGGAATGCCCGAGGAGTGGGAGTTCTCATTCAAAGTGGGTAGTGCATCCTCACAAAGCGAAATCAAGGCAGCGGATGAGGCTGTACCCGCTACGTCCGGCAAACCCTTCGATTGGGGTCTGGTCTTGGAGGCTATCTTGTGGGGTTTTGCAGCTCTGCTCACTCCGTGTGTCTTCCCGATGGTGCCTATGACCGTATCGTTCTTTATGAAGGGCAGCGAGAATAAGGCTGCAGGCCGCATGAAGGCATTTACCTATGGTCTGTTTATCGTTGCGCTCTACACATTACCCATCGCGGCAATTATCCTCATCACTCGCTTTGTCGGTGGCGAGGCTGTGACGGCAGACATCTTCAACTGGCTGGCTACACACTGGTTGCCCAATATCCTATTCTTTGTGGTCTTTATGGTCTTTGCTGCATCGTTCTTCGGAGCTTTCGAGATTACACTGCCGAGCGCATTGGTCAACAAGAGCGACCAGAAGGCCGACAAGGGCGGCATTGCCGGCATCTTCTTTATGGCGTTGACGCTGGTGCTGGTGTCGTTCTCGTGCACAGGCCCGATTGTAGGCTCGGTGCTTATTCAGTCGACCTCGGGCGAGTTCTGGCAGCCGATTGTGACGATGTTCGCATTCTCGTTGGCATTTGCTCTGCCATTTACGCTCTTTGCACTCTTCCCCTCGTTGCTCAAGAACCTGCCCAAGAGTGGCGGATGGCTCAACTCGGTGAAGGTTGTGCTTGGATTTGTCGAGGTAGCTCTCGGATTTAAGTTTTTGAGCGTTGCCGACCAGACCTACCATTGGGGGCTGCTCGACAGAGAGATATACCTTGCCATTTGGATCGTATGCTTCTCGTTGCTGGGTTTATACCTACTCGGAAAGTTACGTTTTGCACACGATAGCGAATTTAAGCATATCTCGGTTACACGCCTCGGTTTGGCAATTGCAGTGTTTACCTTTGTAGTCTACATGATTCCAGGCATGTGGGGCGCACCGCTCAGTGGTCTGTCGGGTTATCTGCCTCCGCTCCACACTCAGGATTTTGTGATGTCACAAGGCTCAGCATCGGCACCCGCAGCAGCAACGCAGAGTGTGAAGTATGGCGACAAACTCCACCTGCCTCACGGCTTGCAGGGATATTTCGACCTTGCCGAGGCGGAGGCTGCGGCCAAACGTGAGGGCAAACCCCTCTTTGTAGACATTACGGGACACGGATGCGTGAACTGCCGCGAGATGGAGGCGAGAGTTTGGAGCGACGAGCGAGTACTCGACATCCTGCGCGAGAAGTATGTTGTAGTGGCTCTATATACCGACGACAAGATGTCGGTGCCCGAATCGGAGTGGATTACCACCGAGGGCGGTGATACGTTCAAAACCCTTGGTCGCATCAACTCCTACATTGCCCGCACACGCTTCGGAGTGAATGCTCAGCCCAACTACATATTGATTACTGCCGATGGCGACTCTTTGGCACCTACACGTGGATATGACCTCAGCGTTGATGGCTTCGTGGAGTTCTTGGAGGGTGGACTTGCCGAGTTCGAGAAGCGCAAATAGGCCGCGTGGTCAATAGTTTTGAAACCCTAACTACCGAGTAGCGATGAAGATCTGCATTGTCGGTCCGGCCTATCCCTATCGTGGCGGTCTTGCCTCGATAATGCAAAGCATGGCCCGTGTCTATCAGGCCGAGGGGCACGAAGTAAAGATCTACACCTTTACGGTGCAGTATCCTTCTCTGCTATTCCCCGGTAAAACCCAGTACGTCACAACCCCACCGCCCTCGGACCTTCATATCGAGCGAGTGCTCAACAATGTCAATCCGCTAAGTTGGATAAAGGTGGGTCTGCGCCTACGCCGAGAGGCTCCCGATATGATATTGATGAAGTATTGGACGCCGTTTATGGCTCCGGCATTCGGCACGGTGGCACGCATAGCCCGCTCCAATGGCAAGAGCAAAGTGATATGTCAGATTGACAATGTCGAGCCTCACGAGCACCACATCATCGACCGCCCCTGCAACAGCTATTACCTTAAAGCTGTTGATGGCTTTGTCTATATGTCGGAGCAGGTACATGGCGAACTTACCGCGTACACCTCGGCTCCGGCCATATTTTCACCCCACCCCATGTTCGAGAACTTCGGAGAGAGGGTCGACCGCGAGGAGGCATGCCGACAGCTCAAACTCGACCCATCGCATCGCTATCTGCTATTCTTTGGGCTCATTCGCGACTATAAGGGTCTTGATTTGCTGCTGGAGGCGTTCGGAAAGGTCGATAATCCATCTTTGCGACTACTTGTGGCAGGTGAATTCTATAACGATAAGGAGCAATACCGCGCAGCCCTCGACCGCTTGGGCGAAAGAGTTGTGCTACATGAGGGATTCGTGCGCGATGAGGATGTTCGGCTCTACTTCTCGGTGGCGGATGCTCTTATTCTACCCTACCGCACCGCTACGCAGAGTGGCGTCACACAGATTGCCTACAACTTCTCGGTGCCGATGGTCGTAACCCGCGTGGGTGGACTACCCGAGATTGTCCCTGACGGCAAGGTCGGTTTTGTCTGTGAACCTACCGTAGAGGGTATTGCCGAGAGCATCGAACGACTCTATCACAATGGTGCATTGGAGCGTTTTGCCGAGAACTTCCCCATTGAGCGCAAGCGTTTTTCATGGGAAGAGATGTGCGCACGGCTGCTTGAGGTATTCGGCATGGCACAACGACAAAAGTAGATTTGTAACTATATAACCGATTTCGAGCAAACCAAACTACAACAACATGAAACAAAAACTCATTTTAGCCCTTGCGGTTATCGTAGCAATCGCATCGGCAACCCGCGAGGTGCAAGCTTGGGGCGGTGCAGGGCATAGTGCCATTGCCTACATCGCAGAAAAGCATCTTACGCCCGAGGCTCGCCAGAAGTGCCAACACTACCTTCGACATTCGTTGGCATACTACGCCTCATGGCAGGATCAGTGGAGATTTACCGACCCCTACAAAGAGATTCACTATTGGCACACCTCAAAGGTAGATGCCGAGAACAATCCACTGCCGAACAATGGCCGCGTTGCAAACATCCAGATTGACCGTATTCGCAAGGAGATGAAGAACTATCAGGAGATGGACGATTCGACAATAATCGTAAATCTCAAGTTGCTTATCCACATGGTGGGCGACATGCATTGTCCGTCACACACGGGCTATCCCGACCAACCGGCATACAAGGGCTACAATATCTATCGCAGTGGCAAGAAGACCGGCTTCCACAAATTCTGGGATGCCTCTCCGGCATACCTCCACAAGGGGTGGACTTGCGAGGATTTCCACCGCAACCTCGACAAGATGAAACGCAAGCAGATTGCGAAAATCGTAGAGGGCACAGCTGAGGATTGGGCTCGACAGAATGGAGCTGAGATGCGCGAAGTATATAAGCTTATTCCTCGCGATGCCGAGTACACCCAACTACCCGAACAAGATCGTCAACGTGCCGTTGAGATTTGCGAGCAGCAGATGTTGCGTGGCGCCTACCGTCTGGCTCACGTGTTGAATGAAATTTTCCAAAAATAGGAGGAATGATCTATGAAAAATGGTATTAAATACGCTATATGCCTGGTATTTTTGCTGAGCGTTGCCGATGCATCTGCTTGGGTCAAGACCGGACATGAAGTTATATCTATCTTGGCAACCGAGCAGCTTACGCCAAAAACTAAACGTGCAGTTGAGAAGATTCTTGGTGGCGATATACGCAGTAACTCAGTATGGCTGAACGAACTTAAAAAGCCTGAAGCCTCGGCCCATACGAGATTCTGGCACAACACCAAAATCGGCAAGGACGGTCGCTCGTCGACACGTTCCGACAAGGATGGTATCGTACAGCTGGAGCGCAATATCGAGGTTTTACGTCATCGCAACGAACACAGCGACTCGTTGGTAGTGGCTGCGTTGCGCACGGTGATTCACTTGGTCGGTGACCTGCACTGTGTGGCACACATCCGTTTTGAAGACATCCCCTACTCAGACAATTTCATATTCTATCGTTCGAATGGCAAGAGTATGAAAAAGGAGATGTGTAGCAAGATGACTTGGTACAAACTCTGGAGCAAGTGGTATTTCGATATCCACGCAGCCTTCTCGCCCGAGATGTTTGCAGAGGAGATTCGCATGTGCCAGAGCGATAAGTTCGGAGAGTATATGCATGGAACTCCGCGCACTTGGGTCGAAGAGATGGGTCGCGAGAGTCGCCCCCTTATCGAGTACATCAAACCCGAGGAGGTTCTCGACAATGCCACATCGTACAATTGGGAGTTGGTACACGAACGCTGTTTGGCAAAGGCCTCGGTTCGCTTGGCCGTAGTGCTGAATGACATCTTCAAATAGCTCTTTTGAGTCGATACAATAGGCTATCCCTCTATCGTTGGAGTATCTCTTCAACGGTGGAGGGGTCTTTTTTTTTACAACTCCACCGAGAATTTACAATATATCGTTTTATCGGGGGGCGCAAAACAAAGCCCCCTCGGACGATGTTACGGGGCACGCTTCGCTTTCGTGCCGTTTCATCTGGGGGCAAGCAGGAAAAGTCTTTCCTTCGATGTTACGGGGCATTTTCTACGAAAACACCCCGTTTCATCTGGGGCGGCTCGGACATAAAACAAGGCAGGACATGCAAAGCATGGAAA
>JAFQFG010000044.1 GCA_017398695.1 Alistipes sp.
CCAACGGCATCCCCGAAGAGTTAATCACGGGCAATGCCCCCGACCGCGAGAAGTTCCGCGCATGGGCTCGCACACTGCCCCACACCATGCGCAATCCGCTCTACCATTGGACACAACTTGAACTGAAACGCTACTTCGGCATCGAGGAGTTGCTCTGCGAGGAGAATGCCGATGAGATATACGACAAGTGTAACGAGATGTTGGCTCAACCTGAATTCAGCGTGCACAATCTGCTATTGCGAATGAATGTCGAGGTGCTGTGTACGACCGATGATCCCGTAGATTCGCTCGAATATCATCGCTGTATAGCCGAAAGTGGTTTTGCCGTAAAGGTATTACCGACTTGGCGTCCCGATAAACTGCTGAACACGGCAGATCCGGCAGGCATAAACGAATATATTGACCGTCTGGCAGAGGTCAGCGGAGTCAAAATCGACGACTTCGAGTCGTTGCTCACGGCTCTGCGTGTACGCCAGAAGTTCTTTGCCGAGCACGGATGTCGCCTGTCAGACCACGGAGTGTCGTATGTCCCTAATGCAGAATTTGACGAACACAGCACACATCGACTATTCAAGCAGTTGCGTTCGGGTGTGATACTCAATGAGCAGGAGAGTGAGAGCCTGCGTGGAGGTATCCTCTACTACCTGTTGCAACTCAATGCCGAGATGGGCTGGGCGCAGCAACTCCACATCGGAGCCATTCGCAACAATAACTTGCGACTGTTCAAGTCGTTAGGCCCGGATGTGGGTTGCGACTCCATAGCCGATGGCAATGTTGCCGAAGGACTGTCGCGCATCTTCGGCCGACTCGACGAACAGGGAGTCCTCACACGCACCATTCTCTATAATCTTAACCCCAAAGACAGCGAGGTGCTGGCAACGATGGCTTATAACTTCAACGACGGCTCGCAGGTGGGTAAGATGCAGTACGGAGCAGCGTGGTGGTTCCTCGACCAGATGGATGGAATGATTAAGCAACTGAACGCCATCTCCTCGCTCGGTCTGCTGTCGCGCTTTGTCGGTATGCTGACCGATTCACGCAGTTTCGTGTCGTATCCGCGACATGAGTATTTCCGCAGAACGCTCTGTAACCTTATCGGAAACGATGTAGAGAACGGCCTGTTGCCGGCAAGCGAGATAGACTTCTTGGGCAAGATGGTTGAAAATATCAGCTACTACAACGCAAAGGAGTACTTCAAGTTCTAATGTTTTTGCCTTTTTAGACAATAAGGGGGTGTCCAACAAGTTTCGTGGACACCCTCTCTTTGTCTGAAGTTGTATAACAAGAGGGATTTTTAGGCAAACGCAGGCTTTGAATCCGGAGTTTACTCGGCGTAAATGAGGAATTCAAAGCCAAGTTTAACGCCAATATCACCTTGTTAGACGGTTTCTACTTCTTAAGAGAGTGAATAAAAAGATATAGTTTTAGGCTTGCGAAGCCCGAAAAAGCGTAGTTTACTTAACGTAAATGAGCATTTAAGGGCGAGCATAACGACAAAATAGACTTTTTATCGCGCTCTACTTCAACAAACTCGAACTGTCGTTATCG
>JAFQFG010000045.1 GCA_017398695.1 Alistipes sp.
AGAGATTTTTGAATAATATTTCGAGTCGTTTCGGAGCCGTAATCTCGGCTTTTGCACTGTTATTGTCGGTCATGACTGCCTGCACCGATAATAACGAGGGTGGCATGCCTCTCTATGATACGAAGGCGTGGCTACACTACGACATCGCAGGCAGCAACGAGACACAAATCATGGGCGGAATCAAGGGCGATCCCGACCTTAACTACAAAATCACAATCACGGCCGGTGCGGATTGGGCATCACTCTCGAAGAGCACGCAGGTCAATGTACTTACAGGACGAATCGGAGAGTATGGAACATCGTTCTACATCTGGTTCGACACCAACGAAACAACCTCGGCGCGTTCGGGCGAGGTTTCAGTAAAATTCTCGGACGGAAAGAGTTTCGCACTCCCATTCACGCAGTGGGGCTTGTCGGATACGGCCGATTACAATCGCGCATGGGGCGAGCAACCTGCATATAAAGAAAATGTAAACTATATCCACAAAACATACTACACTACCCTCGCGGGTAACACCACACCGGTACGCAACTACTCGATATGCTACGACCTGCAGAAGCTGGTATCGCATTGGGTTGCCTACCCTATCCACTCCTCTTACACGGGCGGTTCATTCAGAACTCGCACCGATGCGTGGGCATTCGATGATGCAGTAACCTCGCAGCCGACAAATGGCGAGAGCTATAAGGATAATCTGCGCTATGAGATTACCCACCCTGAGATACCGCAGAGCAAACAGCAAAATATCATTCGCGGCTCGTATGGCGATGCGGAGTGGGGCTTAAATCGAGGACACATGCTCCCCTCGGCCTCGAGATACAGCACATGGATGACCAATGCGCAGACATTCTACGCAACCAATATGTTCCCGCAGAACGGAACACTCAACAGCGGCAAGTGGGGCTCGCTCGAGAATAATGCCCGCAACGCTGTCTGTCGCGATACGCTCTTCTGCGTGGTCGGAACGCTCTACGAGGCGGGCTCGCGACAGATTTACAGCCGTTCACGCACGATAACCGTACCTTCGCACTGCTACAAACTGTTGTTGCGTACCAAGTCGGGCAATACGGGCAAGCGTATTTCGGAGATTACAAATGCCGACGAGATTATGGCTATCGGTTTTGTGTGGGAGAATACGGCAGAGGGCAACAACACCTCGATTGCGAATGCGGCAGTCTCCATCGCCGAGATTGAGCGTCGCAGCGGATTCAAGTTCTTCCAAAACCTCAATCCGGAGATTGCCGACAAAGTTAAGGCGCAGAATGATTACGATGCTTGGTTGAGTAAATTTTGATATATAACGAATAGATAATCATATTAAAACTTTCCATTTATGAAGAGACTACTCTTTACAACTCTATTTGTGGTGGCATTTATCGCCTGCTTCGCGCAGATGCCGCACAAGGTGGTTTTCTACAACCTCGAAAACCTCTTTGACACAATCAACGACCCTGAGACTCACGATGAGGAGTTCCTGCCCGATGGCGCGAAAAAGTGGAACACCTACAAGTATCAGGCAAAGCTCTCGAACATGGAGCGTGTCCTCTTCGACATCGCACGCCAGGACAAGGCATTCCCTGTGGTTATCGGTGTATCGGAGGTAGAGAACCGCCTGGTGCTCGAGGACCTCGCCTCGCAACCAAAGCTCAAGCACGGCAACTACCGCATTGTGCACTTCGACTCGCCCGATGCGCGTGGTGTGGATTGCGCCTTCTTCTATCGTCCCGATGTATTCAAGCTGGAGGGCAGCAAGGCAGAGAAGTTCCATCTGCCCGAGATGCCCAACTTCCGCACTCGTGACCTTGTGACGATGTGGGGTACAATCGAGGGTGAGCCCTTCTTCTTCCTCGTGTCGCACTGGCCCTCGCGCCTGGGTGGCAAGGAGGCATCGGCTTTCAAGCGTAATGCTGCGGCTGCACAGTGCCGTGCCATTGCCGACTCGGTGCGCAAGATTAACCCCGCGACCAAGGTTGTGATTATGGGCGACTTCAACGACGATGCCACCGACAAGAGCGTGACCGAGATTATGGGAGCAAAGCCCAATATCAAAAAGTTGGAGCAGGGAGATCTCTTCTGCCCGTTTATCGACATGCTCAAGGCGGGTTACGGAACACTGGCTTATCAGGATTCGTGGAACTTGTTCGACATTATGGTCGTTTCGGAGAACCTTGCAACCGGCTCGACCGGCTCACTCAAGCTTAAGAAGGCCGAGGGCTCGAAGTTCTATGGCAACATCTTCCGCAGAGATTATATGATTCAGAAAGAGGGTCAGTACAAGGGCTATCCCTTGCGTTCGTTCGTGGGCAACAACTTCCAGAACGGCTTTGCGGACCACTTCCCCGTATATATCTACATCACAAAATAGGGAAATTACACAATAAACAAATTATATGAAAAAATCTCTACTAATTTTAATCTGTACCCTCGCATCGCTCGTGTCGTATGCACAGCAGGGCGGTATCAAGGGTAAGGTTGTGTCGCGTACCGACCGCGTGGCGGTAGGTAACGTCGAGGTCACAATCGACAGCACCGGTCAGACGGTAAAGACCGACCAGGAGGGTAACTTCTCGCTCGGCAATCTGCCCAAGGGTGATTACAAACTAACCTTCACCAATCCCGACTATGAGACTCTCGACCTTGTGGTACGTGTGGGTGATGTTGTGAAGAATCTCAACTCGGTGATTATCGCTCCCGTAGCACAGAGTGAGGTGCAGGATGACTCGATCTTTGCGGAGTTCGACAACGACTCGTCGGCTTCGGATACGTCGGCACTCCCCTCGTCGCTTTCGGCATCGAAGGATATCTTCAACAATATCGCTTCGTACCGATTCTCGGAGATGCGCTTCAATGTGCGCGGTTATGATTCGCAGTACACCGACGTCTATCTCAACGGTATCCGTTTCAACGATGCAATGACCGGTTACGGTCCTTGGTCGTTGTGGAGCGGTATGAACGATGCAACTCGAAATCAGGAGAATACCGCAGGTCTGGAGGCTACGGAGTATGGAGTCGGAGGTTTCGGAGGTACGACCAACATCAATGCTCGTGCATCGCAGATGCGCAAAGGCTTCCGTGTGAGCGTGTCGAATGGTAACCAGATGTATCGTTTCCGTGCTATCGTATCGTATGCTTCGGGTGCACTCGACAACGGATGGTCGTATGCCTTCTCGGTTTCGACTCGTCAGGGTGGCAATGGCTATGTTGATGGCGTTTACTACAACTCTTACGGTTACTTTGCTGCTGTCGAGAAGCTCTTTGGCAAGCAGCACCGCCTCTCGCTTATGGTGCTCGGTACTCCGCAGCAGCGTGGTGCACAGCAGGCTTCGACTCAGGAGGCTTACGATATGTTCGGTAGCAACTACTACAATCCGAACGTAGGTTTGCAGGCCGGCAAGTTGCGCAATACCCGCGTGCGCCGCACTCACGAGCCTATCGTGATGCTCAACTACTACTACGACATCTCGGAGAAGACCCGCCTGAGCGCAGCGACTTCGGTACGCTTCGGTTTCAACGGCTACTCGGCTTTGACATGGAAGGATGGAGCCGACCCGCGCCCCGACTACTATCGCTACCTCCCATCGTACTACACGAGTCAGATTACGTCTGCCGTTCCGGGCATCCTGAACGAGTCGGCCGATGGCAACGGATTGTCGATTAGCAACAATCAGCTGATGGAGTATATCATGGCAGCTGCAAACATGAAGGCTAACTGGAATGGCCGCATGAACTTCGCCAACATGTACAACTCCAACCAGTATGAGGACCCCACCACTGCGGGCTATGCAAGCGGTAAGCGTGCCAACTATATGATCGAGGAGCGTCATACCGACCAGATTGACTACAACTTTGTGGCAAATATCGCTCATCAGTTCAATCAGAACCATCGCCTTACGGGTGGTGTGAAGGCTCGCGTAAATCGCACGGAGTATTACACCACTGTGAAGGATCTGCTCGGTGGTGACTATTGGATCGATATCGACAAGTTTGCCGAGCGCGACCTCGGTAGCGACGTTATCGCTTACCAGAACGATGTGGACTACTATAATAAACACGGACACGCGCGCGTAGTAAAGGAGGGTGATAAGTACTCGTACGACTACTATGCACACCTTCGTCAGGCTCAATTGTGGGCCCAGTACGGCTTCTCGATTGGCGGTTTCGCTATGGAGATTGGCGGTGAGATCGGTTATGCAGGCTTGTGGCGCCAGGGTTTGTGGCGCAAGGGTCTGTTTGCAGAGGACGACGGTATTACCGGTGGCTCGTATGGCGATTCGAAACACCTCGACTATATGACCTACAAGGCTAAGGCCAACTTCTCGTATCGTTTCTCGGGTGCTCATCAGCTGGCTGCAAACGTGATGATGATGCAGGATGCTCCTACGTTCAATACGGCATTCGTGTCGGCTCGTACACGTAATCAGGTAACTCCGGGCCTGAAGGCTTACAATGTATTCAGTGCAGAGTTGACCTATAATCTCAATCTGCCCTACATCAAGGCTCGTGTGTCGGCTTACTATACCAAGATGAACGACTTGGCGAAGGTTATCTCGTTCTATGACGATACACAATCGTCATTTACAAACTTCGCAATGAGCGGTATCGACAAGCGTTATTATGGCGTTGAGTTGGGCTTGAAAGTTCCCATCGCTTGGGGCTTGGCATTCCAGGGTGCAGTAAGCTGGGGTGACTATCGCTACACCTCGAACCCGAACTTTGTGCAGATTGTCGATAACAGTGCAGACGTAAAGCTTATCGATAAGGTCTATTGGAAGAACTACTTCGTGGAGAGCACTCCGCAGCTCGCTATTAACGCTGGTCTTGACTTCCGTGGCCCGAAGAATTGGTTTGCATCGATCAACTTCAACTACTACGACAAGCTCTACCTCTCGATGAACCCGGCATATCGTACCGAGAACGCAGTGAAGAGCTATAAGCAGGTCTACAACAATACGACGGAGGCCTACACCCGACTCTGGGCGAAGAGAAATATCGACAAGATTCAGGCACAGGAGGATCTAGGCAATGCTTATACCCTCGCAGCAAGTGTCGGCAAGAACTTCTCGATTGCACGCAAGTACACGCTCGGTTTCAGTCTCGAGGTTAAGAACATCCTCAATGACCAGGGCATCAAGACCGGTGGTTATGAGCAGATGCGTATGCGTAAGTTCCGCGGTCTTACAATCGACGAATCGGGCGCAAGCGTCAACCCCTCGACATCGTACTACTCGCGTTTCGACTCGAAGTATTTCTATATGCTCGGAACAACATACTTCCTCAATGTATATTTCCGTTTCTAATGTCGAACCGCAAAACAGTTGAAAATTATGAAAATGTTTAAGATATTTCTGATTATGGTTGTCGGCTCGATCATGACGAGCTGTTACAACGATTTCGAGACTCCGAAACCTGCATACACCTACAACGACCAATTTATGCAGGCGATGGGCATGAAGCATATCTCGATTTACGACCTGAAGAAGATGTTTGGCCCCATTAACGAGACCGGTAGCACCAACGTGAGTGACGGCCTGAACGAAACTATGTACAAGCGTTTTGTGCAGAATAAGAGCCTGGCTACCGAGTGGGAGCAGAGCACCAATCGCTACATTGTGGGTAACTACTACATCAAAGGTAAGGTTATCAGCAACGATAAGGAGGGTAACGTCTATAAGTCGCTCTATATCTACGACGGCACGGCTGCAATCGAGCTGAAGCTCACCAACGGTCTCTTCCTCGACTATCCTTTCAATATGGATACACTCGAGTCGCAGTGGGTATATGTCAGACTGAACGGACTCTATATGGGTAACTTCCGTATGATGCTCTCGATTGGCGATATTCCGACCGAGGGAATGAACTCGTTTGGTCGTCCCAAGTTCTACCCCAACTCCAATATCGTCAGCCCCGAGAAGGTTGCAAAGCACGTCTTCAAGGGTGAGAAGGTAAAGCTCACAAGAGGTCGCTTGGCTAACGATGGTAGCAACAAGAATGCTTACGATATCCTCGAGATTGACGAGCAGAACTGCGAGCAGATTCTCTACAAAAATAGCGACGAGGGTATCAACTACTTCGGCCGCTTGATGGTCTTCAAGAACGTAGAGGTTATGTACAAGGGCGTCGAGAACCAGAATGGCGACATTGCGGAGAAATTTGCAGGTGACCAGGATTCTGACACGGGCTACTACCCTGCTTGGATCTGCACCAGCGGTACGATGAAGGATGCCGATGGCTCACCGCTCGTTCTGGAGTTTATCGATGGTCCGTGGGGCAAGATGGCATACAGCGAGAAGAACGTATCGCTCTATGGTCAGATAGTTGTAGGCTACGACCGTGAGGCAACCGATAAGCGTTTCCCGGGTGTCTACGTTGTTCGTACCAGCGGTTACTCGCGCTATGCGGGTAAGTATGTGCCGATGGATGGCGCGAAGGGTACCATTACGGCTATCTACTCGATCTACTCGAAGTATGTGAATACCGACCCGAGCCGTTCGAGCTATGAGACCTACCAGCTCACCCCCTGCCGCTTTGAGGATATTCTGCCCGAGTATTACGGAGCAGCAGACTATGCCGAGAAGGAGGCTATTGTAGCCGAGTGGGCAAAGCCGGTAAGCGAAGGTGGCGTTATCCCCGACTCGTCGTTTGCTCGTCCGCAGACCATCAACGAGGAGGATGACGGTTCCAATAGCAACTAATATCAATTATCAAAATAGCAGAGAAGAGGTGTCCGAAGGTTTTGGACACCTCTTTTCGTTGTACAAATCTGTTTGGATAGCCGCCGAAGAGCGTTAACACAAAATTGAATAAAAAAGTGACACGAACGTAACACTGTTTCGGATTTTTTACTAATTTTGCATAAGCATTGGTTTCTTAAAGGGCTCTACGCCCGAGTGGAATTAAAAGGGAAAACCGTGAAAATCGGTTACAGTTCCCGCTGCTGTGAGTTCCAAACAAGATTGCAACAATCTATTGCCACTGTCTGCCGGTCGGATGGGAAGGCGTTGCAATCGGGACAAGTCAGAAGACCTGCCTGTGCATTATTTATTTTGTACCCTGCGGAGGACGGGACAGAATACGGGCAAAGGTCAGGCGCCATTTTTTTCGATAGACACAACCTGCATTCGATTCTCCTTCGCACAAAGCCGAGGTAAGGAGCCTCGTTAATGCGTCTATGAAAAAGAGATTTTTTATGCCTGCAATGGTGGCTGTTGCAATGGTGATGTGTGCATCGTGTTCAAACAATCAAGAACATCAAATCGGAAAGCCTGAAGTGGTCGATTTCGAGGAGGCTACGCTTGGGTCGCTGACGCTCGATGGCTACAATCCGACCACCTACCACAATGTCCTGGCCGGCAAGGCTCAAGCAACGCTCTGCAGCGACGCTGACAATCAGCTCAACGGATGTCTGCTTTTTGACGATATTCTCTACTCCGAAAACGGAGCACAGTTCGGTTCGTTCTTCTCCGATTTCAAGGAGTTGTGGGGCGGGGTTTTCGATACGGTATACGCCTTTGTCATCTCTGACAACAACGAGATGACGGTTGCAACGGTCCATAACCAGTATAGTGTCTACTCCTCGACAAATGGCAACAACAAGTTCGCTGTAGCTTATGATGGCACTTGGTGGTCGCCAACCTATCAAAATCGCTACGGTGAGTACGACCTGCCAACCATCAAGTTCGACAAACCCGTCAAGCCCGTCAGCGTGAAGGTTGCCAACACAACATAC
>JAFQFG010000046.1 GCA_017398695.1 Alistipes sp.
ACCTGATTGTCGTTGATGGTTACATTCTGCTCGTAAGTCTTGTATTTAGGCTTTACGATACGCACGCGGTGCTCGCCACTTGCAAGCTGTCCGCTACGCATAGGAGCTGTGCCTATCAGTTCGTCATCCACGAAGATATTTGCTCCATTCAGCGAACTCGACGAGCCGACATTGAGCCAACCAAATGCCGGTTGAAGTTCAATCTTGCGCTCAACCTTTGCGCCCGAAACAATGAATGAACCGCTGTCACGGTGGTAATCCTTAGCCTCGACACTATATGTGTAAGAGCCATTCTGAAGCATTGTCTGCACAAAGCCATCTTCGGTGAAGTGGCTCTTGTTGTCAATAATGACGATAGCATTCTTGGGCACGACCTCGAAAACGACATACTGCGGACGAGCCTGCGCAGTGTCGACATCGCAACGGAACACAAGGCTCTCCTTGTAGACCGTAATCTGCTGCTCGGCACGACGTCCGGCGCACTCGATACGCAGGGTGTGATCACCAGGCAGAATGTCGTGTACCAGCAAGTAGAATTGGTCGTTGGTCTTACCGCAGTACTTGTTGTCGATATAGACATCCGCATCCTTCATATTCGAGTTGACCGTAATGGGATAGAGCTGTCGCAGCTCGGCATCCAAACGGTACTCCTTGTTGCCCTCAAGGTCGATCGACACCTCATTCGAATCGCCAAACTCATCGTGGTGGAGGTAGAAACGAGTCGGCTGCTTGGCAGTCATCTCGATAATCAGACCTGTACCCTCGACTGCGAGATTACGCTTCATCACAATCACGTTGCCACCAATCGGCATCACCTGGATTTGGTTGATCTGCTCGGGGGTCATGCGGTTGACATGCAGCTTGATACGTGCACAAGGACGCTTCGAGCGGTCGAGCTCGATCTTGTCGATTGCCACTCCCGACAGCGCATCTGTCTGCACGGGGCGGAAACTTGTTGCATCAATCTCAAGCAGATGTTTAGCCTCTTGCGCAATGGCTATATTGGCCATCAAGGCGGCTAATGCCATTAAAATAACTCTTCTCATATCTTTTTTTGTCTATTTGTTTTGCTTCTTCTCTTATTGTTGCTGCTGTTTGGGTAGCTGGATCTGTCCTGAGGCAATCTTATACCAGGTCATTGCCATCATCGTATTTCGTGGAACACCCACTCCCGTTTCGTAACACGCAGCCAATCTGCGTTGTGCCTGCTTGTGATTTTGCAGAGCTGCCTTCTGGAGCAATTTTGCGGCTGTGGCAGTATTGCGTTTTACGCCATTACCCGTAAGGTAGCAGTTGGCGAGTTGGAACTGAGCCTCGGCATAGCCCTTCTCTGCACTACGTGTGAAGTAATTTGCGGCTTGTGCATAGTCGACATTGGTACCATATCCGTGATAGAGGCAGACTCCCAACCAACACTCCGACTTGGCATCGCCCTGCTCGGCACCTCGCGTGAAATGCGCTATGGCTTCTGTGTAATTCTTCGCATCATACGACGCCTTACCCGGAGTGAAGTGGTCTACGGCTCTATTCAAGTTAAACGACAACTCCAGCGACTTGCCTTCGACGATTTCAATCTCCTTTTCGATGGTTACATAGCCCTCCTTCTGAAGGATGAGCTTATGCTTGCCAACCACCAAGTCGAGCATCAAAGGCGTCTGTCCCATTTTTTTGCCATCAACAAAAATGTCGGCCATAATCGGATCGCTCGAGATATAGAACGAACCATTGATCGGCTTCGGGGCTTCGAGCGTGTAGCA
>JAFQFG010000047.1 GCA_017398695.1 Alistipes sp.
AACCTCGTTGGTGATGGTGATAATTACGTTGTTAAAAGTCGAGTGTACGAAAGCCATACCCACGGCACCAACCTTAACAACCTTCTTCTTAACTGTTCCTGTTTTCTTTGCCATAACTCTCTAATTATTACTTCGTTGCCTTTTTCTTGTTAGCGACTGTCTTCTTGCGTCCCTTACGTGTACGCGCATTGTTCTTAGTCGACTGACCGCGAACCGGAAGACCCAAACGGTGACGGATACCACGGTAGCAACCGATATCCATCAGGCGCTTGATATTGAGTTGAACTACCGAACGGCACTCTCCCTCAACCTTCAGACCCATCTCTGCAATGGCCGAACGAATAGCACCGACCTGATCGTCAGTCCAATCCTGTACTTTTACATCGTAGCTAATGCCACACTTGTCGAGAATCTGCTGTGCCGTGCTACGACCAATGCCGTAGATATAGGTCAGACCGATCTCGCCTCTTTTATTCTTTGGTAAATCTACACCGACTATACGTGCCATAAATTTTCTGTTTCTTTAATTTAATCGTTTAACATTTACCCTTGGCGCATTTTGAATTTAGGATTTTTCTTGCAGATTACGTAAAGCTTTCCCTTACGGCGTACGATCTTGCAATCCTCGCTTCTTTTCTTGATTGATGCTTTTACTTTCATAATTTTCAAGCAATCTTGATTATTTGTACCTAAAGGATATACGACCCTTACTCAAATCGTAAGGTGTCATCTCCACTTTTACTTTATCTCCGGGAAGGATTTTGATGTAGTGCATACGCATCTTTCCCGAGATGTGGGCGGTGATAACGTGTCCGTTATCCAACTCAACGCGGAACATTGCATTAGACAACGCTTCGATTATCGTTCCGTCCATTTCGATAGCAGCTTGTTTTGCCATAGAGTTTTTTTAGTTGTTAAGTGCGTTTTCGATTATACCGAAATCCGTCAGCACGTCCGGACCATCTTTGCGGATTGCCACAGCAAACTCATAGTGTGCTGCCGGCTTCCTGTCGCGCGTTCTGACTGTCCAGCCGTCACGCTCGAACACTACCGCTCGATTGCCCATTGTTATCATCGGTTCTATGCAGATAACCATACCCTCCTTGAGGAGCGGGCCTCTGCCTCGTGCGCCATAATTCGGAACACCGGGAGCCTCGTGCATTTTTCGTCCCAATCCGTGTCCCTCCAACTCGCGCACTACGCCGTAGCCGAAACTCTCAGCGTACTCCTGCACGGCGGCCGATATATCGCCTACGCGATTACCAACCTTTGCCTGTGCCGTACCCTTGTAAAGAGCCTCTTTGGTGACCTCCAACAAGCGACGAACCTCTTCGTCGATCTCTCCAACGGCAAACGTATATGCCGAATCACCATTGAACCCCTTCATAAACGTACACAAATCGACCGACACTATGTCGCCCTCTTTGATGACGTAATCCGACGGAATACCGTGAACTACCTGCTCATTGACCGAAATACAGGTCGCTGCAGGATAGCCCTCGTAACCAAGACAAGATGGAATTGCTCCGTGAGCACGGATAAAATCCTCTGCGATTCGATCCAACTCCTTAGTCGTAATGCCAGGCTTGATGTGTTTTCCAACCTCTGCCAGGGTCTGACTCACAAGAATGTTATTCTCGCGGAGCAACTCTATCTCGTCGTTGGTCTTAAGGTATATCATTTAACAAATGAACTCTTATTAAAACTATTAGTAGCGACCCTGAATGCGACCGGTCTTCATCAGACCGTCGTAGTGACGCATCAACAGGTGGCTCTCTATCTGCTTAAGAGTGTCGAGAACAACACCCACCATAATCAGCAACGACGTACCTCCGTAGAAGTAGGCGAACGACTGCTGAACGTTCAGGAACTTCATCGCCAATGCCGGCATGATTGCCACGATAGCGAGGAATACCGAACCCGGAAGGGTAATTCTCGTAATGATGCCGTCGATATACGAAACGGTTGCCTTACCCGGCTTAACGCCCGGAATGAAGCCTCCGTTACGCTTCATATCGTCTGCCATCATTTGAGGATTGATGATAATTGCCGTGTAGAAGAACGTAAAGACAACTACCAACACCGCAAGCGTAAAGTTGTACCAGAAGCCGGTCATATCGGAGAATGCTCCTGCAAAACCGGGGGCAACATTTGCGAACAACATAGGGATAAACATCAACGCCTGTGCGAAGATGATAGGCATAACGTTAGCTGCATTCATCTTGAGAGGAATGTACTGACGTACGCCACCATACTGCTTATTACCCACGATACGCTTTGCGTACTGTACGGGAACCTTGCGAACAGCCTGTACGACTGCGATGGTTGCCATAAACACCAAGAAGAGCAGAACCAACTCGACGATGATCATGATGATGCTACCGGTCGAGGTGTTCAAACGCGCATTGACCTCGGCCAAAAGCGCGTGCGGAAGGCGTGCTACGATACCGATCATAATGATCAACGACACACCATTACCGATACCCTTGTCCGTAATCTTCTCACCGAGCCACATAACAAACATGGTGCCGGCAATCAGAATTGCGGTTGCGTAGGCATAGAACAGAGGCGTGCTGCCATAGACGAATGCCTGCGGTACTTGGTTGTAGAGGTTAGCCACGTAAGTCGGACCCTGGAGCATCAACACTCCGATGGTCAGGAAACGTGTCCACTGGTTCATCTTGCGGCGGCCGCTCTCACCCTCTTTCTGCATCTTCTGGAAGTAGGGAATCATCATTCCCAACAACTGGATGATAATCGAAGCGGTGATGTACGGCATTACTCCGAGTGCGAATACTGCTGCATTGGCAAATGCACCACCAGAGAATACGTTCAACAGACCGAGAAGGCTATTGCTGTCCATCTGGTTTGCCAGTGCCGAACCCTCACCCAAAAGGTTGGGGTTGATACCCGGAATCACCACAAAACAGCCCAAGCGATAGACGAGAAGGAGCAGAAGCGTATAACCTACACGCTTGCGCAACTCCTCAATCTTATAGATATTCTTGAGCGTTTCACGAAGTTTCTTGTTGGCTGCCAAGAAGGCAATAACTACCAAAAAGACAATGCCAACAATAAGATAACTATTCATAATTATCGTTTTAAGGTTTCTTACATTTTTTCAACGCTACCACCTGCAGCAACGATTGCAGCCTCTGCGCTCTTCGAGAATGCATGAGCTGTAACCTTCAATGCCTTGGTTACTGCGCCATTGCCCAGAATCTTAACCTTGTCATTAGCCGACACAAAGCCCGATGCTACCAATGCCTCGAGATTTACCTCCGAGAGGTTCTTCTTCGATGCCAAATCCTCGAGTGTCGAGAGGTTGATAGCCTTGAACTCTACGCGCTTAATGTTGGTAAAACCAAACTTGGGAAGACGACGCTGGAGAGGCATCTGACCACCCTCGAAGCCTAACTTACGCGAGTAGCCCGAACGCGACTGCGCACCCTTGTGACCACGAGTTGCAGTGCCGCCGTGACCCGAACCTGCACCACGGCCAATTCGCTTATCGTGGTGAGTTGAACCCTTTGCGGGTTTGAGATTATTGAGTTCCATTGATTATTCCTCCTTGTTAGTTGTTTCACTTACTGTTTCCTCAGCCTTCTTGGTTGCCTTCTTAGCAGCCTTCTTAGCCTCAACTACCTCAACCTTAACGAGGTGCTTCACGCGCTCGATCATACCCAAGATGATAGCCGAGTCGCTGTGCTCTACAGTGCGGTTAACCTTGCGCAGACCGAGAGCATCGAGATTCTTGCACTGCTGCTCAGTAGCACCAATGCGGCTTTTAATCTGTGTAATCTTCAATGTTGCCATAGTCCTTCAAAATTAACCGTTAAACACCTGATTGAGTGAGATTCCACGAAGCTGTGCAACGCTGTATGCATCACGCAACTCGCAGAGTGCGCCAATCGTAGCCTTCACAAGGTTGTGGGGGTTAGACGAACCCTTGCTCTTTGCAAGCACGTTCTTGATACCCACCGACTCCAGAACGGCACGCATCGCACCACCGGCGATGATACCGGTACCCGGAGCTGCCGGACGAATCATAACCTCCGAACCACCAAAACGCATCTCCTGCTTGTGAGGAATAGTTCCGTTGATTACCGGAATCTTCACGAGATTCTTCTTTGCATCCTCAACGCCCTTCGCAATTGCCGAGGTAACCTCCGATGCCTTACCCAGACCGTAGCCTACGACACCGTTCTCATTACCTACAACTACGATAGCCGAGAAACTGAATGTACGACCTCCCTTGGTTACCTTGGTAACGCGGTTGATAGCAACGAGTCTGTCCTTCAACTCGAGGTCGCTTGTACGTACTTTCTTTATGTTAGTATTTGACATATCGCATTAGAATTTAAGACCGCCTTCGCGTGCAGCGTCAGCCAACATTTTTACTCTTCCGTGATAGAGGTAGCCGTTACGGTCGAAAGCGACAGCCGAAATACCCTTTTCAGCAGCTTTCTTGGCAGCCAACGCACCTACCAAAGCAGCAACTTCACACTTATTCTTGCCGGCAGCTTCTGCCACAACCTCCTTCGAAGATGCGGTTGCTAAAGTAACGCCTGCAAGGTCATCAATAAACTGTACGTAGATCTGTTTGTTGCTACGGAATACAGTCATACGGGGACGCTCTGCCGTACCGCTAACGATCTTGCGGATACGCATCTTGATCCTCTCTCTTCTTTCTATCTTATTCAATGACATAACTTGACTTCTGTTTTACTATTTAGCATTTGCAGACTTACCTGCCTTACGACGAATTACCTCGCCTACGAACTTAATACCCTTACCCTTATAAGGCTCCGGCTTACGCAGCGAACGAAGTTTTGCAGCAACCTGACCGATGAGCTGCTTATCGATACTCTTCAGAGTTACGATAGGAGCACCCTTCTTCTCGGTAACAGCAGTTGCAGTAACCTCGGGGGGCAACTTAAGGTATGTATCGTGAGAGTAGCCAAGGCTCATCTCCAATACATCGCCTTTAACCTCGGCTTTGAAACCGACGCCCACGAGCTCCTGCTTGATCTCGTAGCCCTTCGATACGCCGACTACCATGTTGTTAATAAGTGCGCGGTAGAGACCGTGCAGCGAACGGTGGCGCGGCTGGTTGGTCGGACGGGTCACGAAAACAGCGGGAATCTCCTTGTCAGAGTCCTTCTCTTTATGTGTTCCAACCTCAACTTTGATGTCCGAGTCAACTTTCTGGCTCAGTGTTCCAAGTGGTCCTTTCACGCTTACCGTGTTGTCCGGAGCGACCTCAACGGTGACGCCGGCGGGCAAGTTTACAGGTAATTTACCAATTCTTGACATTTTAGTTAAGTTTTAACATTAATAGATGTAACATAATACTTCACCACCCACATTCTCCTTGCGAGCCTTGGCATCGGTCATGATTCCCTTCGAGGTCGAAAGGATAGCGATACCCAAGCCATTCTGCACGCGGGGCATATCTGCTACCGATGCATACTGACGAAGACCGGGACGGCTGACACGCTTCAAGTTCTTGATAGCGTTAGTCTTAGTTGCCGCATTCCACTTGAGGGCGATTTTGATGATCGGGTGACCCTTCTCATCGTTGTCGAACTTGTAAGCAAGGATATAACCCTGCTCGTAGAGAATTTTAGTGATTTCCTGCTTAATTTTTGAGCCAGGAGCTTCAACCACCTTGTGGTTGGCTTTCACTGCATTTCTAATTCTCGTTAAAAAATCCGCAATAGGATCTGTCATAACTGTAAAGAATTAAAAGTTAAAAATTAATTAAATTAGTTTACGTTTCCGTCGCTCAACATCCCGATTTCGCAACTTTCAAGTGTCATACTCCACCTCTCGCACCCTCCATCGGCCTCCAATTTCAGAGCCTTTACCCCTTCATCGACCTCCAATTTCAGAGCCTTCACCCCTTCATCGACCTCCAATTTCAGAGCCTTTGCCCCTTCATCGGCACCCCGATTTTGGATGACAATACTGCATAGTATTACACCCATAACACCAACAGCATCAATTACTTAACGCCGTCAGTAGTTGTTTACATCATGTCCGTCTTGCGACTTTCACACTCTTTCGAGCCTGCAAATATAGATATTATTTCTCACACAAACAAATAATTACGATTATTTTCCCAACAAAAATGGTTAGGCAAAAACACCGATAAATCACTTTCGATAAGTATTGATTTTATAGCCGAAATCACTTTTCTCCATCTCTCCATTCCTCGATTTCGGACTTTAATGATTTCGATTTTTGCAAAAACAGAAATAAATTATTAAATTTGTGATTGGAATTGCGGAATACGCAATGTTTATAGATGGCATTTAGGCTATTGGCTTGCAACGAAAACGACCAATTTTA
>JAFQFG010000048.1 GCA_017398695.1 Alistipes sp.
AAGTAAAAACTATGGCAAACCACAAGTCATCGAAGAAGAGAATTCGTCAGACCGTGACAAAGCGTGCACACAACCGTCTTTATCACAAGACCACCCGTAACGCTGTAAAGGCTCTGCGTAACACTAACGAGAAGAGCGCAGCTGAGGCACTTCTGCCGAAGGTAACTGCAATGCTCGACAAGCTCGCAAAGTTGCACATTATTCACAAGAATAAGGCTGCAAACCTCAAGAGCGCAGCTCAGCTTCACGTAAACGCACTCTAATCAGGGGCGAAAGCGGAAGCGGACAGGCAGAAGCGGACAGGCGGAAGCGGACAGGCGGAAGCGGACAGGCGGAAGCGGACAGGCGGAAGCGGACAGGCAAAGTAAGTCCTTGTAAAAAGAGAGGTCATCAGTTTTCTGATGACCTTTTCTTTTTTTTGCATTGTATTGCCCCGAGCAAAAGAGCGAAACGGGAATCCATTAGCCATCAACCAATAGTTAATGGCTTGTTATTTTCTCAATTATTGTCTGCCAAGGGTTTCACGCCATATCGATGCTTGAGCAGATTGCGCACAGCACGCCATGTCGGGTGTATCGTCCTATCGGGACGGAGCAGAATGTCGCTCTCGCGAATCATAAAGAGCCCTATACAACCGATACCTACAATCGCCAACCAACCATAAATCTCCTTCATCGAGAGCATCAAAGCCTGTTGCTGCACCGCCCCATAGAGCGTCCCGAGCGGTGAATGCACAGCCACAGGGTTCACACTATCGAGCGTCGAGCCGAGCAACATCGCATTGCGGTGCATAAGCCTCTTCAGCAGCTCGCCCAGCGCGGCCGTGGCTACCGCACCACCAAGCGATGCGCTGACAAAGTTCTGGAGCGTCACGCCCTGGAAGAAGTGCTGGAAGGGGATGCGTGTAAGTGCCGTGAGGAATGTAATGGCAAAGACAGCATATCCAAATCCACGCAGAAACAGAGGCAACACCAGGCTCTCCTTCGGGAGGTTGTAGTCGATGGTGAAGTAGTTGTAGAGCACATAGGCCACCATCACACCAAAGGCAATGGTCGTCATTCGCTTATAGCCCCACTTGCGGATGGCGAACACTCTCCATGTGAAGAGCGCACCCACGGCCGTACCCGCCATGGTTACCCAATTGAGCGATGTCGAATGCAGGGCATCGTAGCCCAGAATGCCACCGAAGTAGGCGTGGTCGAGCAGATGCTCGGGAGCTATAAACAGCTCGAACACGAAGTATATCGCTATGGTCTGTCGCAGCACGGGATAGCGCCACGTCTGCGGGTCGATGTAGGGGTGGCGGATAAATGTCGACCGCCAATAGTTGAGCCCTCCAACGACAAACACAGCCACCGCAGCTATGCGTATATACGGCGACTCAAACCAATCGTAGTGGTCGCCATAGACGCATATAAAGATGATAAGCAGAGCGACAATCGACCACATCACACCGCCCAACCAATCCACTCCATAGAGTGGCAGTGGCTTCATAAAGTGGAACGAGCGGAAGAGTATCACCGTGGCAATCATCAGAGCCAACAGCAGACCTATGCAGAGCAAATGGATATACTCCCACGACTGCCACCACGCCATAGCTGCCACCGACACGCCCGTGAACTGAATCATCGAGTGCACGAGCAGGTAGACGTAGCAGAAGAATACCGACAGGTCGCGCTTGGGCGTAATCCACAGCTGTATGGTCGAGTTGCAGGCGAATGTTCCCCACATCCTGAAGAAGCCTGCCACGAACGACACCACCACAAGCACAGGCACACTTATCGAGTGCATGCAGACCATATTGCAGAGTATTATCACAGTAGCGCATAGCAGCAGTGTAGTCTTGAGCGGGAAGCGGAACTTCAATCGCAGCTGCACCACGAATGACACGGCCAAACCCACCAGCGAGGCGTAGCCGGCCATCATGATATCCTCATGCATCAAGGCTGTCGAGCCCTCCATCTCTGCCACGGCCGCCATGTAGACACCGCCCGAGAGTTGGAATACGATGACGAAGAGTATGAGTATCCACGGCTTGAGCCTCTCGGGCACAAAGCTGCGGATGGCAGGTATCGAGAATGGTCCTGTATCGTGCATTTTTTATTCTCTTATGATTTTTGAGATTTTGTGCAGCGAAGTTTAGTACAACACCTCACACTCCACATTCATACCTGCACGCAGACGAGCCATAGCCTCAGCATCGTTACCCTCCGCAAACTCGATGCGCACGGGGATGCGTTGCTCGATCTTCACGAAGTTGCCGGCAGAGTTATCCTGAGGTAGCAGCGAGAAGCTCGCTCCCGTAGCGTCGGATATCGACTTGACAACTCCCTCAAACTCCACTCCCGGCACAGCATCGACCTCAATCTTGACGCTCTGTCCCTCGGAGATGTTGGCCGTCTGGGTCTCCTTATAGTTGGCCACGACCCACACATCACTCTCATCGACCACCTCGACAATGGTCTGTCCCGGCTGAATGAGTTGTCCCTCCTGGATACTCTTGCGGCCCGTGATTCCGTCACACGGAGCAACTATGACCGTATAGGAGAGGTTGAGCTTTGCCAACTCAAGAGCCGCCTCGGCAACTCTGATACCCGCCTTGGTCTGGTCGAGGAGCTCGGTCTGCTCCTGCTTAACGAGCGAGGTGGTTGTACGCTGACGGCGTAGCAACTCATAACGAGCCTTCAGCGCGTCGTAGTTGGTCTTGACCGCATCGTACTGCTGGCGTGTCACTGCCTCCTCCGAGAGGAGCTTGCTGTAACGTCGATACTCACGCTCGGCATTCTCCATGCGCACACGCACCTCCTCGATACCGGCATCTGACACCGATATATTATTATCCGTAGTGCGAATGGTGGCCGACATTGCCGACTTGCCCGATGTCGCACGCGCGAGGTCTGCCACCGCTTGCGCAAGACGGAAACGGAACTCCGTATCCTCGATAATGGCGAGCGTATCACCCTTCGAGACATGTTCATACTCCTTGAAGTAGATCTTCTGAACAAAGCCCTGCACTCGCGAATTTACAGGCACGATATGTTGCTTGATCTGGGCATTGTCGGTCCACTCTACACCTGGATGCACAAAGCGCGATACGACCCATGCCAGAGCACCGAGCAACAAGAGGACTACTATGAGATTATAGACTATTTTTTGAGTTTTCAGTTTCATAACTTTCTTATTTTTAGGGAATTTTTGACTTTACAGATTTCCGGCCGACTTCTTGAGTCGGTAGTAGTTGAACAACACATTGATACGCGCATTTGTAACGTCGAGCTCGGCACTAAGCTTCGAGTTGCTTGCATCGAGCATGTCGGTAATGAGAGCCAAATCGTTCAGGTAGCGATTCTCGACCACCTTATAGTTCGATGTGGCGAGCTCGAGGCTCTTCTCGAACATCGAGCAGGTTGTAAACGACTCCGTGAAGCGCACATACGCTGACTTAACCTCGGTGTGGAGATTATCCCTCAGCAATCGTTCCTGCTCGGTAGCTCGCTCCACCGCGAACTTGGCACGCTGGATGGACTTACCCGATTTGTAGAGCGAGGCGATGTTAAACTTAAGGCCTACACCCACATACCAATAGTTGAAGTTCTTGTTGATGGGTGGCACCTCGATTGTCACAGGGCCGTCAAGGTGGTCGGCTGCGAAGAGTGCCAATGAAGGTATACGCTCCGAACGCGCCAACTTAACCCCATACTCCGAGTGTTTGATGCCGATCTTCGCCTGCTGAAGTACGGGCGAGTTGTCGGCAGCACGTGTCTGCCACTCCTGCTCGGCCAAGATGCCGGGCAGATTCTCAAGGATGCATGTATCGGGCACGATAACACTCTTCTCATCAAGGCCGAGGGCTGTGACCAGTTGGTCGTTGATTATCACACGGCTATTCTCGACCTGCACCAGAGCCAGCTCCAGACGTTGCAGCTGCAACTCATAGCGCGTAACATCGTTCTTGATGGCCAAGCCCTCGCGGTGCTTCGCGCGGATATCCTCAACCAGGCGACGGGTCTGCTCGATATTCTTCTTGAATACTCGCGATTGGTTGCCAAGCTTGCAGAGCTCGAGATAATTGCCCACCAGCAACATACGTATCTCCTGACGGTTGCGCTCGGTGTCGAGCTGCGCCAGCTGATAGCGAAGTTTAGCCATCGCCACACTGCTCGATATGGCACCACCGGCATAGACCACCTGCGAGGCCTCGACTGCGAAGTTATTGCCAAAGTGCGGCATCGGGGCATTCATTCCATTCGAGAAGTTACGATCGGCAAGCCATCCGTCACCCAAGTAGCTGGCCGATGCCGAGAGCTCCAACGACGGCAGACGGTCATTGCGGGCTATGCGCACCGCCTGCTCGGCCTCACGTTCGGCAATCGCTGAGGCGCGGATAACTCGGCTATTCTGATCGGCAAGGTCGAACATCTGCTCCACAGTGAGCGGATAGGGCTGTTGAGCCGAGATAAAAAATGGTATGCTAACCAACAGCAAGGCAAGCAATACCGACATACGTTTATTCATATTTACACCTTAAAATTTTGCGGGTGCAAAGTTCGCCAAAATTGAATTTTGTAAAAAATTTAATATTTAACAAAATTGGTTTTATTTGGACATTTAAGAAATCAAATCTACCTTTGCATTAACGAAATCTCAAAACCATGAAAGAGCATAAATGCCTTATAAGGACACTCGGCGACCTATTTCCGCACGAAGAGCGACACTCCATGCGTCGGATGATAAATTGTGCCGATGCGGACAACTCGTTGAGTCTGCAGATGTTCGGCAGTGCATCATACATCAAAGCCTCGATGGTTATGGTTGTTATGAATGGAGAGTGCAAGGTCGAGGTCAACCACCACCTGCGATCATTGACATGCGGGCAGGCACTATTACTCTCTTTATCGCATCTCTTTCGGATTGTGGAGTGCTCGCCCAAGTTTAGATGCAGAACTCTCATGGTCAGCGAAGAGTTTATGTCGGCCATGGATGCTCGAGATATGATTTACAGACGCATACGATACGGGGTCCGACTCTATAACGAGCCTATCGTCACGCTCCGAGAAGAGCAGATATGCAGGATTGCGGCTCGTCTGGATGCCGTCAACGAGGCCATTGACGACATCAACCACACATACCACAAGGAGTTGGTACTGAATGCCCTCAACGCCTTCTATCTCGATATGAGCAATGCCGTGGAGCAGAGCACAATGCCCCAAGTGACCGACTCATCAACCCGTCGCGAGGGGATGGTCAAGGCATTCGTTGAGTTATTGGCAGAGAATTTCAGACGTGAGCATACGGTCGACTTTTACGCAACCAGGCTCAACGTATCGGCACACTATCTGACCCTTATCGTAAAGCAGATTACCGGGCAGACTGCCTCGGAACTTATATTCGATATGCTCTATGCCGAATCACGTGCGCTACTCTCAACCTCACGCATGTCAATCCAGGAGATAACCGCTCTGCTCAACTTTTCGGACCAATCCTCATTCGGAAAGTTCTTCAAACGTCGTTCGGGCTTATCGCCGTTCGACTTTCGCCAAAGGTAGTGTCGAAGGAGGAGGCAGCAACGGCTATCGACCTGCCGTCTTATAGCGTTCGTATAGCTTGTCGTAGATCTCCTTGCGCTCTGCGTTAGGCAGATACTCTTCGGAGAATCCCGACTGCATAGCTCGTTGTGCCGTAGCCACATCGGGATAGATGCCGGCGGCCACCGAAGCAAACATCGCAGCTCCTAAGGCGCACGCCTGCTCGGTGCGCACAACACTCACAGGTCGCTGAAGCACATCGCAGAGCGTCTGCATCACGAAGCGTGACTTCTTGGATATGCCACCCACGGCATATATCTTATCAAACGACACACCCTCCTCAACAAGTCGCTCGGCTATAGCTCTCGAGCCGAAGGCCGTACCCTCGACCAACGCCTTGAAGATGCCGGGAGCAGAGGTCGCCAACGTCATAGCCGAGATGCTTCCCGTGGCTCGCGGATCCTCATCGGGCGATCGACGGCCGTTGAACCAATCGACCACCACCGGATCTTTATCGGTCAGTGGCAGCTGCTCCGCCTCGGCAGTCAGCGCAGGGATAATCCTGTCGAAGAGCGACTCATCGGCAGCAGCGACATATCGCAACGGCCACTCCATAACTCTGCGGAACCAGGCATAGATGTCGCCAAAAGCCGATTGTCCGGCCTCTATGCCCACATAGTCGGGCAACACCGAACCATCCACCTGGCCACATATTCCACGCACACTCTTTGCACCTATCTTCTCGCCATCAACCACCGTTATATCGCACGTCGACGTTCCGATAACCTTCACCAAAACGCCCTCTTCGACACCTGCACCGACGGCTCCCGTATGGCAATCGACAGCACCAACTCCGATGGCCACATCTTCAGACAGGCCCAATCGCGCAGCCCACTCGGCACACAGGGTACCGATGCGCGTACCGCAGGTATAGGTCTTATCGTACAGATGCTCACTGAAAGCCCCAAGCAACGGGTCTACAGCCTCGAGGAACGCGCGCTCGGGCAGACCACCCCACGCCTCGTTCCACATCGCCTTATGTCCTGCCACGCAGCGCCCGCGCTTGATACTCTCCGGAGCGGTATCACCGGCAAGCATAGCCCCGACCCAGTCGCAGAGCTCCGTCCACGAGTAGGCACTCTCGACAAGCTCCGGGGAGTGACGCAGGCAGTGCAGCACCTTCGCCCATACCCACTCGCTGGAGTATGCGCCACCACAAAATTGGGTGTAGTTCGTATGCCACACCGCAGCTGTGCGGTTTATCGCCTCGGCCTCCTCGACTGCCGTATGGTCTTTCCACAACACAAACATTGCATCGGGACGCTCCGCATACTCGGCCAGCAGAGCCAATGGCACACCCTCGCGATTGACCAACACAGGCGTTGATGCCGTGGTATCCACCGCAATGCCCCTGACGGCTGCCGCAACATCCGCACCGGCAGTTGCAAGAGCCTCACATATAGCACCTTCGAGCGACTCGATATAATCAAGTGGATGTTGGCGATAGCGATTTTCGGCAGGGTCGCAATAGAGGCCCTTGCGCCATCGCGGATAGTAACGCACCGCTGTTGCCACCTCTTCGCCATCTGCGGCATTTACCACAAGGCAACGCACCGAGTCGCTGCCAAAATCGACACCCAATAGATAGTTTTTCATAATCATCGTTGTTTGTTTGGTCAAGTGATGCACCCATGATTGACGCAGCGCTCTTGCTGCGTAGCACATCAACGCAAGGTCAAATATAGTGATAATTGTTCAAATTCTCACCTTTTTGGTATTTTTTAGACGGACATAAAACAAGGCAGAACACTCAATGAGTGGTAAAAAGCAGAAAAGAGGCGTTTGTGAGTGAACTCACACGCTTGCGGACGATGTTACGGCACACGCTCCGCTTTCGTGCCGTTTCATCTGGGGCGGCTCGGACATAAAACAAGGCAGAACACTCAATGAGTGGTAAAAAGCGGAAAAGAGGCGTTTGTGAGTGAACTCACACGCCTCTTTTCTGCTTTTTTCCGTTCTTCGAACGCTGCCTTGTTTTGCGTCGCTCGCCTGCGGACGATGTTGAGCTGCCGGGACTCGAACCCAGAACGACAGAACCAAAATCTGCTGTGTTACCATTACACCACAGCTCA
>JAFQFG010000049.1 GCA_017398695.1 Alistipes sp.
AGCGCGGATACCGCCGACACCGAGCAACAACTCCTGCTTGAGGCGGTTCTCCCAGTCGCCACCATAGAGGTGGTGTGTAACCTGACGGTCCTCGGGAAGGTTAGCCTCGTAGTCTGCATCGAGCAGGAAGAGATCGGTGCGGCCCACCTGACACTTCCATACGCGAGCCGAGAGAGTACGTCCCGGGAATGCTATCTGTACGGTGATCCAGTTGCCATCCTCATCACGCACGGGCGAAATCGGCAACTTAAAGAAATTCTGAGCCTCGTATGCCGCCTCTTGTGCACCCTGTGCCGAAAGACGCTGAGTGAAGTATCCGTAACGATACAGCAGACCCACTGCCGCCATCGGGGTGTTCTTATCCGAAGCCTCCTTCAGGTAGTCACCTGCGAGGATTCCCAGACCGCCCGAGTAGATTTTGAGCGACGAGTGCAGACCATACTCCATCGAGAAGTAGGCGATTGTCGGGCTCTTCGGATCGGGTTTTTCGGACATATATGCCTTATAGTTTGCGTATATTGCATCGAGTTTTTCGAGGAACTTCTGATCCTGTTCCAACTCCTTTTGACGCTCTACCGAGAGCTTATCCAGGAGGACAATCGGGTTGCGGTCAACCTCTGCCCACAACTCCTTGTCGATCGACTCAAACAGATCGCGGCCACCCGAGGTCCAACACCACCATAGGTTACGCGACAACTCCTCGAGGGGACGCAAGCGAGCCGAGAGATTCTTCTCGACCATCATGCGCTGCCATGTAGGACGCTCCGAGATGAGCTGCTGGCGCACGAAGTTAATCTGCTCGTTCGACGAACCTCCATCACCGAGAATTGCGCGGTTGGTGCGTGAAATAGAGTTCTCGACAGCCTTCGAGTAAGCATCTTCATACTTCTCAAAGAGGTTCGACCAAAGAGCACGCTTCGAAATCTCGAAAGCTGCATTGCGTACCTCCTTAACTCGTGCGGGCGAGAGGTTCGCAAAACGGATAATAGCATCTGCAATGGTTGTTACGGCCTCCTTGTCATTGAAATCGTTGCGCTCGACAACTACTACTCCGTCATTACCACCCGACTTCTTAACCCACATACCGAAACCTGCCAAGGTCGAGGTGATGGTCGGAACCGAGATGGCACTCGACTCGAGCGGAGTATATCCCCACGGCTCGTAGTACGATGCAAACACGGTCATATCCATACCGGCCAACATCTCATAGTAGCTCTTGTTGAAGATTCCGTCGCTGCCATTCAGATATGTCGGCACGAAGATAACCTTAACCTTCGACTCTGCGCGGTCGAGGTTGCTGCCGTTGATCGACTGTGCAATCTGATCCCACGTTGCATTCTCAAGGGTGTGGGTTGTATACTTATATTGACTGGGGTCAATAGGCTGCGATTTATCTGCGAGGTGAGCCTTCAAGTCGAGGCGAGCACCTGTGATGCCTGCCGGAACCATGATGTAGGCCAAAATCTCGCGGTCGAGCGTTGCCGATGCCTCGATGCGCTTCAGTGCATCAAAGAGGATGTCGATACCCTTGTTGCGGAACTCGTAGCGACCGCTTGTACCGATAATAAGAGGCTCCTTCTCGAACTTGTGACCCAGGCACGCTTCAGCCACCTCGATCATTGCCTTGCGGGCAGCCTTGCGCTTTGCATCATACTCCTTGCCGGCCCAGACAAAGTCGTTCTCGAATCCGTTGGGAGTCACTCCGTCAACCTCCTTGCCGAGCAGGTATTTGCACTCCTCGGCAGTGATGTCGCTCACCGTGAGGAACGCATCGTGATACTTGGCTGCATTCTTCTCGATGGAGTGCTTAGCCATCACGTTGAACTGGTATGCCAAATCGTCGGCATTGAACTTCGTAAGGTCATTGTAGAGGGGCAGACGATTGCCTGCGATGCAGCGGCCGATAACCGTTGCGTGAGTGGTGAGCAGCGTCGCGATGTAGGGAGCGTGCTCACGCAGGTAGAGGCCACCCGATGCGGTCATCCACTCGTGGAAGTGTGCGGCAACCTTGTCGTTTGTCGAGCAGAAGTTCTCGACGAATGACTTTATGATAACGCCGGCAATACGACCGAACAGAACGGGCTCAACATAGTCCCACTGTCCCGAGATCGAGTCTACGTGGTAGCTCTCCCAGAGGTGCTTGAGGATCTCATCTTTCTGTGCGAAGAGTGAAGTGAAGTCGGCGAGGATTGCGATAGGCGCACCCTCAATCTTCCAGCGGCCGATGCGGACACGCACACCCGACTCATATAGCGATTGACGCCACTGCTTGAGAAGGTTAACATCCTCCTCGAACTCGGGCGACGTGTTCTCGCCCGAAAAATCGGGTCCGATAACGATGTAATGATCGCCGAATTTCTCTCCCGCCGTCTTGGCTTTGGTAGCGATGACGGTGTGAATTCCGCCAATTTTGTTACATACCTCCCAACTTACTTCAAACAAGTAATTGGGGGCAAACTTGGTGTTGTTCATAGAAATTATTGTTTTGTTAACGTATAAATTTCAGATTTTCAGCCGCAAAAATAGTGCTTTTGGATTGATATACCAAACTTTTGCAACCTCATTTTCTCTAATTTATAAAAATATTTATTAAATTTAATAATTTTTTAACATTCTACATCGAAGAGGGCTTCGATAACCGCATCCGAAACCAACATTTTCTCTGGTGGGATACGGATTTTCCCATCTTTAAGCACTACTGCAAAGCCCTCAAATTGTCGGCTCTCTTGTTCGAGTCTGACAGCTCGTTCTGTTCCAAAACGATTGGCCACCTCCGCCAAGTCAACCCCTTCTACTCTGCGTAGCGAGGTCATAATCATCTCGTTGTAGTGGTCGGTGTCGGAGAGCTGTTCCTGTTCATATCTGCACTGCTCGGCATACTCAGCCACCGGTTGCTCGCACCAGCGTCTTACCTCTCCGTTGAAGGAGTGCGCCCCGGGGCCGATACCGAGATACTCCACCCCGAGCCAATATGATGAGTTGTGGCGCGAACGGTACCCCGGCAGTGCGTAGTTCGACACCTCATAATGCTCGAAACCTGCCTCTGTGAGCTGATTGTGTAGCAGTGCAAACTCCTCTTCGCTCTGCTCCTCTGCGACCGCGTGAAACTCGCCACGTTCAGCCATTCGCCCGAAGCGCGTTGAGGGCTCGATTGTCAAATGGTATGCCGAAATGTGCTGTACACCGAGCGACAGCATTCTCTCGATATCGCCTTCGAGTCGCTCGATGCCAAACCCCTCGATGCCGAAGATAAGATCGGCGGTGATGTTGGTGTAGCCGGCATCCTGCAAGCGTTTGACCGCATCTGCCGCCTCGGCACCCGTATGTCGGCGATTCATCAACCGCAGAGCCCCATCATCGAACGACTGCACACCAAGGCTTATGCGGTTGATGTCGGTTTGGCGAAGTTTCGAGATGTATTCGGCTGTGATGTCGTCGGGATTCATCTCTGCGGTGATTTCGCACACTGCGGAGGTGTCGAACAATCTTCCCGCATGGTCGATAAATCGTTGTAGTTCAACGGGGTCGAGCAACGAGGGTGTTCCGCCACCAAAATAGATTGTGGCAATTTGCTTGTCGTGTAGAAAATCCTTCGATGCATCCAACTCGCGGTGCATAGCCTCGATTGCGGAGGGTATAAGGCGCAAATCGGCGCATCTGTGGAAGTCACAATATGCGCAGATACGCTTGCAGAAGGGGATATGAAAATACAATCCTGACATCATTACAAATATACGAAAAATTCACAATTCACAATTCACAATTCACAATTTTCTTCTTTCATCATTGGACTTATACGACATCGAACTGCGCGTTCTAACTTCCCATCGCGCAAAAAAATCTCCAACTTTTACATGGTCAGAGATTTTTGATAGAATGATAATTATATAAAGAAGACCTTGCCTTTCACAAAAGGCGAAAAATATACCCTATATGCATGGGTAGAGATTTTATAGAGAGATTACAGATAGAAAATATGGATCTCTATACCGGCAATTAAGCCTTGTGCATCGTAATAAAACTCAACAATCAGCCACTCCCATTTGGGGTCTTTGCTCGGTCGCCATCTGACAACACCCGCATATTTCGATTTGTCGTAAACGCCCGAGTAGCAGGCTCCGTTTAGTTTGTTTATCTCTACGACATTGTCACCGATTTTGATGCCTCCCGAAACCGAATATCGGGGTGTTTTGATATATCCTCCATAAAATTCATCCCCCATATGGTAAAACACATCTTCACCATAGTGGTATTCATAGTATGTAGGTTCTTCCTGATCTTGCACAATTCTATCAGGCTGACCCCCAAGTGCAGCAAAGATCTGTTCACGGGTATACTTTCCGCACATCGTCAAGCCATTAACTTCAATTCCGCCAACAACCTCTTGACCATCTGCCTTTATAGTAACGGCACCAAAATGTAGAAAAACAAATAATATTAATAGTCGATATAGCGACATTGGTTTAATAGTAATACACATATATCTTTATCCTTGCAATTTCTCCTTGGGAGTTGTAGTAGAAGTTGACAACTTGCCAATCCCAAGTATCGTTTTTTATTGGTTTCCACCTTACACCGCCTGCATAGCGTGATTTTGCATATTCTCCGGCAGTGCATATCCCTTTCAATTGATTAATTGCCTCTATGCTGTCCCCAACCCGAATCCCTTTTGTGATATAAAATCTCGAAGAGACGATACTGCCACCGTAAAACTCATCATCCATTTGGAAGAATACATCTTTATCATAATAGTATTCAAAAAATCTCGGGTCGTCCTCGCTTTGTATGATTCTATTAGGCTGACCTCCAAGTGCGGCAAAGATCTGTTCACGGGTGTATTTCCCACCAACCTCCAAGCCGTTGATTGATAGTATCTCAATAGGTGTATCTGCATTATTACTTTGAGCGTACAACAACTTTTCAGATATTGCACTAAATATACAAATTGTCAAGAAAATGATAATCCGTTTCATAATAACATTTATTCTATAGGATTGCCATTTCCGTCTAATTGTGTGTAAAAAAATGTCTCGGGGTCGATCGGATCGCCATTTTTCCATATTTCAATGTGTAAATGAGATCCCTCACAAGATGGGGAGCACGCAGACCCGGCAAAACTCGCATCTCTTTGCGAAGATACAAGTATTTTATGAAAAAACAAAGATTTTTTTGACATAAAATCACCCTCGCGTGCGCGCGATATGAATAAAAAGTATTATCTTTACGAAAAAGTTTCCCCGATGCAGGCAGTAAAGTTACATCATACCGCCCTCGTTACCACCGCAGTTGTTGCGGTTGGAGCCGTCGTAACCACGATTTTACAAGTTGCGACAGGCGACTTTCCCGTTGAGTTTTTCGCCTTTCCGATGAATTTGGTGGTGGCTGCACTGTGGCTGTTGTCGCTTGCCGAGCTGTGGCGTCGTCGCAGAGAGTCGGTCGTGGCTAAGTATATGCTCTCGATGTGGGCAACATATCTCTCATTGGCGCTTGCCGCAGTCTGCGGAGTCGCAGCGGGCATTATGGCGGAGTTGCCGACCAGAAAGTGGTGGTTTGTTGTGGCCTTGCTCTTTGTGATGAGCCATTTGGTGCTGGTAACGCTGCGCGGTTGGCGTAATGCGGAGGGTGTGAGGTGGCGTTTCCTGCTTAACCACGTAGGATTGCTCCTGGCACTTGGAGCGGGATTTTGGGGAGCCCCCGACATCGAGGAGCTGCGACTGCCACTCGTCGAAGGTCGTCCGACATCCGAAGCGTATGTGCGTGAGGGGCGGAGTGTTCCACTCGGATATGAGATGTCGCTACTCGACTTCGACGCTGCGTATTACGACAATGGCACACCCTCGGACTTTGCCGCTCGGGTTGAGATTGCGGGCGAGGAGGTGACGTTGCGAGTGAATAGTCCCTATCGCTATCGTTGGGGAGAGGATATCTATCTGGTAAATTACGAAAAGGATCTTGCCAGACGTACACGCTGCATTGTGCAGGTGGTGCGCGATAGGTGGGCTCCGATCATGGCGTTCGGCATTGTGTTGATGCTTGCAGGAGCCGCGCTGATGTTTGCGCATGGTGCAAAAAGGGGTGTAAGAAAGGAGGTGCAGCGATGATGCTCGGTTGGCCTATATTGCCGTGGGCTACGGCTCTGGTCGTGGCACTCTCATTGGCGGCTGCCGTCGTTGCCGCAAAGGCAAAGGAGCGCTCGGTGTGGGCGATCTCTTTAGCCGCGTTGGCCGTGGTCGTGATGGGCGGATTTATCGCACAACTATGGGTGGTGCTCGAGCGTCCTCCGATGCGCACGATGGGCGAAACACGACTCTGGTACTCGTTTTGCCTGCTCTGTGCGGGACTCTTCACATACGCAAGGTGGCGTTATCGCTGGATACTCTCATTCTCGACACTGATGGCCACGGTGTTCCTTCTGATCAACTGCTTGCGTCCCGAGATTCACGACAGCTCGCTGATGCCGGCACTGCAGAGTGCGTGGTTTGTGCCTCACGTGGCGGTATATATGTTCTCGTATGCGCTGTTGGGCTGTGCTCTGCTGTTGGCTCTGTATGGATTTTGCAATCGCAGAGCCGACATCGACGATGCTATCGAACAACTGCTATATGGTGGGGTGGCCTTTTTTACTGTCGGAATGCTCTCCGGTGCACTCTGGGCAAAGCAGGCGTGGGGTTACCATTGGAGTTGGGATCCCAAGGAGGCTTGGGCTGCGGCTACGTGGATAATCTACCTCGCAGCGATACATCTGCGATTGCATCGCCCCGACTGTCGGAGGATCTTTAGGATTATTGTGGTTGTAGGATTTTGCACATTGCAGATGTGCTGGTGGGGCGTGAACTATCTGCCCAATGTTGAACGTAGTGTACATACTTATAATATAGATAATTAACCCATAAAACAAACGCTTATGAAATTCAGGAGATTACTTATTCTGGCATTGACGCTGGTGGCGGTGCTGCTGGCCGTTTGGCGCATTTCGAATCGCGTACCGTCGTCGGAGTATCCCGAACGTGCGCGTGTAGCAGCAATCTTTATTAAGGGTGGATGTCTGGACTGCCACACGGCAGAGCCGAATGTTCCATTCTATGCTAAGTTGCCCGTGGCGGGCGATATCGTGATGGCGGATATCGACTCGGGCTACCGAGCATTCGACATTGCTCCGTTGATGGAGGCTCTCGAGTCTGATCGTCTGCCCTCGCCGGTGGATGTGGCAAAGGTCGAGAAGGTGGCTCTCGACAAGAGTATGCCGATGGCGAAGTATTACCTTGTGCATTGGGGTAGCAAGATGACCAATGCCAAGCGTGATATTATCCTCGAGTGGGCGAAGAACTACCGCAGCGAGTACTATAGTGATGGTTTGGCCGGTGACCGCGCAGGCGAGCCGGTACGTCCGATCGCAGAGTCGCTGCCGGTGGATGCCAAGAAGGTGGCTCTCGGTATGGCACTATTCCACGACACACGTCTGTCGGTTGATAATACCGTGTCGTGCGCTTCGTGTCACGGTCTGAATACGGCCGGTGTCGATAATAAGCAGTTCTCGGAGGGCGTTGAGGGCTTGAAGGGAGGCGTGAATGCTCCGACGGTCTATAACGCTGTCTACAACTTCGTGCAGTTCTGGGATGGCCGTGCTGTGACGCTTGCCGATCAGGCTGCAGGTCCTCCGGTGAACCCCGTGGAGATGGCCTCGCCATCGTTTGACCTCATCGTCAGCAAGCTGAAGCGCGATCCGAAGATGGTACGCGCATTCCGTGAGTGCTACCCCGAGGAGGGCATTACGCAGGCAACCATAACCAACGCAATCGAGGAGTTTGAGCGCACGCTGCTTACCCCCAACTCTCCATTTGACAAGTATCTGCGTGGTGATGATGCCGCAATCTCGGCCGAGGCTAAGCAGGGCTACGAGCTCTTCAAGAAGTACAACTGTGCAACCTGCCACGTTGGCCCCAATCTCGGAGGCGAGAGCTATGAGTTGATGGGTCTGCGTGCCCACTACTTTGCCGACAGAGCTCTGCCGCTTACCGAGGAGGATAATGGACGCTTCAAGCAGACGGGCGTGGAGCGCGATCGCCATCGCTTTAAGGTGCCGGGTCTGCGCAATGTCGCACTCACATGGCCTTACTACCATGATGGTACGCGCGAGACGCTTCAGGAGGCTGTGTGTGCTATGGGTACCTACCAGTCGGGTGTGTCGCTGACCGATGATGAGGAGTTGCTGATTGTAGAGTTCCTCAATACACTCACGGGAGAGTATCAGGGCAAACCCCTCACGAATGATAATTCGAGGTAGGTATTGTCGAAAGAGAGTGTTATATTTGTAGCAAAATAGAACAAACCAACACTTAACTGATTTAATATGAAGAAAATTCTTTTGACTTTTGCTGCACTTGTTGTCGCTCTTACCGTATCGGCGCAGAGTGCTGCAACGGTGATTATTCCCCGACCTTTGGAGGCTGCACAGGTAAAGGGCTCGTATGTAGTTACGCCCAAGACCGTAATCTCGGTGTCGGATGAGTCGCTGGTGCGCCCGGCAGAGATTTTTGCGGGCTATGTGGCTTCGGAGGCCGGAATGACCCTCGCGGTCGAGAAGGGTGGCAAGAAGGGCATCGTTCTCTCGCTCGACTCGTCGCTCGGCAAGGAGGAGTATACACTCGATGTAACTTCAAAGGGGGTCTCGATTAAAGGCGGTACGCCGCAGGGTGTATTCTATGGTTTGCAGAGCCTTCGCCAGATGATTTCCGCCGGCGCGCAGACCAAGAAGGGCGTGGAGTTGCAGTGCGCAAGTGTCAAGGATAAGCCGCTGCTCGGCTATCGTGGCGCAATGCTCGATGTCTGCCGTCACTTCTTTACGGTTGCGGAGGTTAAGCAGTTTATCGATATGATTGCGATGCACAAGATGAATGTCTTCCATTGGCATCTGACCGAGGACCAGGGCTGGCGTATCGAGATCAAGAAGTACCCTAACCTCGTAAGAAAGGGTTCAATCCGCAAGCAGACCGTTATCGGTCGCTGGAACTCTCAGTCGTATGACGGTATGCCTTATGGCGGCTACTACACTCAGGAGGAGATTCGCGATGTCGTGAAGTATGCCTCTGAGCGTTACGTCGAGGTTATCCCCGAGATTGATATGCCGGGTCATATGGTGGCTGCACTCGCATCGTACAACTGGCTTGGTTGTCGCAATGAGAAGTTCGAGGTGCGCCCCACTTGGGGTGTCAGCGAGGATGTGCTCTGTGTAGGCAAGGAGTCGACCTTCAAGTTTGTTGAGGAGGTCTTGGCCGAGGTGTTTGAACTCTTCCCCTCGAAGTATATCCACCTTGGTGGTGATGAGGCGCCCAATGTGCGTTGGAAGGAGTGCCCCCACTGCCAGAAGCGTATCCAGGAGGAGGGCTTGAAGGATGAGACCGAACTCCAGAGCTACTTTACCCGCCGTGTCGAGAAGATCCTCGCAAAGCATAACCGCACTCTTATCGGTTGGGATGAGGTTATCCATGGTGGTGTAAATAAGAGCGTGACGTTGATGCTCTGGCAGGATAAGAATCGTAAGCAGGTGACATCTTTGGGTAATGATGTAATTCTCTCGCCCAAACTTTTCTGCTATATGAACTACTATCAAACCAAACGTCCCTACACCAATAAGGAGGGTGACCTGCACTGCCGAACTGCGGTTACGTTGCGCAAGGCATACAGCCTCGACCCGTATGAGAAACTTACTCCCGAGCAGTGCAAGAGCATCAAGGGTGTGCAGTGTAATCTCTGGACCGAGTTTGTCAAGACCTTCGAGCGTGTGCAGACCAAGATGTTGCCCCGTATGGCGGCTACGGCAGAGGTCGGTTGGTCGCAGGGCGAGAAGAACTTTGACGACTTCGCTCGCAGAATGCACCACCTGCGTAAACTCTACGACAAGGCCGGTTTCCACCACTACGCAACCTACTTCTACAATGGAGTAGACGAGAAATAATTAAAACTCTCTTCGATAAAATCAGATAACCAACTTATATTTAGATTTACATGAAAAAATTTCTTTTGACTTTCGCTGCACTTGTTGTAGCTCTTACCGTATCGGCGCAGAATACGTCTACGGTAATCATCCCTAAACCTTTGCAGGTTTCGCAGGTTAAAGGCTCGTATGTAGTTACGCCCAAGACCGTAATCTCGGTGTCGGATGACTCGCTGGTGCGCCCGGCAGAGATTTTTGCAGATTATGTGGCTTCGGAGGCGGGTATGACACTCGCTGTCGAGAAGAATGCCAAGAAGGGTATCTTGCTGGCAGTTGATTCGTCACTCGGCAAAGAGGAGTATACGCTTGACGTGACATCGAAGGGTGTTTCGATTAAGGGTGGTACGCCGCAGGGTGTATTCTACGGTTTGCAGAGCCTTCGTCAGTTGATCTCGGCAGGTACAACTGCAAAGAAGGGTATCGAGTTGCAGGGTGTGTCGATTAAGGATAAGCCGCTGCTCGGCTATCGTGGTGCGATGTTCGATGTGTGCCGTCACTTCTTTACCGTGAAAGAGGTTAAGCGCTTCATCGACATGGTTGCTATGCACAAGATGAACGTGCTCCACTGGCACCTCACCGAGGATCAGGGCTGGCGTATCGAGATTAAGAAGTATCCCAACCTTATCAAGAAGGGTTCGGTGCGCAAGGAGACCATCATCGGACGTAACAACTCGACCTCGTATGACGGTATGCCTCACGGTGGTTACTACACTCAGGAGGAGATTCGCGATATCGTGAAGTATGCAGCCGAGCGTTATATCGAGGTAATCCCCGAGATTGATATGCCGGGTCACATGGTGGCTGCATTGGCTTCGTACAACTACCTCGGTTGCCGCGATGAGAAGTTTGAGGTGCGTACAAAGTGGGGTATCAGCAAAGATGTACTCTGCGTAGGTAAGGAGTCGACCTTAGAGTTTATCGAGGGTGTATTGGAGGAGGTTTTCCAGCTCTTCCCCTCGAAGTATAGCCACCTTGGTGGAGATGAGGCTCCGCGTGATCGTTGGAAGGAGTGCCCCCACTGCCAAAAGCGCATGAAGGATGAGGGTCTGAAGGATGAGAATGAGCTGCAGAGCTACTTTACTCACCGTGTTGAGGCTATCCTTGCAAAGCATGGTCGTAAGATTATCGGCTGGGACGAGGTTATCAAGGGTGGTGTCAACAAGAGCGTGACCGTGATGCTCTGGCAGGATAAGCGTCGTCTGCAGGCAACAACCCTCGGTAATGAGGTGATCCTCACACCGAAGAAGCATTGCTATATGGACTACTACCAGACACGTCGTCCCGACTCGAACAAGGAGGGCCCGATGTTTGCTACCCGTATCGTAACTCTGCTCGATGCATACAACCTGAATCCCTACGAGAACCTCAAGCCAGAGCAGTATAAGAATATCAAGGGTGTGCAGTGCAACCTCTGGACCGAGTTTATTTCAACATTCGAGCGTGTACAGCACAAGATGTTGCCCCGCATGGCAGGTATTGCCGAGGCCGGATGGTCGCAGGGTGAGAAGAATTTTGATGACTTCGCACGTCGTGTAAACCACCTGCGTCAGCTCTATGATAAGGCCGGTTATCACCACTACGCTACCTACTTCTTCGATGGAGATGATGAGAGATAGGGTCGTGGATTAGATCTATAAGAAGCGAGGCTGCCAACGCAATTGTGGCAGCCTCGCTTTGTTATTTGACCTCTTCTGTTCGTTGTTGATCTCTATCGCGCAGCGTCGATTACGGTGCAGATGCGCTCAAAGACCTCGTCCATAGTGCCGAGTCCGTTGATGGCAAAATACTTATCCTGTGCCGAATAGTAGTCGGCAACAACCTCGGTCTGTGCGCGATAGGTCGAGATGCGGTTGCGGATAATATCCTCCGATGCATCGTCTGCGCGTCCCGACTCCTTGCCACGGAGCAAGATTCGATTGACCAGCTCCTGCTCAGGCACGTCCATATAGATCATCATGTCGACCTTGAGCCCATGCTCTGCCAAAATCTCATCGAAACGCTCTGCTTGGAACGTTGTGCGCGGGAAACCGTCAAAGATGTTGCCTGCACACTCGCTATTCTCGCGGACGTAGTTGGCGATGATGTTGATAACGACCTCGTCGGGGGCAAGTTCTCCGCGCTGGATGGCAGCCGAGACCTCTTTGCCGAGTTCGGTTTCGTTCTTGATTTCGTTACGGATAATCTCGCCAGTCGAGACGTGATTGATGCCGTACTTCTCCTTGAGTCGTGCCGCTTGTGTACCCTTGCCACAACCCGGCGCACCGAATAAAACTATATTAAGCATTGTGGTTAAAACTATTTAGGTACGGCAAATATACTAATAAAATTAGAAATTGAGCCAAAAAAGTGAGGGTAACCTTCATCGTTTTTGGGCTACCCTCACTCTTGAATGGCGTTTTGGTCGGCAACGCCATGCCGTAGTGCCATTTTAGTATCCGAAAATCTCCTCCTGCGAGAGCAGAGTGACCTCTCCGATGCTGCGCAGATACTTCATGTCGAGGTCGCGCTTGTCGCCCAGGATGCAGTAGGTGTAGCTGCGATCCTTGATCCACTCCTGCTGGAACGAGACAACATCATCGAGGGTCATCGTCTTGATTTTGTCGTAAATCAGCGCATTGCGGTCGAAGTTGACACCCTTGTTTTGTGCTGCGAGATAGTGCCAAAGCACATCCTCCTTGATCACACGCTCGGTAGCCAACGAGGTGAGTACCGACTGCTTGGCTATGTCGAAGGCATTCTGCGATTGAGGCATATTGTTGATGATCTCGGCAAAGGCCTCCATAGCCTGTCGCATCTTATCGTTTTGTGTGGCGATAAAGGCGGTGTAGGTGTAGCCATCCTTGGCGCGGAAGTGCTCTGCAAGTTGAGCCCACGACGAGTAAGCCAGACCGCGAGCCTCGCGCATCTCCTGGAATACGATAGCGTTCATTCCACCACCAAAATAGTTGTTGTAGAGTAGCATTGCCGCATCGTTATCGGTCGAGAAGATGTCGCTGTCGCGCTTCGAATACTGGGTGTAGTAGATCTGCTTTGCATCGTAATGGGCGAGCAGTACACGGTTCTTCGGTGTCGATTGCAGCGGATACTCCACCTTGCCTTCTTCGGGGTCGATCAGCGTCTCGGCAACATGGTGCGAACGCTCAAGCTCGGCCGTAAGTTCGCGCTGCGAGAGGGGACCATAGTACATTACGCGGTGCTTCATGCCACTGAGAGCCTTAATCTCGCCCAGCAACTCCTCTGAGGTGAGGGCCTTCAGCTGCTCGTTGGTCAGTGTCATCGCCTTGATAGCCTCGGGGCCATACATAGCATAGTTGCGCAGTGCGCGGTGGTTGGCATTCTGGTTGAGCTTGGCATCGGCACCACTCTTGAGTATATCCTTCTTGAGCTCGGTGAGTACCTCGTCATTGCCCTCGACCTCACGCATATACTCCTCGGCCAACGTCATAGCTTTCGCCATATTGTCACCCAAGCCCGAGATCCAGACATAGGCACGATTGCGTGCAAGCGTAATGCGGAAATCGCACGCCATAGCGTAGAACTCGCTCTGAATCTGCTCGAGCGACTTCGATGCGGTGCCGAGCAACTCGAAATACTGAATTGCGGTATCCATGCGGGGGTTGTCGGCGCTGCCAAACTCATAGAGATACATCAACGTGAAGAGGTCGTTGGTGGTATTCTGCTTGTAGAGCACCTCGATGTCGCGGCTCTTCATCTTGCCGACCGACATGTCACGTTCAAAGTCGACAAACACGGGTGCGATAGGCTCAACCTCCGACGACTGAATCTCGACAAGGAAGTCGCTCTTGGCATCGCGGTTGGTTGCAATCGGGGTGATTGCCGGCTTCTCGATCTTCTTCTGATTTTTGTCCTCGCCCTGACGCTTGTAGAGTATCGCGTAGTTTTCGTCACCGAGGTATTTGTTTGCCCACGCCACGATGTCAGCCTTGGTTATGCGGCTCATCTTATCCAGACGCTTCACCTGGTCTGCCCAGTCGATGCCGTTGATGAAGGTGCTCACGTACTGCATGGCACGGCCATTATTGCTATCGAGCTCCTCCATGCGGTAGCGCTTGAAATTGGCTATCGTCGAGGCTATCAGCGACTCATCGAACTCTCCGTTGCGCAACTTCGCCACCTCGGCAAGGAGCAGGTCACGCACCTCTTCGAGGGTCTGTCCCTGCTTGGGATAACCTCCGAGAACGAGGCTGCCGAGGTCGGCATCAATCATACTTGATGCAAAGGCGTGGAGAACTCTCTGCTGCTGCATAAGGTCGGTGTCGAGAAGTCCGCACTTGCCGTTGTAGAGAATGTCGCCCACAATCTCCTGAATATGCGAATCCTCACACGACATGCCGCCACCCGTGCGCCAGCCCATATAGAGGAACTCTGCATCGTTGCCATAGACCTCCTTGACTTTGGGTGCCGTGATAGGCTCCGCCTCGGGGAAGGTAAATTCGGGCAACTCCGGATTGGGTTGCAGCGAGCCGAAGTACTTGTCGATGATGGCGATTGTCTTGTCGGGGTCGAAATCTCCCGACATACATATTGCCATATTGTTGGGCACGTAGTAGGTCTTGTAGTAGTTCTTGATATTGGTAATCGAGGGGTTTTTCAGATGCTCCTGCGTTCCGAGCACAGAGTGCTGACCGCAGGGATGATTCGGGTGTAGCAACTCGAGAATGCCATAGTAGGCCTTGTTGCCGTCGCGGGTGAGCGACATATTGTACTCCTCATAGACGGTTTCGAGCTCGGTATGGAAACCGCGAATCACGTTGTTCGCGAAGCGGTCAGCCTGAATTTTCGCCCAATTTTCGACCTGATTTGCGGGGATGTCCTCGGTGTAGACCGTCTCGTCAAACGAGGTCCAAGCGTTGGTGCCCGATGCTCCGATTGCCGACATCAACTTGTCGTACTCATTGGGGATAGCGTACTTCGAAGCCTCTTGCGAAACGCTGTCGATAAGAGCATACAACTCTTTGCGCTTGGCGGGGTCTTCGGTGTTGCGGTAGAGTTCGAAGAGTTGCTCGATTCTTTCGAGCAGCGGAGCCTCAGCCTCGTAGTTCGAGGTGCCGAAACGCTCGGTTCCCTTGAACATCAAGTGCTCAAAGTAGTGAGCCAAGCCGGTAGTCTCGGCAGGGTCATTCTTTGCTCCGACCTTGACGGCTATGTAGGTCTGGATGCGCGGAGCCTCCTTGTTTACGGTCATGTAGACCTTCAATCCGTTATCGAGCGTGTAGATTCGGGTTTTGAGCGGGTCGCCTGCAACCTTCTCGTAGTGGTAATCCGAACACGCAGTGGCGCAGAGTGCAACGACAATCGCCACGATGGTCAAAAACCTTTTCATCTCTTTAAGTTGTTTATGATAGTTTGCTTGTTAGTCAGTTTTCAGGTACAAATATAGGAAATGAATCTGTTTTGAATTTTATTTCGAAACAATTTATATAGTCAAGTTTTTACACGTTTAATAAAATTAAAAACAGATTCTACCCCCCCCCGCCAAATTTTTATGACAAAAAAACGCAGGAGAGTGTGAATTATTGCCTAAAAAGTGTTCTAATTGAAGAAAATGTCGCGGCAGACGTAGACAAGTATGCCACTTGCCGCCAGAAGTTTAATGCCGGTGCCGACGATAAACGATAGGAATGAGCCAAGACCTACCTTGATGGCGCTGTTCAAATCATCGCGGTTGTGCATCATCTCTCCTATCAAAGCCCCTATAAACGGCCCTGCAATAATGCCCAACGGCCCGAGGAAGAATCCTCCGATAGCTCCGATGGTGGCTCCGATAGTAGCCGGACGGCTACCGCCGAAGGTCTTGGTCATATATGCCGGCAGGAAGTAATCGACGAGCGACACAATCGCAACTATTGCCAACCAAATCCAGAGCAACGTGGATGAGAGCGTAGAGCCTTCGCGGAAGAAGGCACAGAGCAATCCCGCGTAGCTCAGCACTACACCCGGCAGCACGGGCACGATGCACCCCACGGCTCCGATGACCGTGAGCAGAACTGCCATTATTGCCAGAAAAATCTCCATCAGTTACTCGCTATATAAATATATAGGTGTCCGGTGTTGCCCCCCCCACTTACTTCACAAGTTTGTTGGTTGCCGTGTCGGGGAAGATTACCCACGGCTTAAAGCTCTTGGCCTCTTCGAAGTCGAGCAGAGCATACGATACGAGGATTACGATGTCGCCCTCCGATGCTTTGTGTGCTGCAGCTCCGTTAAGACAGATTACGCCACTATCGCGCTCGCCTTTTATGATGTAAGTTTCCAATCGTTCTCCGTTGGTGACGTTGAGCACCTGTACCTTCTCTCCCTCAATCATGTTGGCTGCCTCGAGCAGAGCCTCATCAACGGTGATGCTGCCTACGTAGTTGAGGTTTGCCTGCGTAACGGTTACGCGGTGGATTTTTGATTTGAGAACTTCTATCTTCATCGCCTTATTTAAGTTTGATGTTGTCAATAAGTCTTACATTGCCGGCCTGCACTGCTACGCATCCCTGCACCCGCTCGGATTCGTCCCACGAGTGCACCTTCTGCATCGAGAGTGCATCCACGGCCTGGAAATATATAACTTTCAAATATTCGTTTGAGTTGATTTCGTTTTCGACCCACTCGGTCAGCTCCGCAGGGCTCATCTCGCCAACTTTTGCAGTTGCAGCGTGCAGTACCTCATAGATGTGAGGTGCTGCTGCACGATGCTCCTTGTCGAGCAGGGCATTACGTGACGAGAGTGCCAAACCATCCTCCCCTCGGACTATCGGACACTCGACAATCTCGACAGAGAGAGCGAGCTGAGCGACCATCGCCTTGATGACGGCAATCTGCTGAAAATCCTTCTCTCCGAAGTACGCCTTGTCGGGCTTTACGAGGTCGAACAGGCGGCTTACGACCTGTGCCACACCGTTAAAGTGCCCCGGGCGGGTTGCACCCTCCATAACTTTGTCGATAGCACCGAAATCGAATTGGCGTGTGTCGGGCTCGGGATAGACCTCCTCGACAGTGGGCATGAATACAACATCCACACCTGCCGCCTCGAGCATTGCCGCATCAGCCTCGGGCGTGCGAGGGTAGTGCTTCAAGTCGTTCTTGTCGTTGAATTGCGTGGGGTTTACAAAGACGCTCACTACGCACTTTGCACACTCCTTGCGAGCTCGCTCGACCAACGATATATGTCCTTCGTGCAGCGCTCCCATCGTGGGAACAAAACCTACTGCGCCCTCACCCATGGCCTCGAGTGCGGCACGCAATTCGCTGACTGTTGTAGTTATCTTCATCACCTGTTTTTCACATTTGGTGTGGCAAAGTTATACAATAATTCGGATACGATGGTCGGCGTTTGGTTATTTTTGTATAAATTTGCACATAAATTTTAACCGAACAAGTGATGAAACGAATTTTTAGTGTAACAATTATGGGAATTTTTGCCGCTATTCTCTCTTCGTGCGGTACGCAGAACGAGGAGAAAGCGTGGGTTGTGGATCGCTTTGACGATATCAAGGTTATCCGCTACGAAGTGCCGGGCTTCGAGGCGTTGCCCCTGCAGGAGAAGATTTTGATCTACTACCTCTCGGAGGCAGCAAAGTGTGGTCGTGACATTATGTTCGACCAGAATTTCAAGTATAACCTTGCAGTGCGTCGCACTTTGGAGGCTATCTACACCTCTTATGAGGGTTGCCGCGAGTGTGAAGAGTGGAAGGCGTTGGAGACCTATCTTAAAAAGGTGTGGTTTGCCAACGGTATTCACCACCACTACTCGAAGGATAAGTTTAAGCCCCGCTTCTCGCAGGAGTATTTCGAGCAATTGCTCGCAGCGGTTCCGGCCGAGAAGTTGCCGCAGGAGTTTGGCTCGGTGGAGGCACTCAAGGAGGTGTTGCTGCCCGTTATTTTTGACGAGGAGCTCTACGCTTCGGCTCTCAATCAGTCGGCAGGTATTGACGTTATCAAGGCTTCGTCCAACAACTACTATGAGGGTGTAACACAGCGCGAAGTTGAGGCCTTTTACAAGAAAATGGCTTCGGTGAACGATCCGCGCCCCATCTCTTACGGTCTGAACTCGAAACTCGTGAAGGAGAATGGCAAGATTGTCGAGCGCGTGTGGAAGTCGGGCGGTATGTACTCGGCTGCTATCGATCGTATCGTTGAGTGGCTTGAGAAGGCTGAAGGTGTCGCTGCTGAGCCCCAGAAGGCGATTATCAACTCGTTGGTGAAGTACTATCGTTCGGGTGATCTGCGCCAGTTCGACGACTACAACATCAAGTGGGTGCAGGATACAGTGTCGAATGTCGATTTCGTGAATGGCTTTATCGAGGATTATGGCGATCCCCTTGGCCGTAAGGCTTCGTGGGAGTCGATTGTGAATTTCCGTGATGAGGAGGCGTGCCACCGTACCGAAGTTATCTCGGCGAATGCACAGTGGTTCGAGGATCACTCACCCATCAATCCCGCCTATCGCAAGGAGGTAGTGAAGGGTGTTTCGGCAAAGGTTATCACCGTGGCAATGCTCGGTGGCGACTGCTATCCTGCGACCCCCATCGGTATCAATCTTCCGAATGCCGATTGGATTCGCAAGGAGTACGGCTCGAAGTCGGTGACTATCGACAACATTACCTTTGCCTACAAGAAGGCTGCGCAGGGTAACGGCTTCCAGGAGGAGTTCGTATTGCGCGAGGAGGATCGTGAGCGTATGACCAAGTACGGCAAGCTCGCTGATGACCTCCACACCGATCTGCATGAGTGCCTCGGTCACGGTTCGGGTCAGCTGGCCCCCGGAACGAAGGGCGGTGAGCTCGGTACCTATACCTCGACTCTCGAGGAGGCGCGTGCCGACCTCTTTGGTCTCTACTATCTGGGTGATCCGAAGATGGTTGAGTTGGGACTTATCCCCTCGCTCGATGTGGCAAAGGCGCAGTATGCTTCGTATGTGATGAATGGAATGATGACTCAGTTCTCGCGTATCGAGCTTGGTAAGAATGTCGAGGAGTCGCACATGCGTAACCGCAAGCTTATCGCTGAGTGGTGCTATGAGCACGGTAAGGCCGATAACGTGATTGAGTGGGTTAAGCAGGATGGTAAGAGCTACGTTGTGGTTAACGATTTCGATAAGTTCCGCGAGTTGCTTGGTCAGATGCTCTATGAGGTACAGCGTATCAAGTCGGAGGGTGATTATGAGGCCGGTAAGGCTCTGGTTGAGAACTATGCCGTAAAGATCGATCCCGAGCTTCATGCTGAGGTTTTGGAGCGTTATCGTGCTCTCAATATCGAGCCTTATGGTGGATTTATCAACCCCGACTACCGTCTGGTAGAGGAGAATGGCGAGATCGTTGACGTTGAGGTTGTTTATAACGATAACTACGTTGAGCAGATGCTCCACTACTCGAAGGAGTATTCGTTCCTGCCGACGCTGAACTAAGAAAAAACTTTCAGGACGATGAAAAGATTTTTAGTATTGGTCATTGCAGTTTTGGGCGTGCTGACAGCAGTCGCACAGCCCAAGATTGTGTGCCATCGCGGTTTTTATAACTCTCCGGGTGCTGACGAAAATTCGATTGCAGCTTTGGTAAATGCCCACAAGTTGGGGGTTTACGGAGTGGAGTTTGATGTTAATCTTACCGCCGACAAGGAGGTTGTGGTCGTTCACGGCCCCAAGATTTTGGGCACCGATATCGTGGTGCAGAAGAGTACGTGGGCAGAGATAGCGAATGCGACACTGCCCAATGGCAATAAGGTGCCGACATTCCGCGAGTGGATTGCCGAGGCGAAGAAGTGCCATGGCTTGAAGCAGATTATCGAATTTAAGAAGCATGAGACACCCGAGCTTGAGACCGAGTTGGTAGAGCGTGTGGTGGCGATATGTCGCCAGATGGATGCCCTCGATATCGTCGAGTTCTCGTCGTTCAGCTACCACATCTGTAAGGAGTGTGCACGGCTGGTTCCGGGTAGCCAGGTGATGTATATCAACAGCTCGTTTGGAAGTAAGTGCGTGGAGGCAGAGCAAGGCAAGAAGGATGGACTGACGGCTCTGGTTTACAATGTCAATATCTTTATGAACCGACCCGATTTGGTCGATGGTGCGCGTGCAAACGGCATGACGACTACGATGTGGATGGTCAATCATCCCGAGATTGTGGATTGGGCCATCCGTCACCATGTAGACTTCGTGTCGAGTGACTATCCCGACCGCATCAAGGCTTACCTCGAGACCCCTGCCGTGCGTCGAGCTGTGGCCAAGAGAGCCAAGGACATGAAGAGATAGGGTGGAGTAAGCTGCAAGATAGGAGTTTGCTACGATATAGAACAAAAAGGAAGGCTGTCATTGACAGCCTTCCTTTTTTGGTTGGTATAGGAATTATTACTCCTCGGCAACAACCGTAAGCTTTACGGTAGCCTTAACCTCGCGGTGGAGTTTCACGCTTGCCTCGTACTCGCCGACGGTCTTGATAGCATCAACGGTTACGTTCTTGCGATCAACGGTAACACCCTTTTCGAGCAGAGCCTCTGCGATGTCGGTCGAGGTGATAGCACCGAAGATCTTACCCTCCTCAGCCTTAACAGCGAAGGTGAGCGGGAGGTTAGCAATCTTCTCTGCCAAAGCCTGTGCATCAGCGAGAATCTTTGCATCCTTGTGAGCGCGCTGGCGGAGGTTCTCTGCGAGTACCTTCTTTGCCGAAGCGGTTGCAGCCTTTGCGAAGCCCTGAGGAATCAGGTAGTTATTCGCATAACCGGGCTTTACGTTTACGATGTCGTTAGCGTAGCCCAAATTCTCTACGTCCTTGATCAAAATAACTTCCATAATCTCTCCCTCCTTATTTCATACAGTCAGTTACGAACGGCAGAATTGCGAGGTGACGCGCACGCTTAACAGCCTGAGCAACCTTCTTCTGATACTTCTGC